>NZ_RZTJ01000006.1:40644-316680 GCF_003997065.1 Mesorhizobium sp. M6A.T.Ce.TU.016.01.1.1 | reverse complement strand
GTGTTGACGCAGGTGGTCGCATATTTGGTGTTGCCGCTCGTCTGGGTGATCGTGGTGGTGGGCAAGCCGTAGAAGCTGGTCACCGTGGTGGTCGTGCATACTTGTTTCTGGGCCAGCGTCTCTGTCGATCCGTTGATCTTATACACATTGGCCGTTCCATAGCCTTTCGGATCGCCATACCTGTTGTGTACGTAGGAGATCTTCATCAGCTTGTTGGCCAGCGTCTCACCGAACTTGGTGCCGTACAGCGTCATCGTCTTGTCCCAATAGCCCGAGATCTTGTTGACCTTGAACGTGGCCTCCACCAGCGCCGGTCTCTTTACTACCGCCGAGGCAACCCCGATCTGCACCGTTGGGACGTGGGCGATCTGCATGAAATTGGTCGGCATGGCGAAGCCGGCCGAAGCGTTGATGGTGGCAGTGCCGTCGGCGGCGACGACGAAGCCGTCGAGTTTGGCAGTGCCTTGCCCGCTATTGGCGGCAAATGACTCCTGCAGCTTAATCTGACGGTCCGCCAACGACGTGTCCGTCGGCAGCGTCGTAATCGACAGGGTCGCGGCATCGAGCGCGTTCTGCATCGATGCCTTGGTCGAAACGGCCGAGTTGTAGTCGAGCGAAAAGCCAAGGGTGGCAATCATCGGGATAAGCGCGATGGCGAGTATCGGCGCAAGGGAGCCGCTCTCGGAGTTGAGAAAATGACGTCCTGCTTGCAGCATGTCTTGGTTCCCCCAAACGGTGACGGGGTGTGCCCTATCACGCAGGGCGCGAACTATGCTCTAACGGGATGGATCAAAGTTTAACGAGGTTGCTCCCGGGGGGTAGGTGCCGTCGGCGAAGCTGCCGATCTCCCCCCTTGCGGGGGAGATGCCCGGCAGGGCAGAGGGGGGTGCTGTCCCTCCGGCCTGTCAACCAATTATAGTCGCGCCCTCAGGCTGATCTTGGTTGGGAATGGCTGAAGTCAAAAGTTGGCGATCCTTCCAACCCCCCTCTGTCCTGCCGGACATCTCCCCCGCAAGGGGGGGAGATCAGATGTCGCTTCGGCTTTCGCCAAACACAAACTCTGGAGGGCAGGGCGATGAGGGCAGCGCAAACCACAAGCGATTGCCCACCGCCCGGCCGCTTGCCCGGGCAAGCTGCCCCTGCTAAAGCCGCCCCATCATGACAACGCCGATCAAGAACATCCGCAATTTCTCCATCGTCGCCCATATCGACCATGGCAAATCCACGCTTGCCGACCGGCTGATCCAGTCCACCGGCGGGCTGGAGCTGCGCGACATGAAGGAGCAGGTGCTGGACTCGATGGATATCGAGCGCGAGCGCGGCATCACCATCAAGGCGCAGACCGTCAGGCTGAAATACCGCGCCAACAATGGCGAGGACTATATCCTCAACCTGATCGACACGCCCGGCCATGTCGACTTCGCCTACGAAGTGTCGCGGTCGCTGGCCGCCTGCGAGGGCTCGCTGCTGGTCGTCGATGCCTCGCAAGGCGTCGAGGCGCAGACGCTGGCCAATGTCTACCAGGCGATCGACAACAACCACGAGATCGTCGTGGTGCTGAACAAGGTCGACCTGCCGGCCGCCGAGCCCGAGCGCATCCGCGAGCAGGTCGAGGAGGTGATCGGCATCGATGCCTCCAACGCCGTGCTGATCTCGGCCAAGACGGGGCTCGGCATTCCCGACGTGCTGGAGGCTATCGTCAACGAATTGCCGCCGCCGCGCGAGGGCGACATCGCGGCACCGCTGAAGGCAATGCTGGTCGACAGCTGGTACGACGCCTATCTCGGCGTCATCGTGCTGGTCCGCGTCATCGACGGCGTGCTGAAGAAGGGCCAGACCATCCGCATGATGGGCACCGGCGCCAAGTACCTGGTCGAGCGCACCGGCGTCTTCACCCCTGCCCGCATCAATGTCGACGAGCTCGGCCCCGGCGAGTTCGGCTTCTTCACCGGCTCGATCAAGGAAGTCGCCGACACCCGCGTCGGCGATACCATCACCGAGGACAAGCGCCAGACGGCGAAGGCCCTGCCCGGCTTCAAGCCGGCGCAGCCGGTGGTGTTCTGCGGCCTGTTTCCGGTCGACGCCGCCGATTTCGAGGATCTGCGCGCCGCGGTCGGCAAACTGCGCCTCAACGACGCTTCCTTCTCCTTTGAAATGGAAACCAGTGCGGCGCTCGGCTTCGGCTATCGCTGCGGCTTCCTTGGCCTGCTGCATCTCGAGATCATCCAGGAGCGGCTGGAGCGCGAGTTCAACCTCGACCTCATCGCCACCGCGCCTTCGGTCGTCTACCGGCTGCTGCTGAACGACGGCACGACGAAGGAACTGCACAACCCGGCCGACATGCCCGACGTGGTCAAAATCCAGGCCATCGAGGAGCCGTGGATCCGCGCCACCATCCTCACCCCGGACGAGTATCTCGGCGGCATCCTAAAGCTGTGCCAGGACCGGCGCGGCATCCAGGCCGATCTGTCCTATGTCGGCAAGCGCGCCATGCTTACTTACGACCTGCCGCTCAACGAGGTCGTCTTCGACTTCTACGACCGGCTGAAGTCGATCTCCAAGGGCTACGCCTCCTTCGACTATCACCTGACCGACTATCGCGAGGGCGACCTGGTGAAGATGTCGATCCTGGTCAACGAGGAGCCTGTCGACGCGCTGTCGATGCTGGTCCACCGCACGGCAGCGGAAAAGCGCGGCCGGCTGATGTGCGAGAAGCTCAAGGAGCTGATCCCGAACCATCTGTTCAAGATCCCGATCCAGGCCGCCATCGGCGGCAAGGTCATCGCCCGCGAGACGATCTCGGCGCTGCGCAAGGACGTCACGGCCAAATGCTACGGCGGCGACGTCTCGCGCAAGCGCAAGCTGCTCGACAAGCAGAAAGAGGGCAAGAAGCGGATGCGCCAGTTCGGCAAGGTGGATATCCCGCAGGAGGCGTTTATTCAGGCGCTGAAGATGGGCGATTGAGCCTCACGCATTTCGCCAAGCGAAGATTACCACCCCCTTCCTCCTCTCCACGCGCCATGCCATGCTCCCCTCGCGGCCGAGCAGGCCGTTTCATTCCGGGGGGAATCATCATGTTGTCTTACGCTTTCGCGCGGCGCATAGCCGTTGCGCTCTGTCTTGCCGTTCTGTTCGCGCCTGCCGCGCATGCCGGCGACGTCACCTTCGCCATCAAGAACAGCCATCCCAACGCCATGCGCGTCGAGCTCTACAGCCAGGACCGTGATTATATCTGGCCGGGCAACGATCAGGACTATTATCTCAACGACGGCGAGACCAAGTCGATCCCGCTGTCCTGCAATGACGGCGAATCGATCTGCTACGGCGCCTGGGTCGACGGCGACGAGGGCACCTATTGGGGCGTCGGCCCCGGCAACACCGAAAAATGCGACGATTGCTGCTACACCTGCAGCGGCGGCGAGACCGAGGAAATCGATCTGGTGCCGTGACAGCCGATCTCCCCCACGAGGGGGGAGATCGCTACTTGACGCCCTTCGCGGCGGCCCTAGCCTATCTGCAACCCAGGAGACCCCACCCATGGCAGGCACGGTCGAAGGCGAAAAGATCGATGTCGGCTTTTCGGGAAAACGCTGCATCCATTCGCGCAATTGCGTGCTTGGCGATCCGCATGTCTTCGTGCCCAACGCGAAGGGCCACTGGATACATCCCGAGGCGGCCAGCGTCGAGAAGATCGTGGCGATCGCCGAAAGCTGCCCATCGGGCGCCATCACCTACATCAGGAAGGATGGCGGGCCGCAGGAACAGCCGCCGGTGGTCAACACCGTGCGCATCCGGGAAAACGGCCCGCTGGCGCTGCATGCCGAGATCGTGCTGGGCGACGAGACGTTTTTCCGCGCCACGCTCTGCCGCTGCGGCGCCTCGGAAAACAAGCCATTTTGCGACGGCAGCCACAACAAATCAGGCTTTGCCGCCACCGGCGAGCCGGCGCTGAAGGACACGCCGGCGCTGGACGCGCGGAATGGCCCGCTGACGGTGACGCCGACGACCAACGGCCCGCTCAAGCTCGAAGGCAATCTCGAGATCGTCACCGGCACCGGCCACACGGTCGACCGCACCACACGCACCTTCCTCTGCCGCTGCGGCCATTCGGCCAACAAGCCGTTCTGCGACGGCAGCCACAAGCGCGTGGGGTTTGTGGGGTAGTTGACGCTGGAATCTCCCCCCTTGAGGGGGAGATGGCCGGCAGGCCAGAGGGGGTCGTGTCGCGTGGAGCGCCGACTTCTTCTTTCGCCCTATAAGAGCTTGGCACTTCACGCGAAGCGCCCCCCTCTGTCGCCTTCGGCGACATCTCCCCCTCAAGGGGGGAGATTAGGCGCTTGGCCCAGCGCTCGCGGCTTTATCCGCCGTTCCGTATCGGCTAAGGGGCGGAGACGAAAATCCCCGGACCTGCCAAAAATATGACCGCCAAGACCAAATCCTCCCCCCTGTTCCTCGGCATCGACACCGGCGGCACCTATACCGACGCCGTGCTGTGGTCGGAGGCCGGCGGCCCAAGCGGAAAAGTGCTGGCCAAGGCCAAGGCGCTGACCACGCGCCACGACCTCGCGGTCGGCATATCGAGCGCGGTCGATGCGGTGCTGCAAAAATCCGGCACCGACCCGGCCGCGATCAAACTGGTGTCGATGTCGACGACGCTTGCCACCAATGCGCTCGTCGAGGGCCAGGGCGGGCGCGTGGCGCTGGTGATGATCGGCTTTTCCGAAGGCGATCTTGCCCGCGACGGGCTGAAGGCCGCACTCGGCACCGACCCTGTCGTGTTCTGCCCCGGTGGCCATGATGTCCACGGCAATGCGGCAAAACTCGACCTGTCCGGGCTGGAGGCGGCGCTGCCGGAACTCGGCGCCTCGGTGTCCGGCTTTGCCGTCTGCGCCTATTTCGCCACCCGCAACCCGGCGCATGAACTCGCCGCTCGCGATCTGATCCGCGAAAAGACCGGCCTGCCGGTCACCGCCAGCCACGAGCTTTCGGCCAAGCTCGGCGGTCCGCGCCGGGCGCTGACGACGCTGCTCAACGCCCGGCTGATCTCGATGATCGACCGGCTGGTGGCCGCGACTGAAGGTTTTCTTGTCGCGCGCAAGATCGCCGCACCGCTGATGGTGGTGCGCGGCGATGGCGCCCTGGTCTCGGCGGCCTTCGCCCGCCAGCGACCGATCGAGACGATTCTTTCAGGTCCGGCCGCCAGCCTGGTTGGCGCCCGCCACATGACCGGCCTCGACAATGCAGTCGTCTCCGACATCGGCGGCACCACCACCGATGTCGCTGTGCTCGACGGGGGCCGCCCCAGGCTCGATCCGGAAGGCGCCACCGTCGGCGGCTTCCGCACCATGGTCGAGGCCGTCGCCATGCGCACTTTTGGGCTCGGCGGCGATTCCGAAGTGGCGCTGGAGGATGGCGCGCTCAACCCAAGAATCCTGCTCGGGCCGCGCCGCCTGGTGCCGCTGGCGCTGGCCGGCATGATGCATGGCGAAGCGGTCACATCAGAGCTCGAACGTCAGCTGCGGGCACAGAACCCCGGCCGCATGGATGGCCGCCTGGCGATCAGGACCGGCGTGCCGGAGCGGCTGGCTGCCGGCCTGACCGGTGCCGAAGCCAAGCTTTACGAGCTGATCGGCGCTGTGCCGCTCGCCGTCGACAGGCTTTTGACCTCAAACGCGCAGAACGCCACCTTGAACCGGCTGGTGTCGCGCGGGCTGGTGCATGTCGCCGGCTTCACGCCGTCGGATGCCGCCCATGTGCTGGGCAAGCAGGCGAATTGGGATGCGGCAACGGCCCGGCTCGGCGCCGAGCTGTTCGCCCGCAAGCGCGACGGCCGCGGGCAATCAATAGCCGCCTCGCCGGAGGCGATTTCGGAACGGGTGCTGACCACACTGACTCGCCTGTCAGCGGAAGTCATTCTCGAAACCGCCTTTGCCGAGGACGGGCTCGATGGCGCGGCGACCGTCGCCCATGCGCTGGTCCAGCGCGCCGTCGATTCCCATCCCGGCATCGCCCGTCTCAGCGTCGCGCTCGACCGTCCGGTCATCGGCCTCGGCGCTTCGGCGCCGCTGCACTATGCCGGGCTGCCACCGCTGGTCGGCAATGGCTGCGTGGTGCCGGAGGATACCGACGTCGCCAACGCGCTCGGCGCCGTCGTCGGCCAGGTCAGGGTCTCGGCGGAAGCGCGCGTCAGCCAGCCCAAGGAAGGCCTGTTTCGCGTCGCCTCAGGCGAAACCGTGCGCGATTTCAATGACGAGGCGGCGGCGATCGCGGCGGCGGAAACCGACGTCCGCGCCATTGCCGCCGGGCGGGCCAGGGACGCCGGCACCGACAGCGCCGAGATCGAGGTCGCCACCGAATTCCGCGTCTCGACCGTCGAAGCGCAGCGCATGTTCATCGAGGCGCATGTAGTGGCGGTGGCGTCGGGAAGGCCAAGGATTGCGGTGTAAGCGCGTAATCTCCCCCCTCGAGGGGGAGATGTCGCCGAAGGCGACAGAGGGGGTCGCCGCGCGTGCAGCGCTACTTCCTTCTGTCGCAGGAGGCCGAGCCCGGTCGGACCGACCCCCTCTGGCCTGCCGGCCATCTCCCCCTCAAGGGGGGAGATTGGCAGCTTCGCCGCCCCCAAAATCCACCCCTTCACCCTAAGCTGAATTGACCGTGCTACCCTGACATGCCAAAGGCCCGGCCAAAGCCTTTCATCTTGGAGAAGCCCTGATGACCGATCGCGTCGAAATCGCCGGATTGCGGATTGCCCGCGAGCTTTATGATTTCGTCGTGAACGAGGCGCTGCGGGGCACCGGCATTGCCGCCAACGCCTTCTGGACCGGCTTCTCGGCCATCGTGCACGATCTTTCGCCGAAGAACCGGGCGCTGCTGGAAAAGCGCGATGCCCTGCAGGATCAGATCGACCGCTGGTATCGCGACAATGGCGCGCCCAGCGACATGGAAGCCTACAAGGCGTTCCTCAAGGAGATCGGCTATCTCGTGCCGGAGGGGCCGGCCTTCTCCGTCGCGACGGAAAATGTCGACCCGGAAATCTCGGTGGTTGCCGGGCCGCAGCTGGTGGTGCCGGTGATGAACGCGCGCTATGCGCTGAACGCCGCCAACGCGCGCTGGGGCTCGCTCTATGACGCGCTCTACGGCACCGACGCTATCCCCGAGACCGACGGCGCCGATAGGGGCGGGAAGTTCAATCCCGTGCGCGGCGCCAAGGTCATTGCCTGGGCGAAGGGTTTTCTCGACGAGTCGGTGCCGGCCACCTCGGGAAAATGGGCTGGGGTGAACGGGCTTTCGGTTGCCCACGGCATGTTGCGGCTGGGCGAGGGCGCCGGCGCCACCACGCTTGCCGACCCAAAACAGTTTGCCGGCTATCGCGGCGATGCCGACAATCCCGAAGCCGTCCTGCTCACCGGGAATGGCCTGCATATCGAGATCGTCATCGACCGCAGCAATCAGATCGGCAAGACCGATCCGGCCGGCATTGCCGACGTCGTGCTGGAATCGGCGCTGACCACCATCCAGGACTGCGAGGATTCGGTCGCGGCAGTCGATGCGCAGGACAAGGTCGTGGTCTACCGCAACTGGCTCGGCCTGATGAAGGGCGACCTTGCCGAGGAGATCACCAAGGGCGGCAAGACGTTTACGCGAAAACTCAATCCCGACCGCTCTTACACCGCGCCCGATGGCGGCGCGCTGACGCTGCCCGGCCGCTCGCTGATGCTGATCCGCAACGTCGGCCACCTCATGACCAATCCGGCGATCACAGACCGCGACGGCAACGAGGTGCCGGAAGGCATCATGGATGCGACGATGACGGCGCTGATCGCGCTGCATGATGTCGGGCCGAACGGACGCCGGCAAAACTCCCGCGCCGGCTCGATGTATGTCGTAAAGCCCAAGATGCACGGGCCGGAGGAAGTCGCCTTCGCCGTAGAGATCTTCGACCGCGTCGAGGCGCTGCTGGCGATGCCGGCGAATACCATCAAGATGGGCATCATGGACGAGGAGCGGCGCACTACCGTCAACCTCAAGGAGGCGATCCGCGCCGCCAAAGACCGCGTCGTCTTCATCAACACTGGCTTTCTCGACCGCACCGGCGACGAGATCCACACCTCGATGGAAGCCGGTCCGATGATCCGCAAGGGCGACATGAAGCAGGCTGCCTGGATTGCCGCCTACGAAGCCTGGAATGTCGATACCGGGCTGGAATGCGGGCTGGCCGGCCGCGCCCAGATCGGCAAGGGCATGTGGGCGATGCCCGATCTGATGGCGGCGATGCTGGCGGAGAAGATCGCTCACCCCAAGGCCGGCGCCAACACCGCCTGGGTGCCTTCGCCGACGGCGGCGACGCTGCACGCCACTCACTATCACAAGGTCGATGTTCATGCCGTCCAAGTGGCGCTGAAGAGCCGGCCCAAGGCAAAGCTCGACGACATATTGTCGGTGCCGGTCGCGGTGCGGCCGAACTGGTCTCAGGCAGACATCCAGAAGGAGCTCGACAACAACGCCCAAGGCATTCTGGGCTATGTTGTGCGCTGGATCGACCAGGGCGTCGGCTGCTCGAAAGTGCCTGACATCAACGATGTCGGCTTGATGGAGGACCGCGCCACGCTGCGCATTTCCTCGCAGCATATCGCCAGCTGGCTGCATCATGGCGTCTGCACCTCGGATCAGGTGATGGAGACGATGAAGCGCATGGCAGCGATCGTCGACCGCCAGAACGAAGGCGACCCGCTCTACCAGCCGATGGCGCCGGACTTCGACAAGTCCATCGCCTTCCTCGCCGCCTGCGACCTCGTCTTCAAGGGCCGGGTCCAGCCCAACGGCTACACCGAGCCGGTGCTGCACGCGCGGCGATTGGAGCTGAAGGCGAAAGAGCAGGCCTGAGCGAAGCGTCCCTCCCCCTTGAGGGGAGGGTGGCCCAAAGGGCCGGGTGGGTCCTGCGTGAAGTGCGCCGACGGCTACGCCCTCTCCTTCAGCAGTCGGTGGGCAGCCTTACTTCCAAAGAAAATGCCCGTTCCAACGCACGCAGAACGAACCCACCAGGCGTCATAGCCGGTTAACCAAATGAGCAATAAGACGAGAAGGCTGACAGCACCGGCGACAAGTGCACCCACGGCGAGAGCCACCGCTGGGGATCGAGTTGGTCTGTCTAGTGGCATATTTCTTATCCAGGTCGCGTCGAGCATCCCATCTCCCGGGCCGGTTCTCGGCCTCTCCTTGTATCACGCCGCCTGCGCCATTCGCTCCGAGCTCATGCGGTAGGAAATCGCCTCGGCCAGATGAATGCGCCCGACCGTCTCGCTGGCCTCGAGATCGGCCAGCGTCCGCGCCACTTTCAAAACGCGGTGGTAGGCCCGCGCGGAAAAGCCGAGTTTCTCGCTGGCATCCCTGAGCAGCGCCAGGCCTGATGCATCCGGCATCGCGATCTCCTCGATGACGGAGGGCGAGCAATGCGCGTTGGTGGTGGCGGAGGTCGCGCCGTGCCGCTCGAAACGCTCGCGCTGGATCGTGCGGGCGCGGGCCACGCGCAGCGCCACCGCAGCACTTTTCTCCGCCCGGTCCGGCCGGATCAGATCGCTGGCCGAGACCGCCGGCACCTCGATCCTGAGGTCGATGCGGTCGAGCAGCGGGCCGGAAATGCGCGCCTGGTAATCGGTGCGGCAACGGTCGCCGCGCAGGCAGCGATAGCCCGGCTCGCCGGCCATGCCGCAGCGGCACGGGTTCATCGCCGCGACCAGTTGGATGCGCGCCGGATAGGTGACGCGATGATTGGCGCGGGCGATCATGCAGTCGCCGGTCTCCAGCGGCTGGCGCAGCGCATCGAGCGCCTGCGGCGAGAATTCGGGAAACTCGTCGAGGAACAGCACGCCGTGATGGGCAAGCGACGCCTCGCCCGGCCGCACGCGCAGGCCACCGCCGACCATCGCCGCCATCGAAGCCGAATGGTGCGGCGCGCGGAATGGCCGCCGGTCGGTCAGTTTTCCCTCACCGAGTTCGCCGGCCACCGACGCGATCATCGAGACTTCGAGCAACTCCCTCGGCGCCAGCGGCGGCAGGATCGACGGCAGCCGCTGCGCCAGCATCGATTTTCCCGACCCCGGCGGTCCGATCATCAGCAGGTTGTGGCCGCCGGCCGCCGCCACTTCCAGTGCCCGCTTGGCGGTCTCCTGGCCCTTGATGTCGGCCAGATCAGGCAGGTCGCGCGCCGAGACATGGATGCCGGCTTCCGGCCGCGACAGAACCTGCGTGCCGCGAAAATGATTGGCGATGGCGATCAGGCTGCGCGGCGCCAGAATGTCGAAATCCTTGCCGGCCCAGGCCGCTTCCGGTCCGCAGGCGAAAGGGCAGATCAGGCCTTTGCCCTCGGCATTGGCGCCGATCGCCGCCGGCAGCGCGCCGGCCACCGCGGCGATAGTGCCGTCGAGCGACAGCTCGCCAAGCACGACATAGCCGGCCAGCATGTCGCCCGGAATGGCGCCAAGCGCCGCCATCAGGCCGAGCGCGATCGGCAGGTCGTAATGGCTGCCTTCCTTGGGCAGGTCGGCCGGCGCCAGATTGACGGTAACCTTCTTCGACGGCATCGACAGGCCGGACGCATGCAGCGCCGCCTGCACCCGCTCGCGGCTTTCGGCCACCGCCTTGTCGGCGAGGCCGACGATGTGCATGTTGACCTTGCCCGGCGCGATCATCACCTGCACGTCGACCGGCACGGCCTCGATGCCCTGGAAAGCGACCGTGCGGACCCGCGCAACCATTTTTTCACCCCGGATGCAGGCTTGCCCAAGCCTCTGCGATCATGCCGCGAACGGCTTCACCAGAGACAACCACAGATTTACGGCCAAGGCAAGAACATTAGGGGAACAGACAAATACCATTGCTGCCAGGAAGTTGCGTCAGAGTTGCGGGCTCGAAATGCGCCTGGGAAGGCTACTTGCGCTTGCCCTCGACCGCATCCCAGAACAGGCTCGCAATATCGGCGCCGCCGAAGCGTTTTACCTCGCGCACGCCGGTCGGCGACGTCACGTTGATCTCGGTCATGTAGTCGCCGATCACGTCGATGCCGACGAGGATAAAACCGCGCTCCTTCAGCGACGGGCCGATGCGGGCGCAGATCTCGCGCTCGCGCGCCGTCAGTTCGGTTTTTTCGGCGCGGCCGCCGACATGCATGTTGGAGCGTGAATCATGCTCGGCCGGCACCCGGTTGATGGCGCCGACCGGCTCGCCGTCGATCAGGATGATACGCTTGTCGCCCTTGCGCACGTCCTTCAGATAACGCTGCACGATGTAGGGCTCGCGGAACATCTGGCCGAACATCTCGAGCAGCGAGGCGAGATTGCGGTCGGCCTCGTGCAGATGGAAGATGCCGGCACCGCCATTGCCGTAGAGCGGCTTGACGATGATGTCGCCGAACTCCTTGCGGAAGGCGGCGACCTCTAGCGGATCCTTGGTGATCAGCGTTTCCGGCATCAGGTCGGGAAACTCGGTGACGAAGATCTTTTCCGGGCTGTTGCGCACCCAGGCCGGGTCGTTGACCACCAGCGTCTTAGGATGGATACGCTCGAGTATGTGCGTCGTGGTGATGTAGTTCATGTCGAAGGGCGGATCCTGCCTGAGCAGGACGACGTCCATCTCCGACAGGTCGGTGTGCACTTCTTCGCCGAGCGAATAGTGATCGCCCTTCTCATCGCGGACCTGCATTGCCTCGATGCGGGCAAACACCTTGCCGCCGCGCAGCGACAGCCGGTCGGGCGTATAGTGGAACAGCTGGTGACCGCGGCGCTGCGCTTCCAGCGACAGCGCAAACGAGGTGTCGCCGGCAATCGAGACGGTGGAGATGTGGTCCATCTGGACGGCGATTTTCAATTTCATGGCGGCTCTCCGGCGCACTTGGAGCGACGTGCGTCCATTTGGACGCACAAAGTACGCTCCAACACTTCGAATCTATCCATCGTGCTTTCCGAAAATCGATTCCGCTTTTCGGGCCGAGGCATCGACTACAGCGATATATGGAACTCGGCGCCTTCTGCCAATCGGCCCAAGACCTATATCGACCAAGACTATATGGGGCCGCGCTTCGCTTGGCGCACCCTTCACCGATCGAAGACCAGCCTGGAATAACCGAGGAAGGAGAGCGCCATCGCGACCAGCGAGGCGATGGCAAGTGCCGTCAGCGGCGGCATTGCCGGCAGCGCCATCAGGATGGCGCAATAGGCGAGGTAATTGACGATGCTGGTGGCGATGCCGACGCCGCCATAGCGTGCGCCCTCTTGCGCGATGCCGCGGCTCGACGGCGAGAAGGTCAGGTGGCGGTTGATGGCCCAGGTGACGGACAGCGCAAAGCCGATCGAGACGACACGTGCGACGAAGGGTCCAAGCTGCGTGAAGGCCAGCAGAAGCCACAGCGCCGCCGCGTCGGCGACGAAACCGACGCCGCCGGCAAAGATGAAGCGGACGAGGCGCTTCACAACAGAGCCTAGGCCGCCCGTGGGGTCTTGCCCGCTCCGGTCTTCAAGGTCGAGGGCGCGCCTGTGCGTTCGCGTTCGACCCGTCCGGAGGGCATCGACAGATAGAAGATGCGCTTCTGCTCGGCCCGGCCGCGTGATACCGAATCGAGGATCAGCCCGGTCACCGCCGCCAACATCGACAGAAGCAGCAGGCCGACCGACAGCACCCAGGTCGGCATGCGTGGGACAAGGCCGGTTTCGACGAACTCGATCAGCACCGGCATCATCAGGAACAGGCTCGATGCCAGGAAGAGCACCGCGAAGGCGCCGAAAAAGCGCAGCGGCTGCGTCTCCTTCATCAGCATGGCGAACATCCACAGGATCTTCGCGCCGTCGCGATAGGTCGACAGTTTCGACGAGGAGCCCTCCGGCCGGCGGCCATAGTCGAGCCCGATCTCGCTGACCGGCAATTTGAGCTGCGAGGCGTGGACCGACATTTCGGTCTCGATCTCGAAGCCGCCGGAGACGGCGGGAAACCTCTTGACGAAGCGCCTGGTGAAGGCGCGGTAGCCGGAGAAGATGTCGGTGAACTCGCTGCCGAACAGCCATTTGTAGAGGCGATTGAAGACGCTGTTGCCGAAGGCATGGCCAGTCCTACCGGCATCGTCGGTGACGCCTCGCCTTGTCCCGACCACCATGTCGGAGCGCTCGGTGAGCAGCGTGTTGATCAGTTGCGGCGCGTCCTCCGGCGCATAGGTGCCGTCGCCGTCGGCCATCAGATAGATGTCGGCTTCGATGTCGGCGAACATGCGGCGCACCACATTGCCCTTGCCCTGGCGCGGCTCGCGGATGACGGTAGCGCCGGCCGCGCGGGCTCGGAGCGCCGTCAGATCGCGCGAATTGTTGTCATAGACATAGATCGCGGCCGTAGGCAGGGTTTCGCGAAAACGCCGCACCACGTCCGCGATCGTCAGCTCCTCGTTGTAGCAAGGCAGAAGCACGGCGATGGCGGGTTCGTAGCGAACTTCTTGCGGCATTTTCGTCTCCGGATGCCTTGGCCCGGGTCCTTGGCCGTGCTGAATGCCGGCCTGCTCGGGCGCCTTTACTATTTATTGAAGCCGTTAAGGCTAGGTTTAAGTTGCCCCATATTCCTTCCAAAGGTCATAGAATGAGCATAGCCAAGCATGGCGCCTCCATTTGGAGGTCCGAAATCGTGCTGGCGCTGCTTGCCACGCTGGTGGCGTCCGCCGTCAATGCCTGGGCCGGATTCCCCCAATTGACCAACGCCCACGGCGACAACGACAATTTGCTGCGTTTGGTCGAGGTTCGCGACTTTCTGGCCGGCCAGGGCTGGTTCGATCTGCACCAGTACAGGATGGGGCTCGAAGGCGGCTTCGTCATGCACTGGTCGCGGCTGGTCGATGCGCCGATCGCCGCCATCATTCTTGCAGCGACGGCCCTGACCGGCAGCATGGCTCTGGCCGAGAACGTCGCGCAAGTGCTGTGGCCGGCGCTGCTCTTCTGCCTCGCGGTGTTTTTCATCACCCGCGCGGCGCGCAATTTCGCCGGTGAGGCCGCCGTGCTGCCCGCTGTCGTCGTCGGCGCGGCGGCGTTGCACTTCATAGGCATCTTCTCGCCGGGCGCGCTCGATCATCACAATGTTCAGCTCACGCTGACCATAGCCAGCCTCAGCCTGCTGCTTGAAGCCACCATGCGCGGGCCGGCAGCGCTGTTCTCCGGCGTGTGCGCCGCGCTGATGCTGGCTGTCGGCATGGAAACCGCCCCCTATGTCGCCACCATCGGCGCCTGCGTCGCGCTCCTGTTCGCTTTTGACGCAGATGGCGAAAGACGGATCGCCAGGGACTTCGGCGTCGGTTTTGCCGGCGCTTCCGCTCTCGTCTTTGTCACCACTGTTCCCGTCTCCGCCTGGAGCCAGGCGCAATGCGACGCCTTCTCGACCGTGCAGTTCGTCGTCGCCGTGTTGGCCGGAACCGGCCTTGCGGCGATAGCCTCGATCGAGGCCGTCGGCCGCACGCGCCGGCTGGTGTCGCTTGGCATCCTTGCGCTCGCGCTGGGCACGGTCGTCATGGTGCTGTTCCCGCAATGCCTGGCGGCTCCCTACGCGAACCTCAATCCGCGCCTCAAGGAGCTGTGGCTCGATCACGTCGACGAAGCCCAGTCGCTGTTCAGCCTTGTCGCCCAAGACCCGGCCAGAGTGGCGGCGCGCTATGTCACGCCGGCCGTCGCGCTCGTCCTGATGGCGCTTCGCCTTGGTCGTGGCGGTTGGCGGCGGCAGGACAGTCTTGTCGGCGCGCTGCTTGTCGTGGCGTTCGTCGTCAGTGCCTGGCAGGTGCGCGGCTCGACATTCTCGGTCGCGCTGGCGGTCATCCCGCTTTCCGCCTGGATCGCCAGTTGGCGTCAGCGGGCCGAGACAAGCGGCTCGAGCAGCGTGGCGCTGCGCATGGCCGCGGTCTGGCTCGTCTCGGTGAATGCCGTGTGGACGGGCGCCGCGGCAGCGGCCGCGGTGGCGTTCGAAGCCGATAAGACGGCGACCAATGACAGCGGTGCCGACATGGCCTGCCAGCGCCAGGCCTCCTTTGCAGCGCTTGGCGGTGTGCCGGACACCACCGTGCTGGCGATTTCCAATCTCGGGTCGCCGATCCTCGCCTATTCCGGTCATCGCGTCTTCGCCGGGCCCTATCACCGCAACATCGCCGGAGATCTGCTTGCGCTCGACACCTTCCTGGGGTCATCCACCGCTGCCAGGGCGGTCGTGGCAACGCATCACGTCGGCCTCGTCGCGGTTTGTCGTGGCAATGCGGAAAGCGAGCTTCTCACCGCCACGGCGCCTCAGGGCTTTCTTGCCGGGCTGATGCGCGGCAGCGTGCCGGAATGGCTCGAGCCGGTCACACCAATCAGCCGAGGTTCCCTCGAACTGTACCGCGTTCGGCTCGGCCGCTGAAACGGTTCTTCACCTGTGAAAGAAATCGGTTTGGGATACGGTTCCTAAAGGGTTTGCTGCCAGCCTCGAAATATTCCGACCTAACAGGGTTACCGATGCAAACGACGTTTGGCACCGGGCAAGCAACCGGGGAAAGCACGGATCTGGCCTTTACCGATCCGTTGACCGGGCTTGGCAATCATCGCCGCTTCTTCGACAAGGTCGACCGCCTGATCAGCGACCGCGCCGACGATCCGGCGCCGTTCACCGTCGGCATCCTCGACCTCGATGGTTTCAAGCCGATCAACGACTTGTTCGGACACAAGGCCGGCGACGAGATCCTGATCCAGGTGGCGATGCGGCTGCGCGCTTCTATGGACAGCCATTCCACCGTCTGCCGCATCGGCGCCGACGAATATGCCTTCCTCTATCCGATGGTGTTCAGCGAGGAGGCGGCGGCCGAAAAGTCGCGAACGCTGATCGAGATCCTGTCGGCACCCCATGATGTCGGCGAACGCACTGCCAGGCTTTCGGCCTCGGTTGGCTGCTCGATGTTCTATTCGGGCGACGAGACCACCGAAATTCTGGTCAGCAAGGCCGAGACGGCGCTGTACCATGCCAAGCGTTCGGGTCGCGGACGGGTGGTCGTCTATAGCAGAGAGATGGAGGAAGCAGCCAAGCGCGTCACCCGCATCGAGCAGGCGCTGCGCCGGGCCGTCTCGGCCGGCGAGGTCGAGCCGCATTTCCAGCCCATCGTCGATCTTAGGACCCGCCGCATCATCGGCTTCGAGACGCTGGCGCGCTGGACAGATGGTGATCTCGGCTCGGTCCCGGCGACGGTCTTCATCCCGATCGCCGAGGAGCGGGGCATCATCGGCCGCTGTCGCAGCTTGTGCTGCGCAAGGCCGCCGAGGCGGCCAGGAGCTGGCCCAAGGATCTGTTCCTGTCCTTCAACTTGTCGCCGTCGCAGCTCGTCGACCAGAACACCGGGCTGCACATATTGGCGATCCTCGACCGCACCGGCTTCGACCCGCGCCGGCTGGAGATCGAGATCACCGAAACCGGCCTGATGAACGATCCGGCCTCGGCCGAAAAGATCGTCGAGAATCTGCGCCGCGTCGGCATCCGCGTCGCGCTCGATGATTTCGGCACCGGCCAGTCCTCGCTCGGGCGTCTGCGCGAATTTCATTTCGACAAGCTCAAGATCGACCGGGCCTTCGTCTCCTCCATTCTCGACGACCGCCCGTCCGAACACATCATCCGGGCGATCCTGGCCATGTGCGAGGGGCTCGGCATGGACGTGGTCACCGAAGGCATCGAGCAGGAAGCGCAGGCCGAGCGCCTTGTCCAGTTCGGCTGCGCCGGTGGGCAAGGGTTTCTGTTCGGCAGGCCGGTCGATGCCGACGCCACGCTCGGCTATCTCAGGGATAGCTTCCGCGGCGCCTTGCGCGTCAAGGCAATCTGACGACCGGCCACGCTGCCACTGCGGCGCAGCCTTCTTTTTGTCAGACATAAGCCGTAAGAATCCGTTTTTCGCCCTTGCTCCCTGGACCGGGCTGGCTAGGATGCGCGCCGGCCAGACCACAGCCCCGTGCGTCGTTTGGGACGCGCCAAGGACGCTGCCGCACTTTGACTTTGTGGAGAAAACAATGATGCCATCGGCGCGCTTTGCCGACCTTGAAGGCGCTTCGGTGCTGATCACCGGCGGCGGCTCCGGCATCGGCGCGGCGTTGACGGAGGGTTTTGCACGCCAGGGGGCGAAGGTCGCCTTCATCGACATCGCTGACGGCCCGAGCCTGGCGCTGGCCGACCGCATCGAGAAGGATCTCGGCCGGCGACCCCTCTATCTCAACACAGACATACGCGACATCGAGGCGCTGCGGGCTTCTGCCGCCAAGGCGGCCGAAGCGCATGGCGACGTCACCGTGCTGGTCAACAATGCAGCACTTGACGAACGCCACGCGGTGGAAGACGTCACGGTGGAATTCTGGGACAACAATCAGGCGATCAATCTGCGTCCGCATTTCTTCTCCGCCCAAGCGGTGGCGCCGGGCATGAAGCGGGCCGGCGGCGGCTCGATCATCAACTTCACGTCGACGTCGTTTCTCATCAACCACCCCGACATGCCGGCCTATACCGCGGCCAAGGCCGGCATCGTCGGCCTGACCAAGGGCCTTGCCGGCAAGCTCGGCGCCGACGGCATTCGCGTCAATGCGATCGCACCCGGCTGGGTGATCACGGAGCGGCAGAAGGAGCTCTGGGTCACCGAACAGGCGCTCGCCGCCCATGTCGCCAAGCAATGCATCAAGCAGGTGATGCAGCCGGATGACATCGTCGGCACGGTGCTGTTCCTGGCGTCGGACGCTTCGCGGATGCTGACCGCCCAGATGCTGATCGTCGACGGGGGCTTCCTGTGAACCCAGGATCCCCGAGCAAAGCACCCTCTGTCGCCGCCGTGGATTGGGGCACCACCCGTCTCAGGGTCTGGCTGGTCGATGAGGCCGGAAAAATCCTTGCCGAGCGCCGCGGCGACGACGGGCTGATCACTGCGCAAGCCACCGGCTTTTCGACCATCCTCGAAGGACATCTGGCGGCGATGGGCGCGCCGGAAGCGATGCCCGTCATCATCTGCGGCATGGCCGGCTCGCGCCAGGGCTGGCTCGAGGCGCCCTATGTCACCGTGCCGGCGCCGATCGGCGCCATTTTGGCCGGTGCGGCGCGCATTCCGGGCCAGCGCCGCGACATCCGCATCGTGCCGGGCCTTGCCCAGCGCCAGGCCGACGCGCCCGACGTCATGCGCGGCGAGGAAACGCAGCTTGCCGGCGCTGGTTTGCCGACAAAGGGTCGCCATCTCGTCTGCATGCCCGGCACCCATTCGAAATGGGTGCTGGTCGAGGACGGCGCCGTTACCGGTTTCGGCACGTGGCCGACCGGCGAGTTGTTTTCGGTGCTGGCGGCGCATTCGATCCTGCGCCATTCGCTGGGCGAGCAGCCCAAGCCGGTCGCATCAGGCAATGCGTTCTTTCGGCGCTGGTGCGAGCAAGCGCTGGCCGACGGCGGCGATGTCACGTCGAGACTGTTCTCGATCCGCGCGGCGGGCCTGCTGCAGGACCTGAAACCCGACGATGCCGCTGCTTGCCTGTCCGGCCTGCTGATCGGCGGCGAGATCGCTTCTGCCAGCCACCGCTATGGGAGAGGCGCTGCGTCGGTCGTGCTGATTGCTTCCGGCGCGCTCGGCGCGCTCTACACTGAGGCGCTCGGCCTTGCCGGACTTGCGGTTCGGACTGTCGACGCTGACGAGGCAGTGCGTGCCGGCTTGATCGAGGCCGCGCGCGAAAATGGCATGATTGCCGGAAGCGGAGTTGCAGCATGACCGAGACCGCACCGTTTCCGAAGCTCAGACGCGGCGTTGTCGCCATCCTGCGCGGCCTCAAGCCAGGCGAGGCGGTGGCCGTCAGCCGGGCGATCTTCGAGGCCGGCATCGAAGCGATCGAAGTGCCACTCAATTCGCCGGACCCGTTTGCCTCGATCGCCAGCATCGTCGAGGCGCTTCCATCGACAGCTCTGGTCGGAGCTGGGACTGTGCTGACAGCTGCACATGTTGACGGATTGCACAAAGCCGGCGGGCGGCTGCTGGTCAGCCCCAATATCGATGCCGAGGTCATGGACCGCGCGATGGATTACGGCATGGTGACGATGCCCGGCGTGTTCACGCCGACCGAAGCCTTCCAAGCGATCCGGCTCGGCGCCTCGGCGCTGAAATTCTTCCCGGCCAGCGTGCTTGGGGCGGCCGGCATCGCCGCGATGCGCGCGGTTTTGCCGGCAGAGACGCTGGTCGGCGCGGTCGGCGGTGTCTCGGAGAAGGACTTTGCCGGCTACAAGACCGCCGGCGTCAGCGTCTTCGGCTTGGGATCCAGCCTGTTCAAACCTGGCATGAGCGTCGAAGAGGTGGCCGTGCGGGCCCGTGCTGCCACAGTAGCCTGGGATGCGGCGTTTGGAGCAGCAGGATGAGTGAAGCCAAAGTTTCGGTTTTTTCCGACCATGTATGCCAGCTCGGTGAGGGACCGAGCTATGATCCAGCCACCGACACGCTTTACTGGTTCGACATCGTCAATGGCCAGCTTCTGGAAAAACGCCTTTCCGGCGGCGCGGTCAAAATCCACGAGCTTGGCCAGATGGCCAGCGCGATAGCCATCATCGACGACAGCAGGCAGTTGATCGCCACCGAAACCGGCCTGCACGTCCGCGACGTGGCGACCGGCAAGATGACGCTGCACACGGCGATCGAGGCCGACAACCCGGTGACGCGCTCGAACGATTCGCGCGTCCACCCCTGCGGCGCCTTCTGGGTCGGCACCATGGGCAAGGGCGAGGAAAAGGGCGCCGGCTCGATCTACTGGTTCTCTAGGGGGGAGTTGCGCCGGCTTTACTCGGACATCACCGTGTCGAACTCTATCTGTTTTTCCGAAGATGGAACGGTCGCCTATTACACCGATACCAGCACCGGATTGTTGATGCGCGTCGGCTGCGATCCGGCGACCGGCCTGCCGGTCGGCGAGCCGAAGGTCTTCGTCGATCACCGCTCGGCCAAGGGCTATATCGACGGTTCGGTGCTCGATCGCGATGGCATATTGTGGAACGCCTGCTGGGGCGGCGGCGTCATCGAAGCCTACGGGCCTGACGGCAGCCTCGTCCGTTCGATCGCGATGCCGGTGACGCAACCGTCTTGCCCAGCCTTTGTCGGCAGGAACGCGGATCGGCTGGCGGTGACGTCCGCCTGGTCGGGCAAGGACGAGAAACAGCGCCTGCTGGACCCGCAAGCCGGCATGGCGTTTCTGCTCGATATTCCGGTCAACGGCCGCTTCGAGCCGCGCGTGCTGATCGCCTAGGCGATGATCCCGAACCTTCGGTTCGGAAAAGAACATGGTCCCAAACGGGAAGATCGCACCAGCACTGTCGTGCAGGCGTCCGACTGACGTCGGTTTCCGCGAAAGCCTGATACATTCGCCGTGCGATGGTAGGCAATCGCGCTGCCAGGACCCGTTCATCCCCAGGACCCGCTCATCCCATGTCAAGCCGCAAGCCGAAGCTGATCCTTGTCTACGAGCCGGAAAAGGCCTGCTTCGACCGGTTGGTCGTCGAAGGCCATTTGCCGGCGCGTGCCGCCGAAATCGCCTCCTATCTGGCGCAGTCGACTGACATCGCCCCTGAGTTCGATGCACTAGCCGCAGCCTGTCTGACGCGCGGCCTGTCCTTCGCGCCGGTGGCGCTCGACGATGCCGCAAACGTGCTTGCCGGTGAGGGCCCGGACACGACGCTGGTGTGGACGCTGACCGACGGCGTCGCCTATTTCCGCGGTGGCGCGGCACCGGCTCTGGTAAGACTGAACGGCCTGAACGTGCTCGGCGCCGATGATGCGCTGTTTGCGCTCTGCCAGGACAAATTCCGCTCCGGCGCCGTGCTCGGCGCGCTCGGCCTGCCGGTGCCGCGATCCGGCTTGGCCCGCGACGGCCGTTGGCTGGTCGAGCCGCCGGCTTCGCCAGCCGGCTGGTTCGTCAAGCCGAACCGGCTCGGCGCCAAGATCGGCATCTGGCCGGATTCACGCTGTGCCGATCTCGGCCACGCGCTGGAGCTTAGCCGGCGTGTGTTCGCCGCCTATCGCGACGATGTCGTCGTGCAGCCCTACGTCGCCGGGCGCAACGCGCGCGCTAGTTTTCTGGGCTTGAAGCCGAACACTGGCGTCGAGGCGCTCGGCGTCGCCTTTGTCGATTCGGGTAGTGATTTCCAGACCATGGCAGACAGCCTGGCGCTCTACGGCGACACCGGCGAGGCGGCCAGGGCGGCGGGGACATACGCCGAGCCGGTGCTGCTGCAAGTCGCCGACAGCCAGCCGCGCGCCGACGCAAGGATACGCGAGGTCGCGCAAAGGCTGATGACCGGGCTTGGCCTGAAGGACGTGTTTTCCATCGATTTTAGGGTCGAAGCCGACGACACGATCCATCTCATCGAATTCGAGGTCTGCCCCGGCCTGCCCTGCTTCGATTTTCGCGCCTATTGCCGCACGCATTGGGAGATGGGCCTCGCCGATGCGATGGCCGAGACCGCGGCGAACCGTTTTTTTACCTCGCCAACGGGATGAGCAGCGCCCGCGTACGCGGCAGCTGCTGGGATCCAGGATCGTATCTCGACAAATGGCTTGCGTTCCGGCACCTCACTTAATAGGGTGTTAAGTGAAGGAGGCACTCGGTGAAAGTCGACCCTGCGACATCCCCGGACGTGGCGGCGCTGCCGGCGGCGGACGCGGACAAGACGAAGCATGTCGGTGGGCGGATCAAGGCCATTCGCACGGCCCGACGCATTTCGCTTCGCCAACTGGCCGACATGATCGGCACGACGGCGAGCTTCATCAGCCAGCTCGAGCGCAATCTGAGCGGAGCCAGCGCCAGCACCCTGATGCGGATCGCGGCTGCCTTGGACCTCGGCATCAACGACTTGTTCGAGCAGACCGACGGTGGGTTCCACAAGGTGCTCACCAGAGCCGACCGCCCCCTGCTGCCGATCAGCCACGGTTGTCGAAAGACGGTGCTGTCGCGGCGGCCGATCCATGAATTCGAGGTTTATTCGGGGGATTTCGACGTCGGCGGCTCGACCGGCAACGACGCTTACACGCACGGCGGCAAGCACGAGATGTTCGTCGTCCTGAAGGGGACAGTCGAGCTGACGCTGGCGGACGAGCGCTTCACCATGAACGAGGGCGACAGCATCGAGTACGCAACCTCGACGCCGCATCGCACGGTGAACATCGGCAAGACGCCGGCGCAGGTGCTCTGGATCATCGCGCCCCCGACCAGCGGCGCGGCGGAACTCAATCAATACACGCCCGGACAAGGCTCGCAGCCGGGCGGACAGAAGTAATGCGGGTGCACGTAAATGGGAGATAAAACATGAAGACCAAGATCGGAAAGGTGACCGCGCTCGGGCTGCTGATGATCACGACCGCAGCGCTTGCGCAGAGCAAGCCCGTGGCGGGCGAGGTGGCCGAGGGCTCGCTGAAGGACAAGACGCTTACCTTCGTCTCGTATGGAGGCATTTATCAGGATGGTCAGATCGCCGCGCTGAAAGAGTTCGTCGACAAGTCCGGTGTGACGCTGCTCAGCGACGGGCCAACCGAAATCTCGAAACTGCAGGCGCAGGTCGAGTCCGGAAATGTGACCTGGGACGTCGTCGACACCGGCGATTTCCCGCCCTACGTCTATTGCGGCAAGCTGTTCCAGAAGCTGGACTTCTCGAAGATCGATACGTCCAACATTCCACAGGGCCAGATCAGTGATTGCAGTGTGCCGGCCATGAACTATGGCGTGGTGCTGATGTACAACACCGAAAAGTACAAGGATAATCCGCCCAAGAACTGGAAGGATTTCTTCGATATCGAGAAGTTCCCGGGCTCGCGCGCTCTGGAAGGCAGCGGCGATCTGTCCGGCGGCATGATCGAGCAGGCGCTGCTCGCAGCCGGCGGGTCGGTGGAAAACATGACGGTTGCCGACATCGACAAGGCTATCGAGAAGGTGAAGTCGCTCGGTCCGGACACGATCTTCTGGAAAACCGGCGCCGATTCCCAGCAGCTCGCCGAATCCGGTGAAGCCGACATGATCGCCATGTGGACCGGACGTGCCATGACCGCGGTGAAGAACGGCGCGGCGTACACGCCGGCGTGGCAGGACTGGCTGGTTGTGATGGACCAGATGACCATTCCGATGGGCGTCAAGGATCCCGACGCAGCACATGCGCTGATCAACGCCTATGTCGGCAAGAGCGCGCAGGAGACGCTTGCAAAAACCACCTCGTATACCCCGATCCACAAGGACGCGAAGCCCGAAGTGGACGAGGTCACCGCGGCGTTCATGACCAATACGCCGGACAAGCTGAAGCTTGGCTATCAGCAGAACATCAAGTTCTGGGTGGAGAACTTCGAGGTGGCGAACGAAAAGTGGAACGCGTTGATGGCGGGCAACTAGGTCCGCCGCAGTGGCAACGATAACAACCGACAGCCGGAAAACTGGTCCGGCTGTCGCAGCAGACGACCGCCGGCGCTGGTTTCGTGGACAGGCTTTCTGGCTCGTCGCGCCGGCGCTGCTGCTGCTCGTCGTCTGCCTGGGCCTGCCGCTCGCCATCGTGACCTTGCGTAGCTTTTCCGAGCCGCAATGGGGATGGCAGAACTATGCCTGGTTCTTCGGCACACCGGTCAACCTGACCGTGCTTCAGCGGACCTTCGCGATCTCCGCCTGGGTGACGCTGGTATGTCTCATTGCCGGCTATCCCTATGCCTATGTGATGACTGCGGTCGGGCCCAAGATGCGGCTCGTCCTCATCCTGTGCGTTCTGGTGCCGTTCTGGGTGAGCGGTGTGGTGCGCACCCTGGCATGGGTCATCCTTTTGCAGGACTCCGGCGTGATCAACTCCGTTATCCGGGCAGTCGGCCTTAGTCCGGTCAAGCTGATCCGCACGCAGACAGGCGTGGTGATCGGCATGGCGCAGGTGCTGTTGCCGTTCATGATCCTGCCGCTCTATTCGGTGATGAAAACGATCGACCTGCGGCTCATGCAGGCGGCACGGAGCCTCGGCGCGAGCCCGGCGCGCGCCTTTGCCCAGGTCTATCTGCCGCTCTCGCTTCCGGGCGTCTATGCTGGCGCCATCATCGTGTTCATTCTTGCGCTTGGGTTCTACATCACCCCAGCGCTGCTCGGCGGTCCGCGTTCGACCATGCTCTCGACCCTGATCCAGAACCAGGTGCTCAGCCTGCTCAACTGGGGTCGTGGCGGTGCGATGGGTGTGGTGTTGTTGATCGCGACCTTCGTCCTGCTCGCGCTCGCAGCACCGCTGTCGCGCCAACCGCACAAGACGGGCTCGACACGCTGATGAAACAGCCCGGTCGAATCCTGCTCGGTCTGTTCTGCCTGCTGGTCGCGGTCTGGCTGGTCGCACCGACAATCGTCGTCGTGCCGATGTCGTTCAACGACAAGAAGTCGCTGGCCTTTCCGCCATCCGGCTTTTCCTGGCAGTGGTACCAGAACTTTTTCACCAACCCCGAATGGTCGGCGAGCCTGGTCGGCTCGCTAAAGGTTGCCGTCGTCACTGCGGTGTTCGCCACTGTCATCGGCACGCTGGCGGCATTCGGCCTCGATCGCATGAAAAGCCGCGTCAGCGGCGTGCTGCGTGCACTGCTGATCACGCCGATGGTCGTGCCGGGGGTGGTGCTCGCCGTCGGAATCTATGCGGTCTATCTCGATACGCGGTTGGTCGGCACCATGACCGGCTTCGTGCTGGCCCACACGATGCTCGCCGTCCCTTTCGTGATCATCGCCGTTTCCGCCAGCCTGGAAGTCTTCGACAAACGGCTGGAGACGGCTGCGGCCAGCCTCGGCGCGACCCGGCTGACGGCATTCAGGACGGTGACGTTGCCGCTGATCGCGCCGGGCATCCTGTCGGGGCTGCTGTTTGCGTTCGTAACCTCGTTCGACGAGATCATCGTCGCGCTGTTCATCACCAGCCCTTATCTGAAGACACTGCCGGTACAGATCTTCTCCAGCATTACCCGGGATGCCGACCCCACCGTTGCGGCGGTGGGCACGCTGCTCTTCATCGTGACGTCGCTGGTGATCGGGGCGGGGCTGCTGATCGGTTCGAGACAGGGAAAACGTTGACATGGCCTCACCATCGACCCGCGGCGCAGCCATCGATCTCAAATCCGTCAGCAAACAGTATGGCAGCTTCATTGCTCTCGATAAGGTTTCGCTGCGCATCGAGCCGGGGGAGTTCATGACGCTGCTCGGACCCAGCGGTTCGGGCAAGACGACCACGCTCAACGTCATCGCCGGCTTCACCGAGGTCAGCTCGGGTTCGCTTGATGTCGGCGGCAAGAGCGTCATCGGCGTACCGGCGCACAAACGCAACATCGGCGTGGTTTTCCAGCACTATGCGTTGTTTCCGCACATGACGGTGAGCAGGAACGTCGCATACCCATTGACCTTGCGCGGCATCGCCAATCCCGATCGCGAGGCGCGGGTGCGCAAGGCGCTGGACATGGTGAAGATGGCGGATTTCGGCCACCGCTTCCCCAGCGAGCTTTCCGGCGGGCAGCAGCAGCGCGTCGCGCTGGCGCGCGCCATCGTATTCGACCCGCCACTGCTCCTGATGGACGAGCCGCTCGGCGCGCTCGACAAGAAGTTGCGTGAATGGCTGCAGCTCGAGATCAAACGGATCCACCGGGAGTTGGGCACCACCTTCGTTTACGTCACGCACGACCAGGAGGAGGCCTTGGTCCTCTCGGACCGCATCGCCGTGTTCAACCAAGGACGCATCGAGCAGATCGGCACCGGTCGCCAGCTCTACGACGAGCCCGAGACCTTGTTCGTCGGAAAGTTCGTCGGCGACTCGACGATACTGCGTGGCGCGGCCTCCACCTCCGGGAACGAGACCGCCATCGAGATAGAAGGGCGGAAAGTGGCCGCCGCCAAACGCCTTCCCGATGGCGCCAAACCCGTGATGCTGCTGCGGCCGGAGAAGCTGAGCCTCGCCAGACGGGGGAAGGGCGGACAGGATCGAAACACCCTGCCCGGGCGCATCGGCGAAGCCATCTATCTCGGATCGGGCTCCAAATACGAGGTCGTGCTGGCGGACACCTCCAAGGCGATCGTGCGCTCGACGCTGGATGCCGAGACCTTCGCCATCGGCGACGAGGTCGACCTCATATTCGCAGGCAGCGACGTGAAGCTGTTAGCGGACGACGAAAAGGCCGATTTCACGCTGACCTGAATCCTATCTGGGAAAATCGCGACAATGGATGTGAAGAAGAACGGCGACGTTTCATTCTGGTATGCCGACATCGGCGGGGTGCCCGGCTACCGGCCGCCGCTGCAGGGCGATATCGTAGCCGACGTTTGCATCGTCGGGGCCGGCTACACCGGCCTTTGGACCGCCTACTACCTGAAGCAGGCAGCGCCGCACCTCAACATTGTCATCGTCGAGAAGGAATTCGCCGGCTTCGGTGCTTCGGGACGTAATGGCGGCTGGCTGTCCGGCGGATTCTCATGGTCGCGCGAAAAATATGAGGAGGCATCGTCGCGCCAAGGGGTCATCGCCATGCAGGCGGCGATGATGGGCACGGTGAACGAGGTCATATCGGTCGCGGAGACCGAAGGCATCGACGCCGACATTCGCCGTACCGACGAACTGCTTGTCGCAACCAACGAGGCGCAGGAGCAGCGCGCCAAGGCGATGTATGCCGATGCCAGGTCCTGGGAGCTGACCGACGACCGCGTCGGGTACATCGATGCAGCAGAGATGCGCCGGCGCATAGCGGTGCACAACGCGCGCGGCGCCTTCGTCATCAAGAAAGTTGCGCGGGTTCAGCCTGCAAAGCTGGTGCAGGGGCTCGCCAGGGCAGTGGAGCGCCTCGGTGTCCGGATCTGTGAACAGACGACCGTGCTGTCGATCGAAAAAGGCAAGGTTGCAACCAACCGGGGCGTGGTGCGTGCCGAAAAGATCGTGCGGGCAACCGAGGGTTTTACCGCGGGCATCGCCGGCCACGAGAGACTTTGGTTGGCGCTCAACAGCGCCATCGTTGTGACCGAGCCGTTGTCCGAAAAACTGTGGAGTGAAATCGGCTGGGATGGCTACGAGGTGCTCGGCGACGCTGCGCACACATACTGCTATGCGCAGCGCACCCGGGAAGGACGCATTGCCATGGGCGGGCGCGGGGTGCCTTATCGTTTCGGCTCGAAGACCGACGTTCGAGGCGTCACCCAGCAGGCGACGATCGACAAGCTGCACAAGATCCTGACGACGCTTCTGCCACAGACCAAGGGACTCAGGCTCGACCATGCGTGGTGTGGAACGCTGGGCGTGCCGCGCGACTGGTGCACGACGGTGGGCTTTGACAGGCAGACCGGAATAGGCTGGGCCGGCGGCTATGTCGGCCTCGGCGTTTCCACCTCGAACCTCTCGGGACGCACATTGAGGGATCTGCTGCTGGGCAACGACACCGAGCTGACGCGGCTTCCCTGGGTCAATCGAACCGTGCGCAAATGGGAACCGGAGCCGCTGCGCTGGCTGGGCGTCCATTCCATGTATCAGCTCTATCGGATTGCCGACGAGCGGGAAGCAAAGGGGCTGCCGCGCACATCGCGGCTGGCCGCCCTGGCCGATCGCATCACCGGGCACTGAACCGCATTACCTCGAGGACTTAAGAAAATGATCGACTTCAAGACCTTCGCCCACCTTGCGCACATCGACCTCGGTGAGCCTCAGCCGAAACCCACCTCGGTGGAAGGCGATCAGCTGGAAGCAGCCAACACCCTGTGGGCTTCGGATGATGGCAAGATCGAGGTCGGTGTCTGGGAATGTTCGCAGGGCCGGTTCACTGCGCGCCGAGACACGAATTCCGAGATCTGCCACATCGTCTCCGGCCGCGTGACGCTGCACGGTCCCGATGGCGCGGCCAGGAATGTCGGACCTGGCGAATTGCTTGTCCTGCCGCTTGGCTGGGAGGGCGAATGGACCATCCACGAGAAAACGCGCAAGCTTTACATCCTGCATTCGGTCTGACCGCCGCAGGCGGTTGCCGCTGGACTAAACCCCTTCGACCAGCACGATCTCGCCGTCGGCCACTTTCTGGCGGATCGCCACGGCGCGCTGATACTCCGGCGAGTGATAGCAATCGTGCGCCGCAGCCAATGACGGAAATTCGATGATCACGTTGCGGTCGCGGCCCGGCCCTTCTGCCTTTTCATGCGCACCACCACGTGCCAGGAAAACGGCCCCGAAACGATCGAAAGCCGGTTTGGCGGCAGTGACATAGTCCTTGTAGCCTTCCGCATCGCGCACATCGACGCGGGCGATCCAGTATCCCTTGGGCATGCTTTTTCTCCAGTTTCGGAATTGATCCTTAGGCCGAGCGCATTTCGTCAAGGATCGCTTCCGCGACTGCCCGCCTGTCGGCGGCGCCGACGATCGGCCGGCCGACGACGAGATGGCTAGAGCCGTTGCGGATCGCCTGCGCCGGCGTGACGACGCGTTTCTGGTCGCCATGGTCGCTGCCCTTGGGCCGTATTCCCGGCGTGACGACGGCCAGGTTGGGCCCGACGATCCGGCGCACCGCTTCCGCTTCCTCGGCCGAGCAGACGATGCCGCCCATGCCGGCATGCAGCGCCTGCTCGGAGCGCCTCAGCACCAGCGTATGCGGGTCATATTCATAGCCGGCGTCGATCACGTCCTGCTCGTCCATCGAGGTCAGCACGGTGACGCCAAGCAGGCAGAGATCGCTGCCCCTGGCGGCCTCGACCGCTGCCTTCATCGTCTTCGGATAGGCGTGCAGCGTCAGCATGGTCATGCCCATCCTGGCAATGGCCTCGACACCCTTGGCCACCGTGTTGTCGATGTCGAGCAGCTTCATGTCGAGGAAGATTCTGGTGCCGCCGCTGGCGAGCTCGCGGGCGAAGTCGAGCCCGCCGGCGAAGGCGAGCTGATAGCCGATCTTGTAAAAGGAGACGACCCCGTCGAGCTCGCGCACCGCCTTCTCGGCTTCCTTCAGCGTCGGCACGTCGAGGCCGACGATCAGCCTGTCTTGCATGGTGCTGGCGCGCTCCTGGATCAAGCCTCGATCCGCGTGGACAGCAGGCGCGAGGTTTCGATCAGCGTGCGGCATAGGTGCTCCATCGATCTGTGCAGTCTCTCGTCCCTGAAATTTCCGTCGTCGTCGAAGGCGTTGCCGCCCTCCGGCACGGAACACTCCGGCGTTACCACCTCCATCTGGCAGCGCACCAGCACGGCGCGCAGATGGTTGATGCAGCGTACCCCGGCGAAGTGTCCTTTGGAAGACGAACAAAGGCCGGCGGGCTTGCCGGTGAACGGCCTGAACGACCGCCCGCCATCCGTGCGCACCCGGCTCACCCAGTCGATAGTGTTCTTGAGCAGCGGCGGGATGGAGCCGTTATATTCGGGCGTCGCGATCAGCAGCCCGTCATGGGCAGCGATCTGCCTGGCAAGCTTGAAGACGTTTTCTGGAACGCCTTTCTCCTTTTCCAGATCCTCGTCCAGGATCGGCAGCGGATAGTCGGCAAGCGAGATCCGGGTCACCTCGGCGCCCTGCATGGCGAGTTCCTTCTGCGCCACGTCGGCGGTCCTGCCGCTGTAGGCGCCAGCGCGAATCGAGCCAGCGAAGACGAGAATTTTCGGGATCACTGCCATTGGCCACCTTTGTTCCCGGACAGGTACAGCCAAGGATCGCTCAGATCAACGCATCGGCCCAAAAATCGAAAATCGATTTCTGGAAAGCACGATGCTTGGATTCAAGGTGTTGTGCGTCCAAGAGGACGCACGTCGCTCAAGGGATCAAACCTCGCTCACTCTGAGCGACCGAGTTCGACGCGGAGCGGACGCTTACTGACGGGCCCAAGGATCGCCTGTTCCAGGCGTCGTTTCCGTGTAGATATAGCGCTATGACTCAAGGATTGACCTCGACAAATCCTCCGCAAAAACTTCCGCTTGCATTCGGCGGTGGCGCAATCATTGGCGCTCTCGGCGGCCTGATCGGCCTCGGCGGTGCTGAATTTCGTTTGCCGCTGCTGATCGGGGTCTTCCGCTTCACCGCGCTGGAAGCCGTCATCCTCAACAAGGCCATGAGCTTGGTGGTCGTCGCCACGGCGCTACCCTTTCGCATGGGCACGGTGCCTTTTGGCCAGATTGCGGCGCATTGGCCGATCATCGTGAATTTGCTTGCCGGAAGCCTTCTCGGCGCATGGTTCGGAGCGGGATGGGCAACGCGCCTGAAATCGGAAACGCTCTACAGGGTGATCGCAGCGCTGCTCATCGTCATCGCGGCTGTGCTTGTGTTCGGACATGATGCCAGTGTGGGGCGAGCACTGTTGACGGGTACGGCCCAAATGGCGGTGGGTGCTGTCGCAGGGTTCGCAATAGGCGTCGTCGCGTCGTTTCTCGGCGTTGCCGGCGGCGAACTCCTGATACCCACGCTGGTTCTGCTCTTCGGTGCGGACATCAAGCTTGCTGGAAGCCTGTCGCTCGCCGTGAGCCTTCCGACGGTGCTGGTCGGCTTCTCACGCTACAGCCGCGATCAGAGCTTCGCCACCATCGGACGAAATCGGTCGCTCTTGCTTGTAATGGCAGCTGGATCAATCATGGGGACCTTGATCGGCGGTTTTCTGCTCGGCATCGTTCCTAGCGCCCTGCTATTGCCAGCGCTAGCCGCGATCCTCGTAATCTCCGCGTGGAAAGTCTGGCACCAGGCGAGGTAGAGATGTCCGCTTCTCACCCATTTTAGGCCATTTGCGTTTCGACGCTAGTGTGCCGCGCGCCGGTAGATCCACAGCTGCGTTGGCGGGATGTTGCGGATGACGAAATGGAAATGCTCAACCGTGTAGTCGCCGCGGCCAGGCGGGATCGGCGACATTGGGCCGTAGGTCAGCTGCACGATCGGACGGCCTGTCGGGATGCGGTCGAGAAGGCTTTCGACATAGGCGATGCGCTGGGCGACCGGGAAATTGAGCAGTGGGACGCCGGAGACGACCGAATCGAAGGTCAGGCTGCTCTTGTCGCCAAGCGTCGCATCGAGATTGAAGGCGTCGCCCTCGATAACGTTGACGCCGGGATAGAGCCGGCGCAGATGGCGCACGAAATCGGGGGAATATTCGACCGCATAGAGATTTTCAGGCTTTACGCCCTGGGCGAGGATGGCTCTGGTGATGACGCCGGTGCCGGGTCCGACTTCGAGCACCGGCAGGCCCGACTTCGGGTTGACGACGGATGCCATCTTGCGGGCCGTGATGGAACTGGTCGGCACGATCGAACCGACTGCCTTCGGCTTGTCGATCCAGCCCTTGAAGAACTTCAGCTCGTCGTCGAACTTTTCCGCCAGCGCTTTTCGCAGTCCGGGACCATGTGCCATGCAAGTTCTCCTGAACGCTCCCCCGAGAGGCTAATTAGCAGCTACGGGGTTCTAGGCAAGGCGGATGCCGGTATAAGATGTTGATGACGCTAGGGAAGCTTCGCCTTAATTGCACTCTACACCCGATTGACGAGAATAGGCATCAGCGCTCGCTGAAGGTTTCGAAAAAGTCCTTCATGCGGGCAAAAAAGCCGCTCGACTGGGGCGAATTGTCCTTCGAGGAAAGCTGCTCGAATTCCTCCAGCAACTCGCGCTGGCGGCGGGAAAGGTTCTGCGGCGTCTCGACCGTGGTCTGAATATAGAGATCGCCGACATTGTGTTGGCGTAGCACCGGCATGCCCTTGCCCTTGAGGCGGAACTGACGGCCGTTCTGGGTGCCTTCCGGCACCTTCACTTTCGTCTGGGTGCCGTCCAGCGTCGCCACCTCGAAGGAGCCGCCAAGGGCGGCCGTCGTCATCGAGATCGGCACCTTGCAATAGAGATCGGCGCCGTCGCGCTGGAAGAATTCATGCGGCTTGACCGCAAGGAAAATGTAGAGATCGCCCGACGGGCCGCCGCGCAGGCCGGCCTCGCCCTCATTGGCAAGGCGGATGCGGGTGCCGTCCTCGATGCCGGCCGGGATGTTGACCGACAGCGACCGCTCCTCGGTGACGCGACCCTGACCAGCACATTTCGGGCACGGCTCCTTGATGGTCTGGCCTCGGCCCTGGCATTGCGGGCAGGTGCGCTCGATCGAGAAGAAGCCTTGCGTGGCGCGCACCTTGCCGTGGCCATTGCACATCGAGCAGGTGACGGGCTGGGTGCCGGGCTTGGCGCCGGTGCCGGAGCATTCCGTGCAGGAGATCGACGCTGGCACGTGAATCTGCGCTGTCTTGCCGGCGAATGCCTCCTCCAGCGTGATTTCCATATTGTAGCGCAGGTCGGCGCCGCGCTCGCGGCCGCCTGAGGAGCGGCGCTGGCGCCCGCCCATCATGTCGCCGAAAATATCCTCGAAGATGTCGGCGAAGCCGCCGGCGCCGAAGCCTTGCGCGCCGCCATTCATGCCGCCCTGCTCGAAGGCGGCGTGGCCGAAGCGGTCGTAGGCCGCGCGCTTCTGCGGGTCCTTCAGCGTCTCGTAGGCCTCGTTGATTTCCTTGAACTTGTGCTCGCAGGAATGGTCGCCGGGATTGCGATCGGGATGGAACTGCATGGCGAGCTTGCGGAAAGCGCTCTTGAGCTCCTTCTCGTCTGCCCCCTTTTGCACGCCCAGCGTTTCGTAGAAATCAGCTTTCATCTTTTCCTGCAGTCCGGATATTCAACGTCTTGAAGCCTTGTTGCGTCGTTTGCCGGCACGCTGTTCCGATTTAGGTGCGATGGGGCCGGGATGCCAGTGTCGACGCGGGCTTGCCCGCATTTTTTCGATCAAGCCCGTATTTTTTCGACCAGAGTTGCAAAAAAGCCCGGCTTTGCGCCGGGCTTTCCGCTTTATCTGCCGTCAGGCGGCTCAGGCCGACTTCTTCTTGTCGTCGTCCTCGTCGATTTCCTCGAAATCGGCATCGACCACGTCGCTGTCCTTGGCGGCATCCGCCTTGGCGTCGGCCTCCGCGGCTTCCTTCTGCGAAGCCTCGTACATGGCTTGGCCGAGCTTCATCGAGGTTTCGGCGAGCGCCTGGGTCTTGGCTTCGATCTCGGCCGCGTCGTCGCCTTCGGCGGCGGTCTTCAGCGCTGCGATCGCATCGGCGATCGCCGTGCGGTCGGCCTCGGAAACCTTCTCGCCATATTCCTTCAGCGACTTCTCCGAGGAATGCACCAGCGCCTCGGCCTGGTTGCGGGCCTCAACCAGCGCGCGCCGCTTCTTGTCGGCCTCGGCATTGGCTTCGGCGTCCTTCACCATCTTCTCGATGTCGGCGTCCGAAAGGCCGCCGGATGCCTGGATGCGGATCTGGTGCTCCTTGCCGGTGCCCTTGTCCTTGGCCGAGACGTTGACGATGCCGTTGGCATCGATGTCGAAAGTGACCTCGATCTGCGGCACGCCACGCGGCGCCGGCGGAATGCCGACCAGGTCGAACTGGCCGAGCGCCTTGTTGTCGGCGGCCATTTCACGCTCGCCCTGGAAGACGCGGATGGTCACGGCCGACTGTGAATCCTCGGCCGTCGAGAACACCTGGCTCTTCTTGGTCGGGATCGTCGTGTTGCGCTCGATCAGCCGTGTGAACACGCCACCCAGCGTCTCAATGCCGAGCGACAGCGGCGTCACGTCGAGCAGCAGCACGTCCTTGACGTCGCCCTGCAGCACGCCGGCCTGGATAGCGGCGCCCAATGCGACGACCTCATCCGGATTGACGCCCTTGTGCGGCTCCTTGCCGAAGAACTGCTTCACGATCTCCTGGATCTTGGGCATGCGGGTCATGCCGCCAACCAGGACGACCTCGTCGATTTCGCCAGCTTTCAGGCTGGCATCCTTCAGCGCTGCCTTGCAGGGCTCGATCGTGCGCTGGACGAGATCCTCGACCAAGCTCTCGAACTTCGCTCGCGTCAGCTTCAGCGTCAGGTGCTTGGGGCCGCTGGCATCGGCGGTGATAAAGGGCAGGTTGATCTCGGTCTGCGTGGTGGACGACAGCTCGATCTTGGCCTTTTCGGCGGCTTCCTTGAGGCGCTGAAGGGCGAGCTTGTCGTTGCGCAGGTCGATGCCCTGCTCCTTCTTGAACTCGGCCGCCAGATATTCGACCAGACGCATGTCGAAATCTTCGCCGCCAAGGAAGGTGTCGCCATTGGTCGACTTCACCTCGAAGACGCCGTCGCCGATTTCGAGCACGGAAATGTCGAACGTGCCGCCGCCAAGGTCATAGACGGCAATGGTCTTGCCTTCCTTCTTGTCGAGGCCGTAGGCAAGTGCGGCCGCGGTCGGCTCGTTGATGATGCGCAGCACTTCAAGGCCGGCGATCTTGCCGGCATCCTTGGTGGCCTGGCGCTGGGCGTCGTTGAAATAGGCCGGAACGGTGATGACCGCCTTCTCGACCTTCTCGCCGAGATAGGCTTCCGCCGTTTCCTTCATCTTCTGCAGGATCATTGCCGAGATCTGGCTGGGCGACTGCTTCTTGCCGCCGGCCTCGACCCAGGCATCGCCATTGTCGCCCTTGACGATCTTATAGGGGACAAGCTTCTTGTCCTTGTCCGTCACCGGGTCGTCATAGCGGCGGCCGATCAGGCGCTTGACCGCGAAGATGGTGTTTTCAGGATTGGTGACCGCCTGGCGCTTGGCCGGCTGGCCGACCAGGCGCTCGCCATCGCTGTTGATGGCGACGATGGAAGGGGTCGTGCGCGCGCCTTCCGCATTCTCGATGACCTTCGACTCCTTGCCATCCATGATGGCGATGCAGGAGTTGGTGGTCCCCAGATCGATACCGATTACTTTTGCCATTTTTCTAGTCTCTCCGCTAAGCAGGCTCTCAGGACCCGTACAGGCGTTCCGACGAAAGCCCCTGTTCACAAGAAATTCCGCTTCGGCAACCGGCATTCCGGCGTCGAACGGCTTGGCGCGTATATAAGAACAGGCTGCGCGGCGCGCAAGCATTCTGCGCAAGGCCGCCCAACATCCTTTGCTCGGCCGAGCCGGGTGTTCTCCGGCCATGGCGCGGGGAGCTCAGGCCGTCCAGCGCTTCCCATGAACCTTTCCGCGTTCGTTCGCGACTGACACCTAGGTGCGCCGCATGGTGCGGCCCCGGAAAGGAAAGTGCCATGACTGGAAATCCAGAGGCTCCGCAGTCTCCGGGAACAACGGGAGCTCAGCGCGACCACCGCTTTCGGGATGGGGTCGATCCGCTGGGCTTCCCGCTGATTCCGTTGACCCTGCGTAAGAGCCGGCGTATCGTGACTGCGAGGAAAGCAGACAATTCGATCAGGGAAAAACGTGCCGGAACGTCGCGCCTTGCCCTGATTTGCGCGGAAACGCCGGATGTTTCTCCCGCCCGCGGGGGGAATTCCATGTCTTGCGACCACGGCGCGTTCGTGCGCTCTCGTGCTGGCCACTTGCGCCGTGCGATCCAATCAACCAGTGGATTCCCGGCAACCAGTAGATTCCTGGCGCTCGCCACCACCCTGTGGCTCGGCTGTGCCGCCCAGGCGCAGGAAACGCAGATCATCTATCCGGGCTCGATGGCGGTGACCGGATTTTCCGGCACTGTCATTCCCAATTTCGAAGAGGGGCCCAATTTCGAAGCAGGCTTGCCGCCCGGCGTCGATCCCGTCGACGAAACCTTCATCGACACGACGCGCGCAACCTTGCGCGTTTTCGACGTTTCAAGGCTAGGCGGGCCGGCCTCCGGCCAGCTCGTCTTCACGCCGCCGCCCTTCGAGGTGACAGCCGAGCAGATCGGCCAGGTGTTCGGCATCACCTATGACGACGGCGTCCGCGACGGCGTTCCATCAGGCATTCCGAACCTCTATGCCGGCGCCACCTCGCTGCATGGTATCCGCATCGTCACATCTGACGAAGATGCGGACGGTCGCCCGGAGCGGCAGCGTCGCGGTGCTGCCGGCGCCATCTTCATGGACGGCCAGTTCGGCACCGAGAACGGCGGCGGACCGGGCACGATCTGGAAGATCGACGGCATCACCGGCAAGGTGAGCAAATTCGCCGACATCGACACCAACAGCGGTCCCGGCGTCGGCGACATCAGCTTCGACAATATCCATCGACAGCTCTTCGCCAGCGATCTCGACACCGGTCTCATCCACCGCATCGACGCCAACGGCACCCTGGTCGACACGTTCGACCACGGCGTTGCCGGGCGCCCGGCGCACCGGCTGGCCCCGCTTGCCGACGATGCCTCGGCGATGGACATCGAGGACGCTGCCTTCGACAGCGAAGACCCCGACAGCTGGGGCTACACGCAGGATGAGCGCCGCGTCTGGTCCGTCGCCTATCACGGCGGCCGGCTCTATTATTCGGTTGGTGAAAAGGCCGAGATCTGGTCGGTGGGCATTGCCCGCGACGGCAGTTTTGCCGGCGACCCGCGCTGGGAGCTGACGGTCAAGGCCGACAGGGACCACGCCGTCACCGACATCGCTTTCGATATCGGCGGCTTCATGTACCTAGCCCAGCGCGGCCCGATAGAAAACCGCTACGACTACAGCCAGTTCGCCGATTCCGGCAAAGGCGAGGTCATCCGCTACTGGCGCGACAACCCAGACGATCCGGCGACGGAATCAATCTGGGTGGAAATGCCGCAGGAATATGCGGTCGGTTTCCCCGAGGACAACCGGCAGTCGGCCGGCGGCCTCGACCTGCAGTATGGTTATGATTCCGACGGCAATCTCGACACATCAGTCTGCACCGAGACGCTGGTCAACACCGGCGACAAATTGCGCGACAATCCGGAACTTGCCGAACAGCTTGCCGGCGGCGGGCCGCTCGCCATGCACGGCGTGCAGATCACGCCGACGGCGTTGGTCAAGCCGGCCAACGTGCCACCCTTCGGCTCGTGGTTCGTCGACTTCGACGGCTATTTCGAAGACCCTGAGGTTGAAGGCCATGTCGGCGACGTCGAGGTCTGGCACCCCTGCGAGGGCCGTGCCGGCTATTACGAGCAGATACCGGGCGGCGGCTACCTGCCACCTTTCTATCCGCCTGATTTTCCGCCCCCCGGTGGCGTGCCTCCTTGCCTCGATGTCGAGGATGTCAGGTACTTCTGCACGCCCTCCGGTCTCGAGGCCGAACTCTATCTCCACGATCATGCCGGCTTTGGCGGCGATTCGATCAAGGCTCTGTCCAGGACATCAGGCGTCGGGGTGACGTCGCCCCTCTCGCATGCTCCCGGCGCGCCCTACACGATCGGCATCACCGGCCACTATCCTGGCGACACGGTCGATGTCGGGCTCTGCTTCTACAGGCAGTCCGATCGCGACAAGGGCGGCTACTTCCCTTGCTGCAAGATGACCGTGCCGCTCAGAACCCCAGCCGTCAGCTGCGAACGTTGAGGAGGGGAAGATGAGCATTTCAGCACTTTCCCCGCTCGCGACGACCATGAAACCGCTGTCACTCGCCAGACGCGGCGCGCGCTGGCTGATGGCGGCCGGTATCGCGTTCGCCATGCTGAGCCCGGCGCAAGGCTTCGCGGAAGATCTTGTTCCGATCCAGACCAGCCAGGCCGACATCGACAAGCCTGCCGATTCCGGTCTACTCGAAACCGCCAGTCCGGATTTCGGGCTCGACCTCGATGAGCCGCGCATCGTCAATCCGCGGCCCGGCCGGGTCGTGCCTTTCTTCACCAAGAAAGGCAGGCAACGAGGCTGCGACTATGTCGTATATTCCCTGAGCTTCGGCTTGCGCGGCAACCCGCAAGCTTTTGCCAGCCCGAGCCTCGCGGCCGCGCTGGAAAAGGCCAAGATCGACTTCAAGGACCAGCTTCCGCATGGCCTGCGGATCGTCGGTGTGCATGTGTCCGGCGACGGCACGGATGCGTCCGGCGGACCGCTGCCCGGAGCCTCGATCAGCACGTCGGCAAATCCCAACGACACGGCCACGGTTTCCGATTTCCGGATTTCCCCCTCCGATCTTGACGGCGTCGGCGCCCAGAACGAGCGCATCATCACCTTTCAGATCACGGCCAAGATCGACCATGCGGCGTTTGCCTCGCCGGCGATCATCGACAATCAGGGCATGATCAAGCTAACCGTCGGACCCGGCACCGGGACCATCATCCCGTCGCAGGACCCGGGCAGGCCGGACGACGGCAACATCCTCACCGGCGAAAAGACCTCGATCAAGATCGACCTGACCAAGTGCAACCCGCCGCCGCCACCTCCCGGCGACAAGGAATGCTTCAAGGTCGAACGAGGCACGGTCGACTGCGTGCCCGGTGGCGGCGCCTTCATCTACCATATGCCGGTCGGCCCCGAGATGGGCGGCAAGTGGGTGCAGCTCTCGACAACGACACCCGGCATCACCATCATCCCCGACACGCAATTGGTGCCGGCGGGCGGCGGTGTGCTCGACTGGAAGATCGTCGGGGCCTCACCCGGAGACGTCGTCCACCTCGTCGTCACCGGCATCGAAACCTACGCCGGCCCGGAGGAGGGCTGGGGCCTGTGCTGCACGCAGACGATCGAAATCGTCATTCCGCGCGACCAGAGGTGCCCGCCCAAGGACAGGGAACCGGATCTGAAAGTCGAAAAACGCGCCGATGTCCGGCGTTGCACGATGGGCGGTGGCTGCGACTTCACCATCAGGGTCACCAATGTCGGCGACGGGCCGTATCACGGCAAGATCGTTCTCGACGAAGTGACCTTGCCGGCCGGCTCCACCCTCGATTCAGGGCCGAATGCGCCCTGGGCCTGTGCGCCGGCGGCCACCCCGATAACATGCACCCATCCGGTGACCACGCTCAACCCGGGTGCCTCTGTCGACCTCAAGCTCGGCTTCAAGCCAGCGGGAGGCTGGCAAGGCCGCGTCTTGCGCAACTGCGCCGCCTATAATTATGGCGCCAGCGGCAAGCCGCTGTTCGGCAGCCAGCAAAACGACCGCGGCTGCGCCTCGATCCCGATCTGCCGGCGTGGCGACCGTGACCGCGACTGCCGGCCGCCGGTGGAAAAGAAGGTCGATCTGATCCTGAAGAAGCGTGCGCGCACCCCGGTCTGCACGGCCGATGGTGTCTGCACCTTCGTGATCGACATCATCAACAACGGCAGCGTCCCCTATGACGGGCCGCTGACGGTCACGGACACCTATCCGGGCGGCGCGCCGGTATCCTCGACCTTCGGCCCGACTCCGCCCTGGACATGCGGGCCGAACGGCCCCGGCCAGTTCCGTTGCGACAATGCCGGCATCGTGCTCTCGCCGGGCGCCTCGACGCCGATCTTCGTCGAAGCGGTGACGCCGGCCGGCTACCGGCCGGACACCGTCGAGAACTGCGCCGAAGTGAAGGCCATCCCCGGTGAGAACGACCTCACCAACAACAAGGCCTGCGCCAAGCAACGCATCCGTGATGGCGGAAAGCCGGCCATGCGCATCACCAAGGTGTGCGGCGGAGCACTGGCCGGTGCTGCGGCCGTCACCTGCCGCATCACCGTCATCAGCACCGGCACCACGGCCCCCACCGGTCCGGTGCGGGTCAACGATGCCGCCACGCTGGTGGCCGGCGGCGCGCCCATCCAGATCCAGACCGTCATCCCTGATGGCGCGGAATGGGCGTGCGGACCGGTTCCGGCCAATACGCTGTCGTGCCAGATTCCTGGCGCCGTGATGACGCCTGGAACCAGCCGCCACTTCGACGTGACGGTTGCTGCGAACGGCGAATTCGAGAACTGTGCGCGCGGCTCTTACGGCCCAGCGCCCGGAGACGACATCGTCTATCCGATCGGCAGGGCCTGCGCCAAGGGTGGCGGCCCTGCCACCATCCGGGTCGAAAAGACCGGCGATGCCGAGTGCCGGGTCGGCCAGCCCTGCTCGTTCGAGATCACCATCACGAATGATGGGGAAGGCACCTTCTCCGGTCCGGTTCGCATCGGGGATGCGATCGGCGTTGAAGGCCTCGGCCGGCTGGAAGGCGTTGCGATCACCTCGATCGACCCGCCCTTCGGCTGCGCGCCGGAACCGGCGACCTTGCCCGCATCCTGCATCGCCAATTTGACGCTCGGCGCCGGGGAAAGCCACGTTCACCAAGTGACCGTGATCATTCCCGACGACGGCCGCCTGGCCAATCTGCAGGGCACCGTCAGCGGCCAGAACTGCGTTGGCGTGCTGTCCCCCGACACGCCGGTGCGAGGCGCGGGCGACGTGCTCTCCCGCGACCCGACCAACGTGCAGGGCGATCGTGGCAAGGCCTATGCCTGCCATCCCTTCACCATCAAGCGTGAGGTGCAGAAGAAGTGCTCGGCAGGCCTCGTCATGAACGACGCCGGCCGGTGTGTCTGCCCGGAAGGCACCACTTTCCGTAACGGCCAGTGCTCGTCCGGTGGCGGCACGGTCATCATGCCGAAGCCGAAGGACCCGCAGCGCTGCGTGCTGCTCAAGGGCCAGATCCGGACCTCCGACGGGCGTTGTATCTGCCCGCGCGGAACCGAGCTGGAGAACCGCAGGTGCGTGTCGACCGACGAGCCGCCGGCACGCCTGTGCAAGCTGCTGCCGGGCCAGATCCGTACCCAGGACGGCGATTGCATCTGCCCGAGAGGGACGGAGCTAAGGGGCGACGCCTGCCAGCCGATCCGGAAAAAGCCGCCGGTAGTGGAGCAATGCAAGCTGCTGCCCGGCCAGATCCGCACCAAGAACGGCGACTGCGTCTGCCCGAGACGGACGGAACTGAAGGGCAGAGCCTGCGTGCCGATCGTCAAAAAGCCGACGGTGGAACAGTGCACCATCCGCGGCCAGGTCCACAACAAACGCGGCGCCTGTGTCTGCCCGCGCGGGACCGAGGTGATCAGAGGCGCATGCCGCCGGCCGCAGGTGGAGTGTGCGCCTGGCTCACGGCTGATCGACGGCCAGTGCCAGCCGATCATCAAGCGGCGCTGTCCGGTTGGGACAACCGGACAGTATCCGGACTGCACCCCGATCCGCAGAAGGCCGGGCTTGGAGATCAATCCGAACCTCTTGAACCCGAACATCCTGCAGCAGTTTGTGCCGAGGCAAAAACAACGGATTCCCCGGCAGCAGGATCCCGCGCGCAACAGCATTTTGAACTAACCATTCGCACCCACCAAAACCCCGCCGGTGCAATCCGGCGGGGTCTTGGCGCCGACATCTGAAGCCATCGCGCCAAGGACAAACCGGCTTCCCCTTTTCCGGATCATGGTCTAGCAGTCGATCCAGACGATGCGCCCGCAGCCACGGGCGCCTGGAAAGGCCGGATCATGAGCAAAAAAACCCTGATCGCGCCATCTGTGCTGGCGTCGGATTTTTCGAAGCTCGGCGACGAGGTCGAGGCGGTGGCGGCTGCCGGCGCCGACTGGATCCATCTCGACGTCATGGACGGGCATTTCGTGCCCAACATCACCTTCGGTCCGCCGGTGATCAAGGCGATCCGCAACCGCACCAAGGCCTTCTTCGACTGCCATCTGATGATCGCGCCCGCCGATCCTTATCTGGAAGCCTTCGCCGAAGCCGGCTGCGACGGCATGACGGTGCACGCCGAGGCCGGGCCGCATCTCGACCGTTCGCTGCAGATGATCAGGAATCTCGGCAAGAAGGCGGGCGTGTCGCTCAATCCGGGGACGCCGGAATCGGCTGTCGAATATGTGCTCGACCGGCTCGATCTGATCCTGATCATGAGCGTCAATCCGGGTTTTGGCGGCCAGGCTTTCATTCCGGCGATTGTCGAGAAGGTGAAGCGGGTGAAGGCGCTGATCGGCAACCGGCCGATCCGGATTGAGATCGACGGCGGCATCTCGCCCGAAACCGCACCTTTGGTCACCGCCGCCGGCGCCAGCGTGCTGGTCGCCGGTGCGGCGATCTTCAAGGGCGGTAGCGTCGAAGCCTATCGGGCGAACATCGAGGCGATCCGGACAGCGGCCGACCGGGCGGCCGGCTAACGCTGATGCTGACGGCGCCACGTGCCGTCTCTCCAGCCGGTCCGACGCCGGTGCGCTTGTGCTCATCACATGCGGTCCCATATTCTCTGTCTCATCCTTATGCCCGGACCCTCCCGCAGGCGCCTCTTCGACGGTTGGATCGATGAACCGCAGCCCTTTCTTTGCTGATCTGCTGAACACCATCGCCGACCGCGGCCGGATGATGCTGAACCTCGTTCGCGGTGACGAGCCGGTCTCGGCCGACAGCCTGGCGCGTCTGTGCACGCGTCTTCTTTCCAGCCAGGGTGAGGCATCGGGCGTCGCCTATGCCCGCGAAATCCTCGATCGCTGGCGCACCCTTGATGCTGACGGCCGGCTGGCCTTCCTGCATGTGCTGCGCGATCGGTTCGGCACCGATCATGTCAGGCTTGCCGCTGCCGTGGATGCCTATCGCGACGCGCCCGACGATCGCTCGGCACTTGCCCTGCACGACGCCGCCGAGCCGGCCAGGCAGGAGCTTCTGCGCCGCCTGAACCTGGCGCCCGGCGGCATCGAGACGCTGGTGTGCATGCGCGAGGATCTGCTTGCCCGGTTGACCACGTCGCCCGATCTCGCCATCGTCGATGCCGACTTCACGCACCTCTTGTCGTCATGGTTCAACCGCGGCTTCCTGGTGCTGCGGCGGATCGACTGGTCGACGCCGGCCAACATCCTGGAAAAAATCATCCGCTACGAGGCGGTGCACGCCATCCACACCTGGGACGATCTGCGCCGCCGGATCGAGCCCGCCGACCGGCTCTGCTATGCGTTCTTCCATCCGCAGCTTGGCGACGAGCCGCTGATCTTCGTCGAGGTCGCGCTGACCCGGGCGATGCCGACGACGATCGCCGAGCTGCTTGCCGATGAGCGGCCGCTGGTGCAACCACGGCAGGCCACGACGGCGGTATTCTATTCCATCTCCAACTGCCAGGAGGGCTTGCGCGGCATCTCCTTCGGCAATTTTTTGATCAAGCAGGTGGTCGAGGATCTGCGCCGCGACCTTCCCGGCCTGACCGATTTCGTCACGCTGTCCCCGGTGCCGGGCTTTGCCCGTTGGCTAGCCGAGCAGACCGGTCCCTCCGCCACTGAGGCGCTGGACCTCGTCGCCGACGAAGGCTGGCATGCGGACGCTGCCGCGCGCGACCGCGTGGGCCAGGTCCTGCTTCCTCTCGCGGCACAGTATTTCCTCGAAGCCCGCACCGCTTCCGGCAAGGTGATCGACTCGGTCGCCCGGTTCCATCTCGGCAATGGCGCACGGCTGGAGCGCATCGACCTTTTCGGCGACCTGTCGCCCCGAGCCTTGCGTCAGGCGCATGGGCTGATGGTCAATTATCGCTACAAGCTCGACGACATCGAGAAGAACCACGAGCTGTTCGCCGCCAGGAACGATGTGGCGGCCGCACCCGCCGTGCGTCGTCTGCTGCCAAAAGCGGCGGCGAGGCCGGCCGCGCCGCGGCTTCCGGCGCAACCTCAGGGGAATGAGGACAAGAGGGACATATGAGCAACCATTTGTTCGACGCCTTCCGCGCTCGCATGCCGGCGCCCGAGCGTCTGTTGATGGAGACGGATGACGGGCGCTCGATCACCTATGGCGATATGCTGGCGCGGTCCGCGCAACTGGCCCACGCGCTTCTGCAATTGGGCGTCGAACCCGGCGACCGTGTCGCCGTCCAGGTCGAGAAGAGCCCGCAGGCGGTCCTGCTCTATCTCGCCTGCCTACGCGCCGGTGCGGTCTTCCTGCCGCTCAACACCGCTTATACGCTGACCGAACTCGGCTATTTCTTCGGCGATGCCGAGCCGCGGCTGGTCGTCTGCGATCCGGCACGGGCAGCCGAGATCGGCCGCCTGGCGGAGTCATCGGGCGCCGTCATCGCGACGCTCGAGGGCAATGGCGAAGGGTCGTTGATGGATCAGGCCTCGCGGCAGTCTTCGGATTTCCACGATGTGGTGCGCGGGCCGGACGATCTTGCGGCGATCCTATACACGTCGGGAACGACCGGCCGCTCGAAGGGCGCCATGCTCAGCTATGAGAACCTCGCTTCGAATGCGCGCGTGCTGGTCGACCACTGGCGCTTCACTGCCGCAGACGTCTTGATCCACGCGCTGCCGATCTTCCACACGCATGGCCTCTTCGTTGCCACCAACGTTATCCTGATGGCCGGCGCCTCGATGCTGTTCGAAACCAAATTCGACCCGGCCCGCATCGTCTCGCTGCTGCCGCGCGCCACCGCGCTGATGGGCGTGCCGACCTTCTATGTGCGCCTGCTGCAGCAGGACGGCTTGAACCGCCAAGCGGCCAAAAACATCCGCCTGTTCGTTTCCGGCTCGGCGCCGCTGCTGGCCGAGACGCACAAGGCCTGGCGCGAGCGCACCGGCCATTCGATCCTCGAGCGCTACGGCATGACCGAGACCAACATGAACACGTCGAACCCCTATGATGGCCAGCGGCGTGCCGGTACGGTCGGGTTTCCCTTGCCTGGCGTCGCGCTTCGTATCGCCGACGCCGAGAACGGCGAAACACTTGCCAGGGGCGAGGTCGGCATGATCGAGGTGAAGGGCCCCAACGTCTTTGCCGGCTATTGGCGCATGCCGGAGAAGACCAAAGCGGAATTCCGTGACGACGGTTTCTTCATCACCGGGGATCTCGGCCTGATCGATGCCGACGGCTATGTCCACATCGTCGGGCGCGGCAAGGATCTGATCATTTCCGGCGGCTATAACATCTATCCGAAGGAGGTCGAGAGCGAGGTCGACTCGCTGCCCGGCGTCATCGAAAGCGCAGTGATCGGCGTTGCTCATCCGGATTTCGGCGATGGTGTCACCGCGGTCGTGGTGCGCGCGCCGGCCTCGACCATCACCGCCGCAGACATCGTCGATGCCATCGCCGGGCGGTTGGCGAAATACAAGCACCCGAAGCGGGTGATCTTCGCCGACGAGCTGCCGCGCAACGCGATGGGCAAGGTGCAGAAGAACCTGCTGCGCGAAACCTACAAGGACCTCTACGCGCCGGCCAAAGCCGGCTGAAGCAAGAGGTTTGCGTTCAATTGATGCCTGCTCCGAAAACCTTGTCGCCTTCTATCCAGACGCCCTTGACGTCCAATTCGTCCGACAGCGCAACAATATCGGCAGCGGTGCCGTTGGCGAAGCGCCCGAGCCGGTGCGACTGGCCGATCGCCTGCGCTGGATAGAGCGAAGCCATGCGCAGCGCCTCCGAAAGCTCCAGCCCAACAATGCGGTGGACGAAGCGCACGGCGGAGATCATGTCGAGATCGGCGCCCGCCAGCGTCCCGTCGGCAAGCGTCAGCCTGCCGTCCTTGCGGTAGATGGTGCGGCCGTTCAGCGTGAACGAGGTCATATCGGTACCGATCGTCGCCATGGCGTCGGTGACCAGAAAAATTTTTGCCGGCCCCTGCTTGGCGCGCAAGGCAATCGCCATGGTGGCGGGATCGACGTGGATGCCGTCGGCGATGATGCCGGCAAACAATGTTCCGGTATCGATGGCGGCACCCGCCAGCCCCGGCTCGCGATTGCCGATCTGGCTCATGGCGTTGAACAGATGCGTGACCACCGTTGCGCCGGCATCGGCGAACCCGCGCGCCTTGGCATAGCCGGTATCGGAATGGCCGAGGCTGACGACGATGCCGGCCTCAACGAGCGCCGAAATGCGCGCGGGGTCGACGGATTCAGGCGCGATCGTTGTCAGCAGCACCGGCAGAGTTGTTCGCGTTGCTATCAGCATCGCCTGGTCGACGTCGGTCATCGGCCGGATCAATGCCGGATCATGCGCGCCCTTGCGGGCGACCGATAGATGCGGGCCTTCGAGATGCAGGCCCAAAAAACCCGGCACCTTCTGTTGCGCGGCCAGCGCTCCGGCGGCAACCGCCGCTGCGGTGATTTCAGGCGTGTCGGTGATCAGCGTCGGCAGCAGTGCCGTCGTGCCGAACGGCGCGTGCGCCCGGCAGATGGTCTCGATCGAGGCGACATCGGGATGATCGTTGAGCATGACGCCGCCGCCGCCATTGACCTGCAGGTCGACGAAGCCCGGCGCAAGCATGCCGCCGCCAGTCTCGATACGAGTGACGCCGGACGGAATGGCGCCCGCCGTAACGATGGCCTCGACAAGGCCGTCACGCACGACAAGGGCGGCGTTGTCATGCCAGTCCTCACCGTCGAATATGCGGGCGCCAGTCAGGGCAAAACGATCGCTCATATGGTTTCCGTCACCTTGCGCAGATTGGGCGGCGTGTCGGGGTCAAGGCCACGATGACGGGCAAAAGCCTCGACGAAGCCATAGAAGGACACGATCAGCGCCAGCGGGTCGGTCAGCGGATGGCCGGTCGCGACATGCGGCAGGTGCTGAGCGCTTTTCGCCTTGTCCGAGGTCACGAAGACGGCCGCGCCTTTGGCCGCCAGGCTGTCGGCAGCCTCGGCAACCGACGGCTCGGAAGCATCGCGGGCGGCGAGCGCCAGCACCGGGAAGTCGGGCCCGACCAGCGCCAGCGGGCCATGCATCACTTCGGCAGCACTATAGGCCTCGGCATGCATGGCGCAGGTTTCCTTGAATTTCAGCGCCGCCTCATTGGCGATCGCCGTGGACGGACCGCGACCGAGGATGAACAGCGATTTCGGCGTCTCCAACGCACCGGCCAGCGCCATCCAGTCGCAGGCGATCGCCTTGCGGAAATGCTCCGGCAGGCGGGCAAGTGCTGCCAGAAGCTTGTCGTCGCCGGTGCTGTGCGCCATCAAGGCGAGGCCGGCGACGGCGGAATTGACGAAGGTCTTGGTCGCCGCGACGCTGCGCTCCGGCCCGGCCAGTATGTCGATCGCGTAGTCGCAGGCGCTCGCCAGCGGCGAATCGGCGGTGTTGGTGATGGCGACGGTCAGCGAACCGCCCGCCCTCGCGCTTTGCGCCATGGCGACGATGTCCGGGCTCTTGCCCGATTGCGAGATCGCCAGGCAGGCCGAGCCGGCCAGCTTGAGCTTGGCGCCATAGATCGAGGCGATCGAAGGACCGACCGAAGCGACCGCGAGGCCGGCGGTCAGCTCCACGGCATATTTCATGAAGGTGGCGGCATGATCGGAGGAGCCGCGCGCCACGGTTACGACGAAGTTCGGGTCGCGCTCGCGAATGCCACGCCCGGCCTCGGTCAGCACGACGCCCGAACCGTCGAGCAGACGGGCGGTGGCCTCCGGGATCTCCTCGATCTCGCGCCGCATATGAGTTTTGGTTGCGCTCATGGCCGGCCCTCTTCGCCCGGCCCGCTCAGCCGGAGCTCGGCGACGAAATCATAGGCGTCGCCCCTGTAGATGGAGCGGGTGAATTCGATCACCTTGCCGCTCGCCAGATAGGAAATACGCTCGATGTGCAGGCCGGCAATCCCGGGCGGCACTTCGAGCAGGCGCGCGTCACTGTCGCCGAGATTGGCGGCCGAAATGCGCTGCACCGCCCGCACCGGCCGGAGGCCGGTCGTTTCCAGCGCAGCGTAGAGCGAGGACCCTATTCCTGCCGGGTCCGGCAGCACGCTGGCCGACAGTGCCGCGCGTTCGATCGCCAGCGGCGTGTCGTTGGCGATGCGCAAGCGCGCCACGCGGGCCACCAGCTCGTTCGACGACAGGCCGAGCACCATCATCTCGTCCGGCGAGGGCGCATAGAGGCCGCGGTCGAGCCAGGCCGAGCGCACGACCATGCCGCGCCGGGCCATGTCTTCGGTGAATGAGGTCAACCGCGACAGCGACTGCTCGACGCGCTCCATGCGCGGCGCGACGAAGGTGCCGGAGCCGTGGCGCTGGACGAGGATGCCGCCTTTGACCAGATCCTGCACCGCCTTGCGCACGGTGACGCGCGAAATGTCGGCCTTGCTGGCGATGTCGCGCTCGGAAGGCAGCGCGTCGCCCGGCCCGATCAGGCCGCGATTGACCGCGTCCTCGATGCTCTTCCTGAGCTGCAGATAGAGTGGCGCGCCGCTTTGCGAGGACTGTTTCAGCGTGGCGAAAATCTGGTCGGCGGCCTCGCTCATCGCGCTGCCTCCGCCGTTTTGGCGAAGACACGGACCGCCATCTGCACCGCGCCGCCCAGCGCATCGTCGAGCGGCGGCTTCAGCAGCGCCCGGTAGCGCGACGACAGGCGCGGCCCGTAAAACGGCGCCAGCCCGCCGAGCAGGCACAGCGGATCGTCGCCGCCGAGATCGAGGACGCCAAGTGCTGCCTCGACATCGGCGACCGCCTTGTCCAGGATCCAGTTGGCGACGGCGTCGCCTTTTTCGGCATGGTCGAAGACCTTGGGCGCGAAGCCGCCGAAATCGCCGGGCTTGGCATTGGTGGTGAACTCGACCAAATCCTCGGGATTGTCACGGAAGATGGCGAGCATGGCCTGCGTCAGCGGCGACGCTTCGCGGATGCCGTCATAGGCGAGGAGCGTCTGTTCGAGCAGGTCGCGGCCGATGCGGGCGCCGCTGCCCTGGTCGCCGACCTGGAAACCCCAGCCGCCAATGGCGCGCGATTTGCCTTGTCTGCGCGCCATATAGGCGGTGCCGGTGCCGAGGATGGCCATGGCGCCGTCGCCGGAGCCGATCGCGCCTTCGAGCGCAATCTCGGCATCGGTCTCGACACGGCTTTGGCTGAACGGCAGGATGGCTTCGAGTTGCTGTCTGTAGGTTCCGACATTGGCGCCGGCGAGGCCTAGGATGGCCGGGGTTTGCGGGATCAGTTCGGGGTCTTGTCCGGCGGCTACAAAGGCCTGCCTCGCCGCGTCGACGATGTTGGCCCTGGCGCCGGTGAGATCGGTGCGGATATTGGCGGCGCCGCTCTTGGCGCGGCCGACGACCATGCCGCCCGCTGTCGCAAGAGCCGCCCTGCAGCTGGTGCCTCCGCCATCGATGCCAAGCACGAAATTCACGCGATTTCTCCTCCGGGTGGATAATACCAATAAAGTACCAATAGCCAAGGATTAATTTCTGTTTCAAAAAGATTAAGCGGTATTTTGTTGAAAAATCAATGCATTCTGCCGGCAGGCCGATTTGGTTGCAACGATTCCGTTAATGCGTGTGGACAAGTGGTATTTTTTTGGTATTGTTTTGTGGATTGGAGGGAACGGTATGGCCGAGAAGCGCACCGAAGCGCATCACCAGAATGCCGAGGGGCTGGACATCCAGGCCCCGGACGCCATCCTTTCCTCCTTGGCCAATGCGCAGATCGAGGCCGCCAAGGCGGTTCGCGGCGCCATTCCCGCCATCGCCAAAGCAGCCGAGATCATCGCCGGCCGTCTGAAGAGCGGCGGTAAGCTCGCTTACGCGGCGGCCGGCAGCTCGGGACTGATGGCGCTGGCCGATGCGCTGGAACTGCCGGGCACCTTCGGCATCCAGCGCGACCGCATCGCCATACTGATCGCCGGCGGCGACGATGCCTTCAAGACATTGGCCGGCGGGCCGGAAGACAATATCGACGAAGCCTCGGCGGCGGTTGCCAATGCCGGCATCGGCGAGGGCGACTGCTTGATCGCGGTCTCGGCCAGCGGCTCGACACCCTATGCCGTCAGGGCGATCGAGGACGCCAGGCGCCGGGGTGCGGCAACCATCGCCATCGCCAACAACAAGGATGCGCCGCTGCTTCGGCTGGCCGACATCGCCATAGTGCTCGAAACGCCGCCCGAGCTGATCGCCGGCTCGACGCGCATGGGCGCCGGCACCGCCCAGAAGATTGCGCTCAACATGCTTTCGACGCTGGCCGCCATTCATCTTGGCCATGTGCATGACGGCTACATGGTCAACCTCATGGCCGACAACATCAAGCTGCGCGATCGCGCAGCAAGCATCGTCGCCGCCATCAGCGGGCGCGACAAGGAGGATGCGGCGCGCCTGCTCGAGAAGAGCGGCGGCGGCGTCAAGACTGCTATTCTGCTCGCCGCCGGCGCGGCCGGCGCCGGTGCGGCCGAGAAGATACTGGAAGGGACCGGCCAGAAACTGCGCCCGGCCCTTTCCGTGATTGAGGGGAGCATGGGGCAAAAAGCCCCTGTTCTCAAAACCGAACCTGAAAAAGGTCAACAGGGAGACTGAGCATGACAACGAATCTACTGACGGCACTTCTTCTCGGCACCAGCATTCTCGGCTCAGCCGGAATGGCCTACGCCCAGGACGTAACGCTCAACATCGAAAGCTGGCGCGGCGACGACCTTGCCATTTGGAAGGACAAGCTGATCCCGGCTTTCGAGGCCAAGAACCCGGGCATCAAAGTGGTGTTCGCGCCGTCGGCGCCGACCGAATATGACGCCGCGCTCGGCGCCAAGCTCGCCGCCGGCTCGGCGGGCGACCTGATCACCTGCCGCCCGTTCGACAAGTCGCTGGAGCTCTTCAAGAAGGGCAACCTCGCCGACATCTCGACACTGCCCGGCATGGAGAATTTCTCCGACGTCGCCAAGGCCGCATGGCAGACCGACGACGGCAAGGCGAGCTTCTGCGTGCCGATGGCTTCCGTCATCCACGGCTTCATCTACAACAAGGACGCTTTCGACAAGCTCGGCATCAAGGTGCCGACGACGAACGAGGAGTTCTACGCCGCGCTCGACAAGATCAAAGCCGACGGCACCTACATCCCGATTGCGATGGGAACCAAGGACCTTTGGGAAGCCGCGACCATGGGCTACCAGAACATCGGCCCGAACTACTGGAAGGGCGAGGAAGGCCGCGCAGCGCTGATCAAGGGCGAACAGAAGCTGACCGACAAGGACTGGGTGGCGCCATATGAAGAGCTGGCCAAGTGGAAGCCCTATCTCGGCGACGGCTTCGAGGCGCAGACCTATCCGGACAGCCAGAACCTGTTCACGCTCGGCCGCGCTGCCATCTACCCGGCCGGCTCATGGGAAATCGGCCTGTTCAACACGCAGGCGCAGTTCAAGATGGGCGCATTCCCGCCGCCGGTGCAGAAGGCCGGCGACACCTGCTACATCTCCGACCACACCGACATCGGCATGGGCCTCAATGCAGCGTCGAAGAACGCGGATGCGGCCAAGACCTTCCTGACATGGGTGGCCTCGCCTGACTTCGCCACCATCTACGCCAACGCGCTGCCGGGCTTCTTCAGCCTGAACAACACCCCGGTGAAGATGAAAGACCCGCTGGCACAGGAATTCGTCTCCTGGCGCGACAAGTGCAAGTCGACGATCCGCTCGACCTATCAGATCCTGTCGCGCGGCACGCCGAACCTCGAGAACGAGACGTGGGTTGAATCGGCCAACGTCATCAACGGCACCGTCACGCCGGAAGCTGCCGCCAAGAAGCTGCAGGACGGCCTCGACAGCTGGTATAAGGCTGGCAAGTAAGAGCGAGCGCTATCTCCCCCCTCGAGGGGGAGATGTCGCCGAAGGCGACAGAGGGGGTCGGTAAAGGCAGGCCGCGGCTTCATCGTTGCTGAAAGGCACGGTCGAAGTCACGATGGCGCACTGCCTTGGCCGACCCCACCTGCCTCGCTTCGCGAGGCACCCTCCCCTCGAGGGGGGAGGGAGGCGCCGCGCCTTTTTGCGGCAATTGCAAGAACCTGATCGGCGGGGACCGAACGCATGGCCGCAGCACCGAAACGACCGTTCCGCTGGCATATCGTCGTCTTCCTGGCGCCGGCGGTGCTGGTCTATACGGCGATCATGATCCTGCCGCTGGCCGGCACGCTGCAGCTCTCGCTGTTTCGCAACATCGAGCAGGCCCAGGTCTTCGTCGGGTTCGAAAATTTCCGCAGGCTGTTCGGCGATCCCAACTGGTCGGTCAATTTCTGGAACGCCCTGCGCAACAACGTCTGGTTCTTCATCATCCACATGGTCGTGCAGAACCCGATCGGCGTCCTGCTGGCCGCACTGCTGTCCAGCCCGCGGCTTAGGTTCTCCGCCTTCTACCGCACGGCGATCTTCGTGCCGACGATCCTGTCCTTCGTCATCGTCGGCTTCGCCTGGAAGCTGATCCTGTCGCCGCTGTGGGGCGTGGCGCCTAACCTGATGGATATTGTCGGCCTCAAAAGCCTGTTCACGCCGTGGCTCGGCAAGGAGCAATATGCGCTGACCACGCTCAGCCTGATCTCGGTGTGGCAGTTCGTCGGCATCCCGATGATGCTGATCTACGCCGCGCTGCTGTCGATCCCCGAGGAAGTGATCGAAGCGGCCGAATGCGACGGCATCACCGGCATGTCGCAGTTCTGGAAGATCAAGCTGCCGCTGATCCTGCCGTCGATCGGTATCATCTCGATTCTCACCTTCGTCGGCAATTTCAACGCCTTCGACCTGATCTATACCGCGCAAGGCGCGCTGGCCGGGCCGAATTATTCGACCGATATCCTCGGCACCTTCCTCTATCGCGCCTTCTTCGGTTTCCAGTTGCAGGTCGGCGATCCCAACATGGGCGCGGCGATCGCCACGATGATGTTCCTGATCATCCTTGGCGGCGTCTGCGTCTATCTCTTCCTCGTCCAGACGCGCCTGCGTCGGTATCAGTTTTAGGGGGCGAGATGTTGAGCTTGAGCACCCCCCTCTGGCCTGCCGGCCATCTCCCCCTCAAGGGGGGAGATTGGACTGCCGCATTGCTTTCGCCACTTTTCAACGTTGCAAGAGAAGCCGCCAGGCTGGAGCTGCCAATCTCCCCCCTTGAGGGGGAGATGTCCGGCAGGACAGAGGGGGGTGCCTTGGCACAAAATCGGGAGACTCTGGGATGAGCACGGCAACCCATTCCCTGCCCCGCACCATCGGCGCCCATGCGGTGCTGTTGACCTACACGGTGATTGCCCTGTTTCCGGTGATCATCGTCATCGTGAATTCGTTTAAATCCCGCGCGGCGATCTTCGGCGCGCCTCTAGCGCCGCCGACCCCGAAAACCTTCGACCTGATCGGCTACACCACCGTGATCGGGCAGGGCGATTTCATCCACTATTTCCAGAACAGCCTCGTCGTCACCGTCGCTTCGCTGTTCTTCGTGCTGCTGTTCGGCGCGATGGCGGCCTTCGCGCTGTCGGAATACCGCTTCCGCGGCAACACGATGATGGGGCTTTATCTCGCGCTCGGCATCATGATCCCGATTCGCCTCGGCACCGTCGCCATCCTGCAGTTGATGGTGGCGAGCGGGCTGGTCAACACGCTGACGGCGCTGATCCTGGTCTACACCGCGCAAGGCCTGCCGCTCGCCGTCTTCATCCTGTCGGAATTCATGAAGCAGGTATCCGACGATCTGAAGAATGCCGGACGCATCGACGGTCTGTCCGAGTACACCATCTTCTTCCGGCTGGTGCTGCCGCTGGTCAGGCCATCGATGGCAACCGTCGCCGTCTTCACCATGATCCCGATCTGGAACGATCTGTGGTTCCCGCTGATCCTGGCGCCGTCGGAGGAGACCAAGACGGTGACGCTCGGCGCCCAGCTGTTCCTCGGCCAGTTCGTCACCAACTGGAACGCCATCCTGGCTGCGCTGTCGCTGGCGATCATGCCGGTGCTGATCCTCTACGTCATCTTCTCGCGGCAACTGATCCGCGGCATCACCTCGGGAGCGGTCAAGTGAATTCGGAAAAACCTCTTCGCGTCGTCGTCGCCGGTCTGGGCAATATGGGCCGCAGCCATGCGCTGGCCTATCACACCAATCCGGGGTTCCAGATCGCGGCACTGGTCAACCGCTCGGACGTGCCGTTGCCGGCCGGGCTTTCCGGCTATGATATCAGGCGCTCCTTCGACGAGGCGCTGCGCGACGAGAAACCCGATGTCGCCTGTATCGCCACCTATTCCGACAGCCATGCCGACTATGCGGTCAAGGCGTTCGAGGCCGGCTGCCATGTCTTTGTCGAAAAGCCGCTGGCGACGACGGTGGCGGATGCCAAACGCGTGGTTGCGGCAGCCAAGGCCAACGGCAAAAAACTGGTGATCGGCTACATCCTGCGCCATCATCCGTCCTGGATCAGGCTGATCGCCGAGGCGCGCAAGCTCGGCGGCCCTTACGTGTTCCGCATGAATCTCAACCAGCAATCCTCCGGCCATAGCCGGGAGACACACAAGCAGCTGATGCAGACGACGTCGCCGATCGTCGATTGCGGCGTGCACTACCTCGACGTGATGCTGCAGATCACCGACGCCAGGCCGGTCGAGGTGCGCGGCATGGGGCTGCGGCTGAGCGACGAGATTGCGCCCACGATGTACAATTACGGGCACCTGCAGGTGCTGTTCGACGACGGCTCGGTCGGTTGGTACGAGGCCGGCTGGGGGCCGATGATCTCGGAAACCGCCTTTTTCGTGAAGGACGTGATCTCGCCCAATGGCTGCGTGTCGATCGTCATGAAGGAGGGCGTCAAATCCGACGACATCAACACCCACACCAGGACCTCGACCATCCGCCTGCACAGTGCCGCGACCGGGGCGGGCGGCAAGTTCGCCAAGGCCGATGAGATGCTGTCGATGGAGGGTGAGCCCGGCCATCAGGATCTCTGCGATCTCGAACAGGCCTTTCTGCTCAAGGCGATCCGCGAGGATCTCGACCTCACCCGCCACATGGACGACGCGGTGAAGTCGCTCGCCGTCTGCCTTGCCGCCGACGAGAGCGTGCGCAGTGGGAAGGCGGTGCAATTGTGACAAGAGAATTATTGTCCGGAGTTGCGCTCTACGGCGCCCCCCTCTGGCCTGCCGGCCATCTCCCCCTCAAGGGGGGAGATTTGCCGTCACGTTTTCTTTCGCCAATCACCAACATCGAGAAGAGTGCGGCGGCGTCAAAGCTGCCAATCTCCCCCCTTGAGGGGGAGATGGCCGGCAGGCCAGAGGGGGGTGCTTCTGCGCCCACATTCCAATCCGGAGGAACGCCGTGGGCTCGCTGAACATCGAAAATGTGAAGAAGGCCTTTGGGCCGGTCGAGGTGCTGAAGGGCATCAACCTCGAAGTGACCGACGGCGAATTCGTCGTCTTCGTCGGCCCCTCCGGCTGTGGCAAGTCGACGCTGCTCAGGGTCATTGCCGGACTGGAGGATTCGACGTCGGGGCGCGTGGTGATCGACGGGGCGGACGTCTCAGCAACCCCACCGGCCAAACGCGGCATCGCCATGGTGTTCCAGACGTACGCGCTCTACCCGCATCTGACGGTGAAGAACAATATGGGCCTCGGCCTCAAGCAGGCGGGCACGCCGGCGGCCGAGATCGACCGCCGCATCGGCATCGCCTCCTCGATGCTGTCGCTGGAGCCCTATCTCGCAAGGCGGCCGGCCGAGCTGTCCGGCGGCCAGCGGCAGCGCGTTGCCATCGGCCGCGCCGTGGTGCGCGAGCCCAAGCTTTTCCTGTTCGACGAGCCTTTGTCGAACCTCGATGCGGCACTGCGCGTCAACACCAGGCTGGAGATCGCGCAACTGCATCGCCGGCTGAAGGCAACGATGATCTATGTCACCCACGACCAGGTCGAGGCGATGACGCTGGCTGACAAGATCGTCGTGCTCAACGCGGGGAAAATCGAGCAGATCGGCGGACCGATGGAGCTCTACAATTCGCCGGCAAATGAATTCGTCGCCGGCTTCATCGGCTCACCGAAGATGAACTTCGTCGACGGCGCCAGGCTTGGCGAGACGGCCAAGACCATCGGCGTCCGTCCCGAGCACCTGACCGTCGATGCGAAATCCGGCGCCTGGAAAGGCACGGTCGTCCATGCCGAGCATCTCGGCGCCGACACCAACCTCTATCTCGACTGCGAGAAGGCCGGCCTGATCACCGTGCGCATCTTCGGCGTCTACAATGCCGAGCCTGGTGCGACGCTTTATGCGACGCCGGATCCGGCAAAGACCTATCGGTTCGGCGCCGATGGCAAGGTGCTGAAGTAGCACCCCTTCCTTCTCCCCTTGTGGGAGAAGGTGGATCGGCGCGCAGCGCCGAGACGGAAGAGGGGTGTTGGACGGAGTGCTGTCGGCGCCAAGCTGGAGCACCCCTCATCCGACCTCGCTTCGCGAGGCCACCTTCTCCCACAAGGGGAGAAGGCAGAGCGCCGCTACAAATCCGCCTTGAACGTCTGCTTCTGGATGCCCAGCCCTTCGATGCCGAGCTCGACGACGTCGCCGGCCTTCAGGAACACCGGCGGCTTCATGCCGAGGCCGACGCCGGGAGGCGTGCCGGTGGAGATGATGTCACCCGGATGCAGCGACATGAACTGGCTGAGGTAGGAAACCAGGTAGGCGACGCCATAGACCATGGTCTTGGTCGAGCCGTTCTGCATCGTCTTGCCGTTGACCTTCAGCCACATCGGGATGTTCTGCGGGTCCTTGACCTCGTCCTTGGTCACCAGCCACGGGCCGATCGGCCCGAAGGTGTCGCAGCTCTTGCCCTTGGTCCACTGGCCCTGACGCTCGGCCTGGAAGGCGCGTTCGGAAACGTCGTGCGCGACGCAGTAGCCGGCGACATAATCCAGCGCCTCGGCCTCGGTGACATATTTCGCGGTTTTGCCGATGACCACGCCAAGCTCGACTTCCCAGTCGGTCTTGACCGAGCCGCGCGGGATCAGCACGTCGTCATCAGGCCCGACGATGGCCGAGCTCGCCTTCATGAAGATGATCGGCTCCGGCGGCACGGTGGCGCCGGTCTCGGCGGCGTGGTCGGAATAGTTGAGGCCGATGCAGATGAATTTGCCGGTGCCGGCGACGCAGGCGCCGATGCGCGGCTTGCCGGAAACCGCCGGAAGCGATTTCGGATCGAGCTTCGACAATGTCTCGAGCGATGCCGGGTCGAGCGCCTTGCCGGCAATGTCGTTGACATGGGCGGAGAGGTCACGGATCGTCCCGTCCGCGTCGAGCATGCCGGGGCGTTCGCTCCCCACTTCGCCATAGCGCAGCAGTTTCATTCATTTTCTCCTGATTGCGGCCGGAAGCCTCTTAGATCGACCAGCCACCGTCGATATTATAAGCCTGCCCCGACGTATAGGTGGCGCCGGCCAGATAGACGGCGAGATCGGCGATTTCCTCGGGTGTGCCCAAGCGGCCCATCGGCTGGCGGGCGATGAAGGCGGCGCGGGCGGCCTCGTAGTCGCCCTGCGCATGCATGCGGTCCTGCAGCGACGGGCTTTCGACCGTGCCGGGGCAGATGGCGTTGCAGCGTACGCCCCTGCCGACATAGTCGGCGGCGACCGATTTGGTCAGGCCGATGACGGCCGCCTTGGTCAGCCCATAGACGAAGCGGTTCGGCACGCCCTTGGTCGAGCTGGCCAGCGACGCCATGTTGATGATCGAGCCGTCGCCGCGCTCCAGCATGCCGGGCAGCACGGCGCGGATAGTGCGGATCATCGAGCGGACATTGAGATCATAGGCGAAGTCGAGATCGGCATCCTTCATCTCGAGGATCGAGCCCGAATGAACGAAGCCGGCGCAGTTGAACAGCACGTCGACGGCGCCGATCTCGGCAAAGGCGGTTGAAACCGCCTCGTCGTTCAGCACATCGAGCTTGCGGGTCTTGATCCCGGGCGTCTTGCCAAGTTCGGCGAGCATTACCTCGTTGATGTCGGTGGCATGGACGACGGCGCCTGCCTTGGCGAAAGCCAGCGCGCTCGCCCGGCCGATGCCCTGTGCCGCCGCCGTGACGACAACGATCTTGCCTGCCAGATCCGCCATGCTTTTCTCCTCTGTGGCCGCCCGGTTTTACCGGCACGCGGCCAAGGCGCAATGTGCCAGATAGGCACTATCATGCCGCCTGTATCGCTGTTCGCCTAAATGTTTTTTCTCGGTAAAGAACATCATTTCTGCCGTCAAGCCCGAACGCTTCTCGCCCGCCGCCGCGCGCAAGGCGACCGCTCAGTCGCCGTAGGGCACCCAGACGTTCTTGACCTCGACGGCACGCCGCAGGAAGGCGTCGCCGGCGGCCTCGCTCGATGCCCAGTCGAGGCTGCGGCCGTTACCGGTCCAGACGCGCTTGAGATTGCCGACAGAGTCGGCTTCGGCCTTGGCGCAGGTCTCGGCATCGGCGAACACCCAGAGCCCGTCGACATCGTCGTGCTTGGCCAGCACGCCGGCGAGTTCGGCGGTGCGGCCGGTGACGATGTTGATGGCGCCGGCCGGGATGTCGGAATATTCGATGACTTGATAAAGATCCGTGGCAAGCAGCGGATATCGTTCCGAAGGCACCGCGACCACGGTGTTGCCCAGGGCGAGCGCCGGCGCCACCAGTGCGATCAGGCCGAGCAGGGGCGCATTGTCGGACGCAACGATGCCGACGACGCCGACCGGCTCGTGCAGTGCCAATGTGACGGCGCGGGCCGGCGGCTGGTGGACGCGGCCTTCGAACTTGTCGGCCAGGCCGGCATAGAGGAACAGCCGCTCGATCGACAACTCGACCTCTTCGCGCGCGGCCTTGGCGGTGGCGCCGACGAGCTGAGTGAGGCGCGCCGCAAACTCGTCGGCACGGCCGGACAGGTTCTCGGCCAGATAGTAGAGCACTTGGGCACGGTTGTAGGCGGTCGCCTCCGGCCAGGCCTTGCAAGCGCGGGCAGCGGAGACGGCGTCGCGGATATCCTTGCGGCTGCCGAGACCAACCTCACCGGCAAGCTTGCCCTTGGCGGTAGCCACCGCAATCGAATAATTGCCGTCCGGCCGGACCTGCTTACCGCCGATGAACAGTTTTGCCGTGCGATCGATGGCGTCGCTTTCGGCCTGCTCGACAGGCTGGGCGGAAGCCGTTGCCGGCTTGATGACGGGGCCGAGCGGCAGCTTTGCCGAGAGATATTCGAACATGCCCTCGCGCCCGCCTTCGCGGCCAAAACCGCTCTCGCGGTAGCCGCCGAAGCCGCAGGCGGCGTCGAACATGTTGGTGCCGTTGACCCAGACGACGCCGGCCTTCAATTGCGGCGCGACGTGCAGTGCGAGGTTGACGTTCTCGCTCCACACCGAGGCGGCCAGCCCGTAGCGCGTGTTGTTGGCGAGCTCGACCGCTTCCTCGGTGTTGCGGAAGGTCATGGTGGCGAGCACCGGGCCGAATACCTCCTCCTGTGCCAGGATGTTAGCCGGCGAAACGCCTGTCGCCAGCGTCGGCAAATGGTAATAGCCGGAGGACGGCAGCGCCACGTCCGGCTGCCAGCAGACAGCGCCCTGCTTGGCGCCTTCGGCAACCAGTCCCTTGACGCGATCGAGCTGGGTCAGGTCGACCAGCGGGCCGATATCGGTGTTCTTGTCGAGCGGGCTGCCGACGCGCAACCGGCTCATCCGCGTCTTGACCTTGGCGATGAAGGCGTCGGCGATGCCTTCCTGCACCAGCAGGCGCGAGCCGGCACAGCAGACCTGGCCCTGGTTGAACCAGATGCCGTCGACCAGTCCCTCGACGGCGCTGTCGAGATCGGCGTCCTCGAAGACGACGAAGGCCGACTTGCCGCCAAGTTCCAGCGACAATTTCTTGCCGGAGCCTGCGGTGGCTTTGCGGATGATCTTGCCGACCTCGGACGAACCGGTGAAGGCGATCTTCTGGACGCCGGGATGATTGACGATTGCTGCGCCCGCTTCGGGTCCGCCCTGGACGATGTTGACGACCCCCTTCGGCACGCCGGATCGTTCGCAGATCTCGGCAAACAGGATGGCGGTGAGCGGCGTGAACTCGGCCGGCTTCAGCACGATGGTGCAGCCCGCGGCGAGCGCCGGCGCGATCTTCCAGGCCAGCATCAAAAGCGGGAAGTTCCACGGGATGATCTGGCCGACGACGCCGACGCCCTTATGGCCGGGAAAATCCCTGTCCAACGCCTGCGCCCAGCCGGCATGGTGGATGAAATGGCGGATGGCCAGTGGCACGTCGATGTCGCGGCTTTCGCGGATCGGCTTGCCATTGTCGATCGATTCCAACACCGCGAACAGACGCTGGTGGCGCTGCATGGAGCGGCCGATGGCATAGAGCACTTTTGCTCGGCTGTAGCCTGAGGATGCGCTCCACTTCGGCAGCGCTTTTGCCGCGGCCGAAACCGCGGCATCGATGTCGGCGGCACCGGCATCCGATACCTTGGCCAACAATTTGCCCGAGGCAGGATCGCTGGTTTCGAAGGTCTTGCCGCCTGTGGCTGCTTTCCAGTCGCCGCCGATGAACAGTGCTTTGGAAAAATCGCGCGCGGCAAGCCACGCATCGGCCTCGTTGCGCGCCTCCGGCGCCGGACCGTATTCCATGGCATGATAGCGTTCGAGAATGTTCATCAGGGGCTCCGAAATCACGCCATTGCGTGGCGATGATTGGCCGAATAGTGACCGGTCAAATGATGTTCGAGCTGGCGCTCGATGTCGGTCAGCAGGCTCGACGCCCCGAAGCGGAACAAGTCTGGCTCCAGCCATCGCCGGCCAAGCTCTTCCTTCATCAGCACCAGCCAGTCGAGCGAAGCCTTTGCCGTGGAAATGCCGCCGGCCGGCTTGAAGCCGATGAGGTAGCCGGTCTCCTCGAAATAGGCGCGGATGGCGCGCACCATGGCAAGGCCGACGGGCAGCGTCGCGTTGACGCTTTCCTTGCCGGTCGAGGTCTTGATGAAATCCGCGCCGGCCATCATCGCCACCATCGAGGCGAGCATGACGTTGCGCAGCGTGGCGAGGTCGCCGGTGCCGAGAATAACCTTCAGATGCGCCTCGCCGCAGGCGGCGCGCATCGAGACGATCTCGTTATAGAGTTCCTGCCACTTCGCTCCGAAGACCAGCCCGCGCGGAATGACGACGTCGATCTCGTCGGCGCCGTCCCTCACCGACGCTTCAATCTCCTGCAGGCGCGTCGAAAGCGGGGTGAGGCCGTGCGGGAAAGCGGTGGATACGGCGGCGACATGGATGCCGCTGCCGCGCAGCGCCTCGACGGCGGTGGCAACGAAGGGGTGATAGACGCAGACCGCCGCCGGGCGGATCTTTTGACCAGTGATGCCGAGCCCTTCGGCGATGTCGCGGCGGATCGGATCGACCGCCTTGGCGCAGAGCCGGCGCACGCGCTCTTCGGTGTCGTTCGAGTTCAGCGTGGTCAGGTCCATGCAGGCGACGGCGCGCAGCAGCCAGGCGGCCTGGTTGTCGGCCTTGATCGAGCGGCGCTTGGTCAGGCTGGCGACGCGCCGCTCCAGCGCCGAGCGGTTGACGCTGCGCATCGATTCCATGAAGCCGAGATCGAGCTTCATGCCGGGATTGCGGGCAATACCGTGCGCTTGCGGCGCCGGTGCATTGGCGGCGGTGCGCGCTGGCAGCGGCGTGATCTTGGAAGGTCCGAGATCGGCTTCGCGGATTGTGCTGCTCATCTCCTACCCTTTCGTTCGACGACTTATGCCGAAGATAGACCGTGAAGCAGCGCTTCACGAGTCCTTCAGGAGGTCATAACGGAAAAAGCCTGCGAAAGCAGCTGATTTTGACCGCATGGTCAAAATCATAGTCTGAATGCAGCGAACGCTGGACTGCCGGCGTATCAGCCGACGAAGGCGCGCTCGACGACGAAGCTCGCCGGATGATGCAGCGAACCTTCCTGGAAGCCGAGGCTTTCGGCCAGTTCCTTGACGTCCTTGAGCATATGCATCGAGCCGCAGATCATGATGCGGTCGGTCTCAGGATCGAGCTTGTCGATGCCGAGATCGGTGTAGAATTTACCCGACCCGATCAGCGCGGTGATGCGGCCCATGCGCTCGGAGGTTTCGCGCGTCGTCGAATTGTAGAGCGTGACGCGGCCGCCGGTCAGCTCGCCGATCAGCGGATCGTTCTCCAGCGCCGCGACCAGCTCCTGGCCGTAGGTGAGCTCGGCATTGTCGCGGCAAGTGTGAGTCAAAATGACCTGCTCGAATTTCTCATAGGTATCGGGATCGCGCAGCAGGCTGGCAAAGGGCGCGATGCCTGTGCCGGTCGAGATCATGAACAGGCGCTTGGCCGGGGTCAGCGCGTCGACCACCAGCGTGCCGGTCGACTTCTGCCGCATGATGACGGTGTCGCCGATCTGGATTTTCTGCAGCTGAGAGGTCAGCGGGCCGTCCGGCACCTTGATCGAGAAGAATTCCAGCTCGTCGTCCCAGGCAGGGCTGGCGATCGAATAGGCGCGGTACACCGGCTTCTCGGCGTTGGGCAGGCCGATCATGACGAACTCGCCGGAGCGGAAACGCAGCGACTGCGGCCGGGTGATGCGGAACGAGAACAGCCGGTCGGTATAGTGCTTCACCGAGACGACGGTCTCGGCATAGACATTGGCCGGTATAGGGAACTGCAACGGCCGGGCGTCGGCGGTGTTGAGCGCGGATGTGGTGTTCATCAAACCTAACCTTCTGGCCCGGGCTCAAGACCCAATCTTCAGATGGGCGCCAAACCTTCTCCTGCGCGCCCGAACCGATCAGGTTCCGGCGTGCCGTTTGCACACTGCGAAGCGGTAAGCTCTTGTGTCCGGAATTTATTAGTATACAAATGATATTTGCGTCAAGACGCCAGCGTGAAACACCTTTCCAAACTGAGACATATCAGTAGTCCGGGCATTTCGGGTTTCGACAATGAAAGAGAATTTTTCGGCGCAGACGCTGGATTCCCTGGGCAGTGTCGTCGCCGGCATCGACGTCGGCGGAACTTTTACCGACCTGCTTCTGATCGACGGCCGTGGCGGTGGCCGGGTGCATATCGCCAAGACCCCGACCACGGTCGACAACCAGGCTTTCGGTGTCGTTTCGGCGCTCAGTGCCACCGGTTTTCCCATCCGCGGCATCGACCTCATCGTCCACGGCACGACGACCACCACCAACGCAGTGCTGGAACGCCGGTTGGCCAAAACCGGCATGATCACCACGCGCGGCTTTCGCGACGTCATCGAGCTTGGCCGGCGGACACGGCCGCAGGCCTATGGCATGACAGGGACCTTCGTCCCGATCATTCCGCGCAATCTGCGGCTTGAAGTGTCGGAGCGCGTCGAAGCCTCGGGCGCGGTGCGCATTCCGCTCGACGAAGCCGAGATGCGCGACGCGGTGAAAAGCCTGATCGAGGCCGGCTGCGAATCCCTCGTCATCCATTTCCTGCATTCCTATGCCAATCCGGCGCATGAGCGGCGGGCGGCCGAAATCGCCGCCGAGCTTTGGCCAAACGGCTACATCACGTCAGGCCACGCATTGCTGTCGGAAGCGCGCGAATTCGAGCGCGGCGTGACCGCCTCGGTCAACGCTTCGGTGCAGCCGATTCTCGAACGCTATGTCGAGCGGCTGCGCAAGGAATTGGGATCGCAAGGCTATGCCCGCGACTTCCTGATCATGAACGGCAATGGCGGCATGATCTCGGCCCGCTTTGTCACACGTGAGTCGGCCAAGACCGTCATGTCCGGCCCGGCCTCCGGTGTCATTGCCGCCGCCTATACGGGAAAACGCGCCGGCTTCGAAAACCTCGTCACCTACGACATGGGCGGCACCTCGACCGACGTGGCGCTGATCCGCAATGCCGAGCCGGCGGTGTCGAACGAGATCGAGATCGAATATGCGATGCCGATCCATGTGCCGATGGTGGCGGTGCATACGGTCGGTGCCGGCGGCGGCTCGATCGCCCGCGTCGATGCGGCCGGCCTGATTCAGATCGGCCCGGAAAGCGCAGGCGCCAATCCCGGCCCGATCTGCTACGGGCGCGGCGGCAGCGAGCCGACCATTACCGATGCCAATCTGGTGCTCGGCCGGTTGGCGCCGAAGAAGCTGCTTGCGGTCGAGAATCCGGTCACCATCGAGCATGTTACCGGCATATTCGAGGACCGGATCGGCCGTGCCACCGGCCTGTCCGGCGTCGAGGCGGCGGGCGCCGTGCTGCGGCTGGGCAACATGAAGATGGCCGGCGCTATCCGCATGGTCTCGGTGTCACGCGGTCACGACCCGCGTGATTTCGCGCTGTTCGCCTTCGGCGGCGCCGGGCCGCTGCATGCGACCGCACTGGCGCGCGAGCTCGGCCTGCCCAAAGTGCTGGTGCCGGCACGGCCGGGTATCACCAATGCGCTCGGCTGCGTCGTCGCCGATCTCAGGCACGACTTCGTCAACACGGTCAACCAGCCGGTAGCGGGGCTCGATGAACCCCAACTTCACGCCGTATTGGAACGGCACCGAAACGAAGGCGAGGAGTTGATCGGCAAGGAAGCGGTAAAGCCGGAGACGATCCGGGTCACGCATTCCGCCGACATGCAGTTTGTCGGTCAGACCCACATCATCAACGTGCCGCTGCCGTCGCCATCGGTAACGCGCGCAACGCTGCAGCAACTGTTCGAAAAGGCCTATTTTGCTCGCTTCAAGGTTGAGCTACCGGAGATCCGCGCCAATCTGGTCAACCTCAACACCTCGGTGACCGGCGTGCGTCCGGCGATCGATCTGTCCCGGCTGATCGACCCAGCAGGACGCGCCAGAACGCTCGACGAGGCGCGCCGCGAGATCCGGCCGGTCTGGTATGGCGGGCGCTGGCACGACACGCCGGTCTACGTCAGGGAAAAGTTGCCGCTCGACGCCGTCATCGAAGGGCCGGCGATCCTCGAACAGATGGACGCCACCACCGTGCTCGAGCCCGGCGACCGGGCGCGATCGGACGCCGACGGCAACATCATCATCGATATCGGCGAGGCCTGAGATGGAAAAGCTCGACGCTATCACGCTTTCGGTCATCCAGGCGGCGCTGCAGCAGGTCTGCGACGAGATGGACCTGACGTTCTCGCGCGCCGCCTTCTCGCCTGTTATCGCCGAGGCCAATGACCGCTCCGACGGCATCTACTCGGCCGTCGACGGATCGCTGATCGCGCAAGGCAGCCAGGGTCTGCCGGTATTCGTCGGCGTGATGCAATATTCGACTAGGACGGTGATCGAGATGATCGCCGACGGCCGTTGCCTGCCGCCCGAGCCAGGCGATATCTACATCGTCAACGACCCCTATCTCGGCGGCACCCACCTGATGGATGTGCGTTTCGCCATGCCGGTCTACAGGGATGGCAAGATTTTCTGCTGGCTGTCGAACACCGGCCACTGGCCTGACATTGGCGGCTCGGTGCCGGGCGGCTTTTCCGCCTCGGCAACGGCGGTCGAGCAGGAAGGCTTGCGGCTGCCGCCGGTCAAACTGTTCAAGAATGGCGTTCTCGATCGCGAGATCTACGCCATCATTTGCTCGAACATCAGGGTTGCCGACCAGCGCATCGGCGACATCCGCGCCCAGGCGGCGGCGCTGCTGATTGGTCAGGACCGGCTGAATGGAATCCTGGATCGTTACGGGGACGAAACAGTTGTCGAGGCAATTGCCGAACTGCGCCGCCGCGCCGCTGATCAGATGCGCGCCAACATCTCGGCCATTCCCGACGGCACCTACCGCTCCAAAGCCTTTGTCGATTCCGACGGGGTGGTGAACGAGCCGCTGACCATTGCACTCGCCGTCGAGAAACAGGGCGACACGCTGAGCTTCGATTTCGCCGGCTCGTCGAAGCCTTGTGCCGGGCCGATGAACAGCGTGCTGGCGACGACCTTGTCGTCGGTCTATCTCGCCATGCGCCATATTTTCCCCGACGTGCCGATCAGCGCCGGCGCCTTCGAGCCGCTGATCGTCAAGCGGCCGGAAGGCACCTTCCTCGATGCCAAATATCCGCGACCGGTGTCCGGCTGCGCGGCCGAGGTTTCGCAACGCATCGCCGAGGCGGTGTTCGCGGCCATGGTGCAGGCCTTGCCGGACAAGGTGACGGCGGCCCCGGCCGGCTCCAGCGGCAATTTCGCGCTTGGCGGCAGCGATCCGGCGCGCGGCCGCGACTATGTCATGTACCAGATCTCCGGCGGCGGCTATGGCGGCAATGCCGGCCATGACGGCCTGACCAACGGCTGCTCGACCATCGGCATTTCCAAGTCGCCGCCGGTCGAGATCATGGAGCAGGCTTTTCCGGTGCTCTATCGCCACTATGCCTTGCGCGAAGGCTCGGGCGGCGCCGGCAAGCATCGCGGTGGTTTTGGACTCGCCTATGAGGTCGAGATCCTGCGTGGCGACGCCCGCGCCTCCTTCGTTATGGACCACGGCCGCTTCGGCCCGCAGGGCGCGCTCGGCGGCAAGGACGGCGCGGTCAACACGGTGACTGTGTTCCGCGACGGCAAGGAACATGTGCCGCCGCACCTTTCCAAGGAGCAGGACATCGCGCTGAAGGCCGGCGACCGCGTGCGCGTCGGCACGCCGGGTGGCGGTGGCTATGGCGATCCCTTACAGCGCGATCCGGAACTGGTGCTGAGGGATGTGGCCTTGGGATACTATACGCCCGAGGAAGCCGATGGAAAATTCGGTGTCGCTCTGTCGGCGGACAGGCTGGCGATCAATCGGGCTGCGACGGACAAGAAGCGCGCCGCCAGCTAGTGTCGCTGGTCCGCGCAAACGCCGATCTCCCTGTGCGCCGCGATCGCCGCAGGGCATGTCGTTTCCGTCTCCGCCGGAGGTACAAAACCCCGTAGACTTCGCCCGTCAACGGAGATCTGGATCATGCGCCTTTTCGGTCGTTTCGTGCTTGCTGCGTCCGTCGCCCTGGCTGTCGCTACCGGCGCCGCCTCCGCCCAGGACAAGAAACTCAGGCTCGGCACCGAGGGCGCCTATCCGCCCTTCAACTATGCCAATGCCGACGGCACGCTGGGCGGCTTCGATATCGATCTCGGCACAGCGCTGTGCGCTGAGATGAAGACCGAGTGCGAGTTCGTCGTGCAGGATTTCGACGGCTCGATTCCGGCACTGCAGGCCGGCAAGTTCGACGCCATCATCAACATCACCATCACGCCGGAACGAGCCGAGAAGGTCGACTTCACCCACAAATACTACCAGACGCCACCGGCCATCGCGGTGCCGAAGGATTCGACTGTCACAGGCACATCGCCCGAGGACCTGAAAGGCAAGGCGCTTGGCGTGCAGAGCGCGACGATCCACCAGAATTTCGCCGAACAGAAGTACGCAGGCTCGACCATCAAGCCCTATCCGACCGGTGACGATGCCCGCACCGACATGGTCAATGGCCGCCTCGACGCGGTGATGGACGGCTCTATCCTGCTGACCGAGTGGCTGAAGAAGCCTGAAGGCGCCTGCTGCAAATTGCTCGGCACCTTGGCCCCCGACCCGGCTATCCATGGCCCAGGCGTCGGCATCGCCCTGCAGAAGGGCAACAAGGATCTGGCCGAAAAGCTCGATGCGGCGATCGACGCGCTGCGCGCCAACGGCAAATACAAGGAAATCAACGACAAGTACTTTGCCTTCGACGTCTACGGCAGCTGAGACCGACGACAAACGCATTCGGCAGCGCTGTCCGGCGCTGCCGTTTTCGTGAAGATGGAGACTTTCTTGGCCGAACGGCGATCCCCTTTTTATAGCAGCATCGTCGGATTGGGTGCGACGATGGGCCGGGTCGGCGGCGATTTCATCTCGGCCAGATATTACTCCGGCATCGCCGACGAGCATCTGAACACCCGCGAAAACGTCGGTGTCCAGGACCTCAGCACCATGGGCAAGATGGACATCAAGGGTCCGGACGCCGAGGCCCTGGTCAACCACGTCATCGTCAACGATGCCGCTGCCATGCGACCGGGCCAGGTGCGTTATTCCACCGTTTGCCGCGAGGATGGCGGCATCATGGACGACCTCACCGTGTTCAGGCTCGGGCCCGAGCATTTCATGCTGGTGACCGGCTCCGTCAACCGCCAGAAAATGCTGCCCTGGCTGCTGCATCACGCCGAGCGCCGAAAAGCCTATGTCACCGACATCACGGCGGCCATCGCATTTCCGACGATACAGGGGCCGCGCTCGCGCGAGCTACTGAAAGTGCTGGTGCAGGACGCCGACCTGGATGGCCTGAAACGCTGGTCGTTCACATCAGGGCGGATCGGCGAGACGAAGCTGCTGATCTCGCGCACCGGCGTGACCGGCGAGCTCGGCTTCGAGCTGTTCGTGCCGGCCGACGAGGCCACTGCCGTCTGGGACATGCTGATGCGGGCCGGCCGCGATTTTGGCCTGAAACCCTATGGCGTGCTGGCGATGTTCACGCTTGGGCTGGAGAAGGCCTATCCGGCGCATGGCATCGACATGGACGAGACCCGCACGCCGTTTCATGTCGGCCTTAACAGCTGGATCAAGTTCGACAAGGGCGATTTCGTTGGCCGCGAGGCGCTGCTCAAAGTTCGCGACACAGGCGTCGACGAGCGCTGGACCGGGCTGACCGTCGAAGGCGGCACGCCGGCCGCAACGAATGCGCGGGTTCTGGCCGGCGGCGAGGATGCCGGCGTCGTCACCTACAGCGACCACGGCTACTCGCTGGGCACGGTGCTGGCGACCGCGCATCTGCGGCTGCCGTTCACCCGGATCGGCACCGAACTCAGCATCGACATCGACGGCACGCCGACGCGCGCAATGGTGTCGCCGATGCCGTTCTTCGATCCAGACGGCGTGAGGCTGAGGGCTTGATCTACCCCCTGTGATCCAGCCTGGCCACCAGCCGGTCGCCGGCCCACTGGATGCCACAGACCAGGATGATCAGCACGATGACCACGGCGACCATGACTGACGTCTCGAAGCGCTGGTAGCCGTAGCGGATGGCGAGGTCGCCAAGCCCGCCGGCACCGATGGCGCCGGCCATTGCCGAGGCGCCGATCAGCGTCACCAGCGTGACCGTGAAGCCGGCGACGATGCCGGGCAGGGCTTCCGGCACCAGCACCTCGCGGATGATCGTCCAGCGGTTGCCGCCCATGGCGCGCGCCGCCTCGATCAGTCCGTGGTCGACCTCGCGCAACGACACTTCGGCGATGCGGGCATAGTAGGGCGTGGCCGCGATCGACAGCGGCACGATCGCAGCCCAGGTGCCGATCGAGGTGCCGACGATCAGCCGTGTCACCGGGATCAGCGCGACGAGCAGGATGATGAACGGCACCGAGCGGAAGCCGTTGATGACAGCGCCGAGGACGCGATTCACCCACAGGCTTTCGGCGATGCCGCCACGGTCGGTGGCGACCAGCGCCAAGCCGAGCGGCAGTCCGAAAAGCAGCGAAATGAATCCGGACGCGCCCGTCATCAGGACGGTTTCCCAGATCGAACGGATGAGAAGTTCAAACAGAATTGGCGACATGGCCAAGCACCTCCACCCGCGCCTCGCGGGCTTTCAGGAACGCGATCACCCGCGTCAGATGATTTGCATCGGCAGCTGGCACGGCCAGGAACAGCGTGCCGACAGGCTGCCGCTGGACATGGTCGATGCCGCCATGGACGAGGCGGAACGAGCCGGGAACCGCTGCGGCAAGGTCGGACAGCAGCGGGCCGCGCGCCGCCTCGCCCGCGACGTCGATCCTCAGAATCGCCTCGCCGCTTTCCGTCTGCGTTAGCCGGCTTGCAAGCTCCGCCGGCAATTGCGGCCGGATGCCGCTAAGGAGGCTCTGGGTGATCGCCGACTTCGGATCGGCAAAGACCGACCACACCGGCCCTTCCTCGACAATGCGGCCGGCGTCGATCACCGCGACGCGGTCGGCGATCGAGCGGATCACCTCCATCTCGTGAGTGATCAGCAGAATGGTCAGGCCGAGCTGCCGGTTGATGTCTTTCAAAAGCGCAAGGATGGAGCGGGTCGTCTCCGGGTCCAGCGCCGAGGTGGCTTCGTCCGAGAGCAGCAGCGCGGGCCGCGCGGCAAGCGCCCTGGCGATGCCGACGCGCTGTTTTTGGCCGCCCGACAGCGATGCCGGATAGGCTTTCGCCTTCTCCGACAGGCCGACGAGCTCGAGCAGCTCGGCCGCGCGCGCCAGCCGTTCGGCCCTGGGACGGCCTTCGATCTTGAGCGGCAGCGCGACATTGTCTTCGACGGTCTTGGCCGAAAGCAGGTTGAAGTGCTGGAAGATCATGCCGATGCGCCGCCTGAGCGGCTGCAATTCGCGCTCGCCAAGCCGGCTGATCTCGCGGCCTTCGATGAAGACCTGGCCGGAATCCGGCCGCTCCAGACCGTTCAGGCAGCGGATCAGCGTCGACTTGCCGGCGCCGCTGCGGCCGATGATGCCGAGGATCTCGCCCTTCTGCACAGCGAGCGACACGCCATCGAGCGCCGGCGTTGCGCCGAAGCGGCGCTTCAGCCCGATAATCCGCACGACGTCCTCCGGCCGCTCCGGGGTGCCGACCGGTATCTCGGCAGTTGCGGGGAAATGCTGGTTCATGGCCGTTCCTGTTTCGGCGGTCCGTAAAATAGGATTGCGGCCCGCGCACTGGGCGCGGACCGCTTTTCATATCCGCCCGGATCCATGTCTCATCAATAGGCGCTGGTGCCGGTGCCCTTGTAGACCTTGTCGAACTCGGCCTTTACCGCCTCGTTCTGATAGGAAGCCACCAGTGTCTTTACCCAGGGCTCGTTCTCATTGCCGGCCTTCACCGCGATGAAGTTGCGGTACGGATTGTCGGCGATCGGCTCCTGAGCGATGCGGTTTTCGGGAGTCAGGCCGCTTTTCAGCGCCCAATCCGTGTTGACCACGGCCGCGTCGAGGTCTTCCACCGAACGCCCGACGATGCCGGCGTCGAGCTCCTTGATGACCAGTTTCTTCGGGTTGTCGGCGATGTCGGCCGTTGTCGCCAGGATGCCGGTGCCGTCCTTCAGCTTGATCAGGCCCTCATTCTGCAGGACGCGCAGCGCCCGGCCTTCATTGGACGGGTCGTTCGGCACGCCGATGACGGCGCCCTCGGCCAGGTCGGCGACCTTAGCAAGCTTCTTGGAATAGAGGCCGATCGGCCAGACGCCGGTATAGCCGACGGGGACGATGTGATAGCCCTGCGTCTTGATCTGACTGTCGAGATAGGGCTTGTGCTGGAAGGCGTTGGCGTCGATTTCGCCACGCTCCAGCGCCTCGTTGGGCTGGGTGTAGTCGTTGAACACCACGGTCTCGATCGTCAGCCCTTTCTCGGCCGCCTGCGCGGTGACGACGCGCCATACGTCTTCATCCTCGCCGCTGATGATGCCGACCTTGATCGCCTTCTTGTCCTCGGCGAAGGCCGAACTGGGGGCAGCCAAACCGGCAATTGCGACAGCCGAAGCGAAAAGTAATGCAAGACCTGTGCGGCGATTTATAGTTGCCGAAAAGGATGACAGCAAAGTGTTGGTATTCCTGATCATGATGAATCCCGTCCGTTGTTAGATCATGGTGGCCAGGCAAAGCGCGAAGCCTTGATCACAGCATCGGGGATGCTGGCCGATGGATCAAAGAACCGCGTTTCTCGCCGGATGCGAAGCCGGGAATATTCTCTCAAAGATTATGCGATTGCGAGCACAGGGGCGCTTACCGCGTGCATCGTCTAGGCGGGCACGCCATTTTTCCGCAAGACCCTTTCGCGCAACCAGACGCAACGTGGTCGCTTTCCCGGCCCTCACTTTTCCCGCTCAGAGCCACCGCCGCACGCTTTGCCTGTAGTCGCGATACGCATCGCCGAAACGCCGCTCGAGATAGGCCTCCTCGCGGGCCACGACGCCGTAGCGGATCAGGATCGCAAGCGGCAGCGTGAGGACAAGGATCCAAATATTCTGCGCGGCCACGCCGATGCCGCCATAGATGAGGAACATGCCGAGGTAGATCGGATTGCGCGTCCATCCGTGGATGCCGGTCGTCACCAGCACGCGCGTCGGCTCATTCGTCGGCACCGGCGTCTCCGCGCGCAAGAAGTTGCGAATGCCCGCGATGAAAAGCACAAAACCGATCAGCATCAGCAAGCCGCCGATGATCCAGGTGACCAGGTCATTTTCCGGAACCGGGAACGGTAAGCGCAGCAGGCGGTCCAGGACGAAGCCAATCAGCAGAGCAGCGAGAAAGAGCAGGGGCGGTCTCGCGATGACGCCTGCGGTTTCGGTGTCGGTTTGCCCAGCCATTGCCATGTCTGCTCCCGCAGATGCTTGAGGCGCTACGAAGCCCATAGCCGCCTAGAAACGACAACTAAGGTGTCATTCTAGAAGTTGACAACAGCGGTGTCAATCGTGGAAATTGGCACGGACAGAGGGAATGGAAGCGATGGCGGCACGAAACAACCGAGGGACAGGGGCCATCGTTGACGGCAAGGCCGCTGCGATCGCCGAGCTGATGCTCGAAGTGGCCCAGTGCTTCTTCAGGATACGGGCTCTCGGCCAGAAGACAGGGCTCATCACCAGTTGGGGCGGCGGTGCGTTCGGCTTCATGCGAAGCCTCGCGCTGCTTGGTCCGCTCACCGTGCCGCAGATCGCCCAGATGCGGCCCACCAGCCGTCAGCGCATGCAGCGGCTGGCGGATGAGCTTGCGGGCGAGGGGCTCGTCGAATTTATCGACAATCCGAAGCACCGGCGCTCGAAGCTTGTGCAGCTGACGCGCAAAGGCGCCGCGCGCTACGGCGAGCTGAATGCCCAGCTGATGGCGATAGCCTCGACCATGGGCGTCGCTCTCGGCGAAGCGGATATTCGCAAGACCGCCGAGGTCGTGCGGCAGCTGAGCGACGATGTGAAACTGCGGTCGGAGCGGCTGCGCTGACGCAAAGGCGCCGCGGCGCCATTGATGGGAATCCTGCTTGAGCGGCTCCCCGATCTCGTGCCGTTCCAGCCTGGATGCGCTTGGCTGTTTGCCGCTTCCGTCCGGGCCCGCCGGCGAACGATTGCCGACCGGAACCTCTGCGGAGCTGAGGCGTTCGAACCGCAGGAGCTGAGAGCTGCGCCTGCAATCCGCAAAAGAGTACTGCAATGGCTCAGAAAGCAAAGATAACGACAGGCACCAACGACCGGCCGCGCAACGAAACCATAGGCCAATCCGGCGAAGGCCTGCCCGACGACAGCAGCACGCCGCTTGAAGTCGACGAGGCCGCGGTCGCCCGGTTGCGAGACAAGCTGCAAGGCAAACCCGAGCAATTTGGGCAAGCCAATGCCGACGCGGCAGGCATTGCCGGCGCCGGCGAGAAAATTTGTCACCGCTGCGCCGGGACAGGCATGATCGACGGCCGCACCTGCCCCGAATGCGGCGGAACCGGAAAGGTGACGACGCCGATAGGCTGAGGCGATCAGGATAGCGATCACGCTTCGCGGCAATTTCGATCACCCAAGCGCCAAGGAGTCTGGTCCGCAATTGCGCGGATCAGATCGCCGGCACCCACTTCCAGAACACACCCTCCATCCGTTCGGGGTAGTGCTTGAACTCACATTCGAAGCGCCATCCGTAAGTCTTGGCCGCCGCCAGCGCTGCCGGGCTGACCGGGTTCATGCCCGTTCCCGGCGCGAACCAGTCTTCCAGCAAGTCGTCGGGCACGTAGGCGCCGATCCTCAAAGGCAGCTTTTCGAGGACGACATCCATTTCCTCAGGTGCGGGCAATGGCCTCTCCCTTCGAGAGCTACCGACAAATAAGTCATTCGAAGCCGATTGGGTTCCAGAGCATCGGTGAGGTGGAAGGTGAGATGGGCGGGCAAGAGTGGATTCCAGCTTTACGAGATATGGCTGACCGGAGGATCGGCAGATCGCAAGTTTTGGCGCACCCGACAGGATTCGGCCCCCTGCTCGCCGAAGGCCAACGTCGGGAGGTTTTGGATTGTGAAACTACTCCCCTAACATCTTGATCTGATTCGGCATAAGGATCAGGGTAACGAGCGAATTCCACATCAACAATGACCCTGATTAACACCGGGGCGACACCGCCTGTCAATTTGGGCCAGATTTCCTCATCGCATAGCTTGTTGCTCGCGCGGTTTCATAGGCTATAGGAAGCCAGGAACTGATGACGAATAACGACTGAAGGCTAGGATTGGGAGTATGATGGGGGCACGCAACGGGAACGGCGATTTGAGCTTTGAGGCGGACCTATTTCGGGCTGCCGATAAGTTGCGGGGCAATCTGGAGCCTTCGGAATACAAGCACGTCGCTCTTGGTCTGATCTTTTTAAAATACATCTCGGAGGCGTTCGAGGCACAACGCACCAAGCTGGAACAAGAAGAGTTCGCCGACCTGGAAGATCCGGAAGAATATCTTGCCGCGCGCGTCTTCTGGGTGCCTGATATTGCCCGCTGGTCTTACTTGCGTGACAACGCTCGCGTCCGCGACCTCGAGATCATTGATCCCGTTACCGGGAGCAAGAAGAAGGTCGACATCGGCGGGCTAATCGATGCAGCGATGGAGGCCATCGAAAAGGCCAATAGCACGACATTGAGGGGTGTTCTGCCCAAGGATTATGGCCGTCCGGCGCTCGACAAGGAGATGATCGGCGATCTGGTCGAACTCTTCTCCGACATCACGATGCACACCGACGGGGAAAAGTCTCGCGACCTACTTGGCCGGGCTTATGAATACTTCCTTTCGGGCTTTGCCGGGGCAGAGGGCCGCAGGGGCGGCGAGTTCTTCACTCCGCGTTCGGTAGTGCGCGTCATGGTCGAAATGCTGGAACCCTATCGGGGCCGCGTCTACGACCCCTGCTGCGGCTCCGGCGGCATGTTCGTTCAGTCCGAAAAATTCATCGAAGATCATTCGGACCGCCGTGACGTGAATGAAGCCAAGCGGCAAATCTCCATCTATGGACAGGAGCGCAATCACACCACATGGCGTCTGTGCAAGATGAACCTTGCTGTCCGCGGCATTGACGCCGACATTCGGTGGAATAATGAAGGCTCCTTCATCCGCGACGAGTTCTCGAACTTGAAGTTCGATTTCGTCCTCGCCAACCCGCCATTCAATGTGTCGGACTGGTGGCGAGAGAGCCTTGCGGAAGACATTCGTTGGACCGAGTTCGGCACGCCGCCGCAGGGCAACGCCAACTATGCCTGGCTGTCCCACATCTACCATCACCTTGCGCCGCGAGGTACGGCAGGCGTTGTGCTAGCCAACGGTTCGATGTCCTCGCAGCAGTCAGGTGAAGGCGAAATCCGGAAGAGGATGATTGAGGCTGACGCGGTCGATTGCATGGTGGCGTTACCAGGGCAGCTCTTCTATTCGACGCAGATTCCGGCCTGCCTTTGGTTCCTGGCAAAGGATAAGAGCGCCAATGGACATCGTGATCGGCGCGGCGAAATCCTCTTCATAGACGCGCGGAAGCTGGGAACGATGGTGGACCGGACCCGGCGCGAGTTCACCCCCGACGATATCGAAAGAATCGCGAGCACATATCACCGCTGGCGCAACAAGGATGGCGGCTACGAGGATGTCCCGGGCTTTTGCAGTTCTGCGAGCCGGAAAGAGATGGCGAAGAACGGCTACGTTCTGACGCCAGGGCGCTATGTCGGGGCCGAGGATACCGAGGATGACGGCGTGCTTTTTGAAGAGAGGATTGCGAGCCTCCGGGGCAGATTGCAGAGCCAGTTTAAGTCGAGCCGAGAGATGGAAGAACGCATAGCTATGGCGCTTGAATTGGCAAAGAATAATGTCTGATGTCACGACTGTTCCTCTACGCCAGTTATGCGATCCAGACAGGTCGATTACCTACGGCATCGTGCAGCCAGGAAAACTGTATGCCGGCGGCGTTCCTATTGTCCGAGTGAACAATTTTCGGGGGCACCGGCTCGATTTAACAGAGCGCAGCTATGTGGCGCCACAAATCGAGGCTGCTTACTCCCGTTCTAGGCCTCGTCCAGATGACATTCTCATTTCGCTGGTGGGCTCTATTGGGCAGGTTGCAATTGCGCCATCCGAAATAGAAGGTTGGAATTTGGCGCGGGCAGTGGGATTGCTACCCGCACGCAACAGTCACCTGTCTCGCTGGCTCTATTATGTCTTGCAGACGCCATCCGCTCAGAACTTCATCCATCAGCACGCAAACACAACTGTTCAGGCAACTTTCAATCTAAGTGATCTTGCTAATATCCCTATTCCTTTTCCCGATGAAGCACGGCGCAAGGACGCCTTGGGAGTTCTCTCTGCCATCGACGACAAGATTGAACTGAACCGGCGGATGAATGAGACGCTTGCAGCGTTAGCTCAAGCGATCTTTAGGGATTGGCTCGTCGATTTTGGCCCCGTTCATCGCAAGCAGGGGGGCACATCCGACCCGGTTCTCATCCTTGGCGGTCTACTCCCCGATCCAACCCGCGCCCACGACGTCGCGGTATTATTCCCGGATAGTTTTGGAGATGACGGCCTGCCTAAAGGGTGGGCCGAACGACCGTTCTCGAATTTGGTCGAGATTGTGGGCGGCGGCACTCCGAAAACCTCCGAACCGGACTATTGGAGCGGCGACATTCCCTGGTTCTCAGTCGTGGATACGCCTTTGGGAAGCGATACGTTTGTATTCCAAACCGAGAAGAACATCACACCTCGAGGCTTGTCTGCGAGCTCAGCGCGGCTGATTGGACCCGGAACCACGATCATCACGGCGCGCGGCACCGTTGGTAACCTAGCAATTGCTGCCCGCGAGATGACCTTCAATCAGTCTTGCTATGCGCTGCGATCCTCTGAGGGCCTACATCCATTCTTTACTTATCTTGCCGCCAAACAGATCGTTGAACGGCTGAAGTCAATGGCGCACGGATCGGTTTTTTCAACAATTACGCGGCAGACGTTCGAAAGTGTCGGCCTTGCCGCACCTTCGTTAGAAATCAGACAAGCTTTCGAGGAATTAGCCGCACCATTGTTCGATCGAATTAGAGCATCTGTTCAGGAAAACCTGACCCTAGCTGAAGCTCGCGACTATCTCCTGCCCAGGTTGATGTCAGGTGAAGTATGCGGTCGCGAAACGGTAAATCTCGGTGGGGCAGCCAACGCATGACGGAGGAGACACCCGGCCCCTCTTTGCGAAGCAATTATTTCGAGCAGCTTCCAGCTTGGCCAAATTTTGACTTTCTAAACAACGACATCGACGGGCGCGTGCCGGTTTGCCGGATTGAAGATTGGCAAAGCTTTGAACGCCTCATCGAGGCAGAACATGAACAAATCGGCGGCGGGGATCGTATTTACCGAGGTCAGCGGCGCTACGATTGGCAGATCGCCGCAACACTGACTCGCGAATTCGACGGCGGTGCAATTCCGCCCGAAATGTCTCGCCGTCTCCTAAATCGATTCCAGCTCGCGATGCGTGGGCGGGGAACAGACATGAACGGCAATGATGACAACGAAATTTGGGCATTTGGCCAGCATTTCGGCCTTGCCACACCTCTACTGGATTGGACGGAATCTCCCTTTGTTGCGCTCTTCTTCGCATTCGCGCAGGAGGATGACCCTGCGGAGAAGCCCAATGACAGTCGCGCTGTGTTCTCCCTCAATCGTGGCTTGGTCGAGGAGCTTCTACCCGAGCTTTTCTTTGAGCCAGCACTGGGGGAGAACGCCAGGCTGGTCAATCAGGCTGGCCTTTTTACTGTAACACCCTCTGGAGACGACAACCTGGTCTCGGCAATTATCGACGCCGTTGTTGAGACCGGCGCAGTCGATCCAGACAACCCCAAGGAAATCGCTCGATACATCTATAAGGTCCATATTCCGAACCAAGGTCGCGTCGCTTGCCTTTCAATGCTGCGACGCATGAACATTCACCATGCCAATCTTTTTCCCGACCCGACTGGTGCATCCCAGTACTCTAATGACTGGCTCCAACGAGAGGTGGCGGAGCGAAAGCGGGCGGAGGCCGCAAGAAAGGCCGTCGAAAGCCGCGCGGTACCTCCCCCTCCGGACCATGGTCCCCCAACCGCCGTTTCCGGCGAACCTCATAGTATCGAAGAGCTGCTGAACCAACTCATAGTTCCAGAAGACAGCCTGACAGCCGCCACCACCTCTGAATGGGCAGGCAAGATTGCCAGCACTTATCAGGAACACGCATCGCTTGATTGGCCGATCCACATTAGTACGCGAAAAGAAATAAACATTCGGATTAGACGTCTCTTGAACGCTTTGGGATTTCCGAGCGACCGGCGAGATGATGCAATGCGGGCTATAGTCGCCTTCTATGCAGACGAATACATCAGGACGCATGGTTTGAGCGATGTCCTCAAAGGAGATAGTGGCAACGATGACTGAACAGAGCGTCATTTCAGATGACATGACACTGAAGCGCATGTTCCATGATTTCTATCGCGTGCCCGACTATCAGCGTGAATATGTATGGGGTGAAACAGACCCAAAAGGTGAAGGCGGTGAGGAGGTCGGTCAGTTCCTCTTGGATATCTATGCCGAGTATGAAAGTGCAACGAAGGATTTTGCCCACGAGTATTTCGTTGTCTGCAAGGATGCAAAAGTGTGGGACGTTCAGCCGACTAGGAGCACCATATCGGCATGAGCGGCTTCTATGAGGACATTGTTGAGCAAGCCAGCATCCAGACGCTGACCGCGCTCGGCTGGCTGCATCTGCATGGCAGCGTCATCGCTCCGGATGGAGCTTCCCCACAGCGGCCATCTTATTCGGAAGCTGTGTTGCTGAAGCGGCTGGAAGCGCGGGTTGAGCAGATTAATCCGGGCGTGCCGGAAGAAGGACGCTCGGAGGCGATCCGGCAACTGCTCACGAGCCAATCGCCCGATACCGTCGAAGAAAACCGTCGCATTCACGCCCTCATAACCGAGGGGGTGACCGTCGAGTACCGTTCCAACGACCGCATCGTCGGCGACAAAGTCTGGCTGGTCGACTTCGAGAACCCGGCCGCCAATGATTGGCTCGTCGTCAACCAGTTCACGTTGATCGAGGGTCGCAAGAACCGACGGCCCGATCTCGTTCTCTTCGTCAACGGGATGCCCTTGGCGATACTGGAGTTGAAAAACCCCGGTGACGAGAATGCCACTCTTGTCGCCGCATTCAACCAGATCGAGACCTACAAGCGCGATATCCCGTCGCTATTCCGGACAAACGCCGTCCTCGTTACATCCGACGGGATCAAGGCACGCATCGGATCGCTGACCGCTCAAGAAGAGCGCTACATGCCTTGGCGAACAGTGGAGGGCGCGGACTATGCGCCCCCTGGAACGCCAGAGCTGGATACCCTCTTGCGCGGTGTGTTCGAGCGTGGCCGCTTTTTGCAGCTCATCAGAGATTTTACGGTTTTCGCCGACCGAGGCGAAGGACCGTTCAAGATCATTGCCGGCTATCACCAGTTCCATGGTGCGCGGAAGGCGATCCAAGAGGCCATCAACGCATCTAGTCCGGACGGTGATCGCAAGATCGGGGTCATCTGGCACACGCAGGGCTCGGGTAAGAGCTTTCTGATGGCCTTCTTTGCCGGTCTGGCTGTCCGCTCTCCCGAGCTTCAAAACCCGACCTTGGTCATCTTGACTGATCGAAACGATCTGGACGACCAGCTCTTCGGCACATTCAGTCTGTGTCGCGACCTCATCCGTCAAAAGCCAGAGCAGGCGGAAAATCGGGAAGACTTGAAGCGCCTTCTGGAACGCTCGGCCGGCGGGGTAATCTTCACGACGGTGCAGAAATTCCTGCCGGTTGGAACCGAAGAGAATTTCCCCGAACTCACGAGCCGGCGAAACGTCATCGTCATAGCAGATGAAGCGCATCGCACCCAGTATGGATTGGACGCCCGACTGAACACTAGGACAGGCGTTCGGCGGTATGGATATGCGCACTATATTCGGCAGGCGCTGCCAAATGCCTCTTTCATCGGGTTCACGGGGACGCCTGTTGAGGGTGAGGATCGGAACACGCCAGCGATCTTCGGCGACTATATCGACATCTACGACATTTCCCGCGCGGTTGAGGACGGTGCGACCGTTCCGATCTATTACGAGAGCCGCTTGGCCCGGATAGAGTTGGACGAGGAAGAGAAACCCAACATCGACGCCGAGGTTGAAGCGCTTGTCGAAGACGACACGCTGACCGAGGCTGAGAAATTCAAGGCCAAATGGGCGACCGTCGAGGCGCTAGTCGGTGCTCAAAAACGCGTTTCTCTCATCGCTGCTGACCTCGTCCAGCACCTAGAAGCGAGGTTGGCCTCGCTCAATGGCAAGACAATGGCCGTCTGCATGAGCCGGCGCATCTGTGTCGATCTCTACAGCGAAGTCATCAAGCTGAGGCCAGACTGGCACTCGGATGACGACACCGGCGGGGCCATTAAGGTCGTCATGACCGGCGCGGCCTCTGACCCGCTCGATTGGCAGCAACATATCGGCAGCAAGCGGCGGCGTGACCTACTTGCGAAGCGTGCCCGCGATCCGAATGACCCGCTCAAACTGGTTATAGTCAGAGATATGTGGCTCACGGGCTTTGACGCGCCGTGCATGAATACGATGTACATCGACAAGCCCATGCGCGGGCATGGCCTGATGCAAGCCATCGCCCGTGTGAACCGCGTGTTCCGAGACAAGCCCGGCGGCTTGATTGTTGACTACATCGGCATTCTCCAGAACCTAAAAAACGCGCTCAAGGACTACAGCCCATCAGATCAGAGTAAGATCGGTATCAGCGAGGAAGACGCGGTTGCCGCCATGCTGGAAGCCTTCGAAAGGGTGAGGGCTGTCTTCCATGGCCTTGATTACTCTGCCGGGCTCGTCGGCGGGCCACGAGAGCGACTAAGTGCCCTGGCGCGCGCCATTGATTGGGTCTTGAAGTGGCAGGAAACGGAAGCCGAAAAGGCCACTAGCGATGAGCGCCGTAAGCAGGCCCATCGCGCCTTTCAAGACCTCGCACTAAATCTGACGAGGGCATATGCTCTTGCCTCCGCCAGCGACGCAGCATCGGGTAATCGGGACGAAGTGGGGTTCTTCCAGGCAGTCCGAGCTGCAATCGCCAAGTCGACCGCAACGGGGGCTATCTCCCAATCTGATAGAGCATTCGCTGTTCAGCAGCTTATTGACCGGGCGGTCGCTTCGACTGAGATAATCGACGTACTTCGCGCCGCCGGAATGGAGAGCCCGGATATCTCGATTCTGTCCGATGAGTTCCTTGCCGAGCTTCAAGGAATGGAGCGAAAAAATCTGGCGCTAGAGGCGCTGCGGAAGCTCCTGAATGGAGAAATCCAGAGCCGGTCGCAATCCAATATTGTCGAGAGCCGCGCGTTTTCGAAGCGCTTGGAGGAGGCCGTTGCACGCTATCATTCCAACACCATCTCGGCCGTTGAAATGATCAACGAGCTGATCGACCTTGCCAAAGACCTGCAAGCGGCGAGAAGGCGCGGCGAGGAGCAAGGGCTATCAGGCGAGGAGATCGCCTTCTACGACGCGTTAGCCCAAAACGAGAGCGCTATCGAAGTGCTCGGCAACGATACGTTGCGAATTATTGCCCATGAGCTTTTGGAGCAGCTTCGGCAAAATGCCACGGTGGACTGGCACAAACGTGAGAGCGCCCGTGCGCGAATGCGCGTGCTCGTGAAGCGCATCCTGAAAAAATATGGTTATCCGCCCGATCTCGCAGACGACGCCGTGAAACTCGTCCTTGAACAGGCGGAGGCTCTTCTACGGCAGGCGGCCGACTGAAACCTTGGCGCACCCGACAGGATTCGAACCTGTGACCTCTGCCTTCGGAGGGCAGCGCTCTATCCAGCTGAGCTACGGGTGCTTTCAGGATCGGTGATCCGGAAAACGAACCAGCCGGTGAACCGGCCAGCCACGGCTTCTTAGCGGAAGCAGGCGCGGGCTTCAACGGGCAAGTGGCAGGCGGCAGGGCTGCGAACTCGGAATAACGCATTTTTCGGATTGCTCATTCCGCGGAGGCCCACGATCTGGAGCCTGCCATTTTCCTCGAAGGTGCGAGAAGCAAGCTCGAAGGCTGGCTAACCTGCGGTTTTGTCGGACCTATGAAGAATGGCGCCGAAGCCTGAAATGAAAAACCCGCCTCGGCGGGCGGGTCGTTGGCGCAAGTCAGCACTATGAATAAATTCCTAGCATAACTGCCGTCACCTGTCAAGTTGAAACCACCGATCAAGAGCTCGCCCCTCGCCGAGCGTCCCCCTCACTGCTCCTCGGCATACAGCAACCTTGTCGTCATGTTCGATGCCGGCGACAGGTTGCGCTGGATCAGCGCCTCGACATGGTCGTTGCGCTGGCGCGCGCTGTCGGCGCCCATCACCACGAGGATGAGCCGGCGGCCGTCGGCGTCGTAAGAGGTGACGATGTTGAAGCCTGAGGCTCTGATATAGCCTGTTTTGATGCCGTTGACGCCGCGGACGCGGCCGAGCATGTCGTTGTGGCCGCGCACCAGCCTGCCCCGGAACATGAAGTCGCTTTCGGAGAAATAGTGGAAATGCTGCGGGAAGCGGGCGCGCAGCGCCATGCCGAGCACCGCCATGTCGCGCGCCGTCGTCTGCTGGACGCCGTCCGGCAGGCCCGAAGCGTTGCGGAAGACGGTGCTGCGCATGCCGATCTGGCGCGCTTTGGCCGTCATCATCGCGGCGAACGCGTCTTCGCTGCCGCCGAGATATTCGGCGACGGCGACCGCCACGTCATTGGCCGATTTGACGGTGATCGCCCGGATCGCCGATTCGACATCGATCGCCTCGCCGCGCCTGAAGCGCAGCTTGGTCGGCGGCTGCCTGGCGGCGTTGTCCGACACCGGGATCAGCGTCGTCTTGCTGACGCGGCCCTGGTCCAGCGCCTCGAACAGAAGGTAGAGCGTCATCATCTTGGTCAGCGATGCCGGATAGCGCGGCGCCGTCGAATTCACCTCGAACAGCGTCTTGCCGGTGCTGCCATCGATGACGATTGCCGCATATTTCTGCGGCGCCGCCGGCACCGCCAGCATGGTCTCCGGCGGCGTCGTCACGCAGCCGGCGACGAGCCCCAGCAGCGCAAACGCCGCGACAAGTTTCTGGATGAGCGGAAAGAGGCGCGGTTTGGACAAGATGGATCTGTTCTGGAGGTAGACTGTTGCTGAAACGAACGGGAAACTAGCTTAACCGAAAAGCGCCGTCCATTTGGTTAACACTGGTCTTGCCCAGGGTTATCCCCGGATAAACGCATTTTCGCGGCCACGCCGTCGCTGACCTAGCCGCGCAATCGCCTGCTTCCTGTCCTGATCTTCCCACGCGGTCGCGCTCCGGCTAGAAAGAGTGCGGCATTGGGTATTGGGGGATTGCATGGCGGGCGGTATCGGCATGGGCGGCGCTGCGCCGTCGCTTATCAGGGCATCTCTTGGCCGCACCGGCAGATGGGCCACCGGGGTGGCCTTCGTCGGCGGCTTCATTTCCGACATCCTCACGCCGCTGGCGCCGTTCGCCGCCTATATCGCGCTGGTCGCCGCGATCGCCGCGCTGATCATCGCCATCGCCATTGTGCTGCGGCTGGTGCTGGCGGCCAAGGCGCTGCCGGCGCTGGTCTTCGCCAGCACCGCCGCGGCGGTCGCTGGCGGCGTCTTTGCCGTTCAAAAGCAGACGAATTCCCAGAACGGGCTGGTCGCCGGCCTGGTGCCGGCCGTGGCCGAGCTGCAGCGCTCGATGGGCATCGTCTCGGCCAAGGTGGCGAAGATCGAGCAGACCGTCACCGAGACGCAAAAGACGGTCGAGACCGTCAAGCAATCGACCGACAAGGTTTTGCAAAAGACCGACGAGATCGCCTCGGTCCAGCAGCAGCAGACCGAGCAGGGTGCTCAGACGCAAAAGACCGTCGAAGCAGTCAAGCAGTCGACCGACGCCCTGGCCGACACCGTGGCTGCCGGCCAGCAACAGCAGCAGGCTGAGGCGCAGAAGCTGCAGGCGACGACCGAGCAGATCGCCGTCTCGATCGACACCATCGCCAAGGGTTTTGCCGCACTTGCCGCACAGGGCGGGGCGATCGCCGAGCCCAAGCGGCCGGACGAGTTTTATCACAATGCCCGCGTCTACGAACTGTCGGGCGACATGCTCAATGCCCGGCGCTCCTACCTCGCCTTCGCCGGCTTCGATGTCGACGCCATCGACCCCTACACGCGCTTCGCCACTCTGCTGCGGGTGCAGGACGGCAAGGCCGGCGCCCGCGAGGTGTTCGGCGCACTGGCCGACAAGGGCAAGGCGCTGTCGATCAAGCTTGTCCATGCCTTGCAGTTCGAAGATGCGCAGCGTCTCCAAAAACTCAACGCGTTCGTCGCCGCCAATCCCGATTTCGCGCCGGCCTATTTCCTGCTGTCGCAGGAGTTTTCGGAAGATCGTCTCGGCTTTCAAGCGCTGTCCGACAAGCGCAGCGAGGCGACGGCGCTGACCAAGTTCCTGTCCTATGAGAAGGATGGCGGGCTGCTCAAATATTTCGTCGACCAGACCCAGCTTGCCGACTGGCTGGACCGCAGCCGCAGCCGGCTGGCGGCGCTTGGCGACGTGCTCGATGCCAAGCGCTTTGCCCCGACGTTGACGCCGATGCGCTCGAACCAGGGCTGGTCGATGACCATCTCCATTCCCGAACCTGCCACCGGCATTTCATGGCGCATGGGCGACAGCGGCCCGTTCACCGAGACCGGCTTCCTGGCGCTCAACGACCAGACCACCGGCAAGCCGATGCCCAATCCGAGCTTCGAACTGCCCGACAGCACCGCGGCAGGCAGCATCGCGATCAAATATCTCGATGTCAGCGGCCGCGAGACCGGCCCGTTCGACATCCGCTTCGACCCCGAGGCGGCACTTCAGCAAGGCAACAAGCAGATCCTCGACCAGTTCTGGACGTCGTGGATCGCCTTCGACGCCAGCGGCAACCGCGGCCTGGTCTATTTCAGCCATATGCTGTCCTACCGTTGCGCCATCAAGGCGGTGCATTACGGCCTGAACGGCGCGGCGCTCGACAAAGAGATCAAGATGCCGGCCTGCGACCCCAAGGATCCCTACGCCATCCCCTACGACTACCACCCCTATTTCAAGGTCGCCGACGACGTGAGGTCGATGTCGGTCCAGGTAACCTACACCGACGGCACCCAGTCGCCGGTGCGGGAATACAAGCGGCAGTAAGCCTGGCTGCTGCGCCGACGCCAGTGCTGCCTGACGTAAAATGCCGACCACGCGGCTTGCGCAACCGGCATCGAGCGGGTTTGCTGGCGCCGACAGAATCAGCAGGTGCGCCATGGATACGCTCACGATCAAGGCAAAGGGCATTTCGGTGTCGGTCGATCTCACCGTCGGCCATCTCGCCGAGATAGTGGTCGATATCGACGGGCGCCGGCTAAAACCGCTGCATCGCGCGCCGTGGATCGACGAGCCGCGCGAAACGCTGCCGCAAGACCTGCCCGCCGGCACCGTTCGCCTGTCCGGCGATTTTCTCTGCGCGCCGTTTTCGCGCAGCGATGTCGAGGAAGCGCCGTTGCATGGCTGGCCGGCCAACAGCCCGTGGGATGTCGTCGGCAGCGAGGCGACTGCCGATGGCTGGCGCGCGGTCTTCAGGTTGCAGCACAAGGTCATGGGCGCGACGGTCGACAAGATCCTCACCTTGCGCGACGACCACCCGTTTCTCTATCAGGAACATGTCTTTTCCGGCGGTTCCGGCGCGATTTCCGTCGCCCATCATCCGATGACGGTGATGAAGGACGGCGGCAAGCTCGCCTTCTCGCCGAAGCGGTTTGCGGCAACGCCGGACGACCCGTTGGAGCCCGATCCGGCCCGTGGCCGTTTTCTCTTCGCCTATCCGGCCCGCTCATCAGACCTGACGCATTTTCCCGCCGCCGATGGCGGCACGCTCGACCTGACCGACTATCGCATGGACCAGAGCCGAGAGGATTTCGTCACGCTGGTCGAGGCCGACCATGGCGGGCCGGGCTGGACCGCGCTGGCGCGAAAGGCGGAAGCCGATCTCGTTCTGGTGCTGAAGAACCCGGCCGAGCTGCCGGTCACCATGCTGTGGATCAGCAATGGCGGGCGCGACTACGCGCCGTGGAGCGGCCGCCATCGCGGCGTGCTCGGCATCGAGGACGGCCGCACGGCGCTCGGCCATGCCGCATCGCTCGGCGACAACTGGCTGAAGCGGGAAGGGGTGGCGACCGCCTTTGCTCTTGGCGAAGGTCGCAGCGTCTCGTTCCGCCACGTCATCGGCGCCTTGCCCCAAGAAGCCGGCGGCGAGCCGCCGCGCGACATCGCCACCGCGCAGGTGCGTATGCGCCTCACGGCGGCCGACGGTTCGGCGCGGGATGTCGCCTTCGACAGCGATTTCCTGCGGATCGGGCAACCTCTGCCTGCCTGATTGGGCTGTGCCCTGCGGCAATCGCTTTAGCGCCAACCTCGACAACTTGGTCGCCTTTAACACCAGTGCAGATTTGAAATTCCGGCAAACTATCGCCAAGATGCGATCGAAAACACCAGCCAGAAAGGCTCCGATGTCCGAGATCGCTCATCTCGCCGCCACCATCTTCAAGCGCGCCGGCAAGGCGCAGCGTTTTGTCGTCGCCATCGCCGGTCCTCCGGGCGCCGGCAAGTCGACGCTGTCGACCCGCCTGCATGAGCTGCTGCCGGAAGGCACGGCCGAAATCGTGCCCATGGACGGCTTCCATTACGACGATGTCGTGCTTGAGCGGCGCGGCCTGCGCGCGCGAAAGGGCGCTCCGGAAACTTTTGACTTTGCCGGCTTCGAAACCTTGCTGAAGCGCATCCGCGCGGGCGAGCCCGACATCGCCATTCCGGTGTTCGACCGCAGCATGGAATTGTCGCGCGCCGCCGCCTCGATCATCGCTGCCGACACCAAGTTCATCCTGGTTGAAGGCAATTATCTCTTGCTTGACGAAGAACCCTGGTCGCGACTGGCCCCGCTGTTCGATTTCTCTATTTTCGTCGATGTGCCGCGTGCCGAGCTCGAGCGCCGTCTGCTTGAGCGATGGCACGAGCATGGCCGCTCCGACGAGGATGCCCGCGCCTGGATCGCCTCCAACGACATGCCCAACATCGACCGCGTGCTTGCCCGCCGCCGCCCTGCCGATCTGGTGATTGGCGATCACGCTTGATGCGCAGGACGGCCCCGCCGGAACCTTAGGACTTTCCGACCGTTATGTCAGATACGGCAATGATGCTGACATAAGGGAAACTGTCCGATGGCAACCAAGGCAAGAAAGCCTGCGCCCGGCAAGGGCAGGGCGACTCGATCAAAGGCAACTGAATCAAAGACAGGCGCCGGCCCGGCGGTCGCCGCCCGCTCCAAGGATGCAAAGCCTACTTTCGGCAAGGCGGCGCCGAGGAAGGTGATGCCGGGCGCTGCCAAGGCCACGGCAAAACACGCCAAGCCCAGGAAATCGGAGCCCAGGAAATCGGCAAATGGCGGCTTGGCAGACAGCGCAATGCGCACCGTGAAGGCGACGGCCAATGTTGCGGCCGGTGCGGTTGTCGCCGCGGCCCGGGGCGCTGCGTCCCTTGCCGCTTCCGTCATGGGCAAAGGCAGCCATGGGCAAGGGCGGCGCTAGAACCAAATAGGCCGAGCCGTCCTTTCTGCGCTACCGGCCGGTTCGGTCAGCCCCGAGCGGGGATGTTGAGGCCCTTTTGCACGGCCGGTCGCGCAAGGCCGCGTTCCAGCCATGCCGCAACAGTGGGAAAGTCGTCGAAGCCGACAAGTTCCCGCGCTTCATAGAAGCCGATCAAATTGCGCACCCAGCCCAGCATAGAGATATCGGCGATTGTGTAATCGTCGTCCATGATCCAACTGCGGTCCTTCAGCCTCGTCTCGAGCACGCCGATCAGCCGCCGCGACTCGTCGCGATAGCGCTCCAGCGGGCGCTTATCGGCGATCTCGCGTCCGGCGAATTTGTGGAAGAAGCCGACTTGGCCGAACATCGGCCCGATCGAGGCCATTTGGAAGAACACCCACTGGATCGTTTCGTAACGCCGCACCGGGTCGGCCGGGATCAGCTTGCCGGTCTTGTCGGTGAGATAGAGCAGGATGGCGCCGGATTCGAAAAGCCCGATCGGCTTGCCGCCCGGGCCGTCCGGATCGATCATCGCCGGTATCTTGCCGTTGGGGTTCAGCGACAGGAATTCCGGCGTCCAGCTTTCGTCCTTGCCGATGTTCACCGCATGCGCCTCGTATGGCAGGCCGAGTTCCTCCAGCGCGATCGACACCTTCACCCCGTTCGGCGTCGGGAACGAATAGAGCTGGATGCGTTCGGGATGTTTGGCCGGCCAGCGCGCGGCGATCGGAAAGGCGGACAGGTCGGTCATCGAAAACTCCTGGGCGGGGATTTTTGCGCGCACGCGGGAGGGGCGGGTCGCAGAGAAATAAGCGTGACGGGCGGCCCGAATCAATATGACGGGTGAAAAGTTTCGCCGTGTCCGGGCAACCAGCCGTGAGCCGCCTGCGGTCAGACCGCCTTGACCGCCAGCACCGCATTGGTGCCGCCGAAGGCGAAGCTGTTGCTCATCGCAACGCGCACCTTGCGCTCGCGCGCCACATTCGGCGTGATGTCGAGATCGCAATCGGCGTCGGCCTCGCGAAAATTGGCCGTCGGCGGCACGATGCCGTCGCGGATCGCCATCACGCAAGCGATCAGCTCCAGGGCGCCCGACGCGCCGAGGCAGTGGGCGTGCATCGATTTGGTCGACGAGATCGAAAGTCTGTAGGCATGGTCGCCGAAGACGCGCTTGATCGCCGCCGTCTCGATCTGGTCGTTGGCCTTGGTGCCGGTGCCATGCGCATTGAGATAGTCGATGTCTTCCGGATTGAGCCCCGCGTCGACGAGGCAGAAGCGCATCGCCGCCTCCGGCCCTTCGATGGTCGGCGCGACGATATCGGAGGCATCGCCGGAAAGGCCGACCCCGGCAATTTCGGCGAGAATTGTGGCGCCGCGCGCCACCGCATGCTCATAGGTTTCCAGAACCGCCATGCCGGCGCCTTCGCCGAGCACCAGGCCCTGGCGATCGGCCGAAAATGGCCGGCACGTGTCAGGCGCCAGCACCCGCAGCGCCTCCCAGCCTTTCAGGATGCCCCAGACCAGCGGCGCATCGGTGCCGCCGGCGACCATGATATCGGCGCGGCCGAGCCTGATCTGGTCGACCGCCGAGGCGATCGCGTGATTGGACGAAGAGCAGGCCGAGGTGATGCCGAAGACCGGTCCACGCAGGCCGAGATCCATGCTGACATGGCCGGCCGCAGCGCCCGGCATCACTTTCGGCACGGTGAAGATCCCGGTGCGATTCTTGCCTTCGAGCAGGATGGCGCGATAGCTCTCTTCGATCGCCTCCCAGCCGCAGACGCCGACGCCGACGATGGCGCCCATCCTGTAGGTGTTGGCTGCGTGCGAGGTCAGCCCGGCTTGTTGCGCGGCCTCCCGCGCGGCGATCGTCGCCAAAAGGCTGAAGCGGTCCATCGACACGACCTGCTTGCGGTCGATACCGTGATCGGGAAGCGTCTTGATTTCGCAGCCGACCCTGACTTTCAGGTCATGCAGCTCCGAATTGACGATTGGACCGATGGCCGAACGGCCGGCGCGCATCTCGCCCCAGATCGCGGGTGCATTGGTGCCGAGCCCGCATAGGCCGCCGATGCCGGTAATGACGACGCGCTTGTGCATTCAGTCAGGCTTTTTTCGCGATCAGCGCGCGAACCGCCTCGACCATGTCGCCGACGTTCTTCAGGTTGCTCCAGGCGTCGACCGTGTTCATCTCGATCTCGATGCCATACTGTTCCTCGAGGTCGAAGATGATCTCCGTCAGTTCCAGCGAATGGATGCCAAGTGAGGTCAGTTCGGTAGTGGTGGTGATTTCTTCGCCACCGGGCTCGGCATGAGCCTTGATCTTCGCGATGATGTCCGTTGCCAGCTGGTCAGCCATTCGGTTCCTTCCCCAACCTTGTCGTTTCTCGACGCCAACGGATCAGCGCCCCTTTTTTCCCGGATTCAAAATCGTCATCGTCGCCTTTTACCCCGTCAGGCGCTGCATGACAGTACCAAGGTGGCTCCCTCTATAGAAACCGAAACGTTGTCAAGCAACAAGCTATATATCGACAAAGGCGCCGCTGTGCTTAACGTTGGCGCCGTGGATACGATCGAACATGGCCTGACCTCGGTGCTGCCGGCCCAGCGCGTCGCCGGAATGGCGCAGCTTGGCTGCGACAGGAATGGCGACCGCACGCGTCTTCGGCGCCTCTATCAGGATGGGTCCGCCAAGATCCGCATGCCGGCCGTCTCGGCCGATCCGCTCGAGGCCGTCTTGATCAACACCGCCGGCGGGTTGACCGGCGGCGACCGCCTTGGCTGGGAGGTCGATGTCGGCGCCGGCGCCTCCACCACCATAACCACCCAGGCCTGCGAGAAGATCTACCGTGCCGCATCCGATCGCGCCGAGGTGCGGGTGAAGCTGACGGTCGGCGCTGGCGGTCGCATCGCCTGGCTGCCGCAGGAAACCATCGTCTTCGATCGATCGGCCTTTGCCCGCAGGCTCGACCTGGAGCTTGCCGCCGGTGCCGAGGCGCTGGTGCTCGAGGCGACCGTCTTCGGCCGCCTCGCCATGGGCGAACGCGCGGCGCACGGCAGTTTCCACGACCGCTGGCGCGTCAGTCAGGACGGAGCGCTTGTTCATGCCGAGGATTTCCGCATCGGGCCCGGCATTGCGGCCATTCTGGGCCGTTCCGCGGTGGCCGGCGGCGCCATAGCAATGGCGACGGTGCTGATGATCTCGCCGCGGGTGGAGGCTTTGCTCGATCCGGCCCGGGACATTATCGGCGGCCAGGGCGACGCCAGTGTCTGGAGCGTGAAGAAATCTGGCAAGCTTCTTGCGAGGCTGTTTGCCGAGGACGGCTACCAGCTCCGCAAGCGGCTGGTTCCGCTCGTCGAATTGCTCAACGGGCGGGCGGGTCTGCCCAAATTATGGTCACTCTGATTCCGATTACGCCACTCCTGATTAAGCCATCCTAGGGAAACGCATGAACCTGACGCCAAGGGAAAAGGACAAGCTGCTCATCGCCATGGCGGCGATCGTGGCGCGCAAGCGGCTCGAACGCGGCGTCAAGCTCAATCACCCGGAGGCGATCGCGCTGATCACCGACTTTGTCGTCGAGGGCGCCCGCGACGGCCGCCAGGTCGCCGAGCTGATGGAGGCCGGCGCCCATGTCGTCAGCCGCGCGCAGGTTATGGAGGGCATCGCCGAGATGATCCACGACGTCCAGGTCGAGGCGACGTTTCCCGACGGCACCAAGCTGGTCACCGTGCACGAGCCGATAAGGTGAGGCCGATAAGGTGAGGAGAGGAAAATGCTTGAGCTGCGACCCAACTGTGAATGCTGCGACAAGGACCTGCCGCCTGAGGCAATGGACGCGCTGATCTGCACCTTCGAATGCACCTTCTGCGCCGATTGCGTGGCAAATGTGCTGGCCGGCGCCTGCCCGAATTGCGGCGGCAATTTCTCCATGCGCCCGATTCGGCCGGCGGCGATGCTGATGAAATATCCCGCTTCGACAAAGCGCGTCTTCAAAGCCGAGGGCTGCGGTCCGGCCCGCGATGCCGCGTGACGGCACGATCCTGACAACGGAAGGCATATCGATGGTTCCCGCAACGATCAAACGCACGTCCCTCTCGGCGGTCCTGCTTCTCGCCGCTGCAATGCCCGCCTATGCCCATGTCGGCATCGGCACGACCTCGTCCTGGTCAGCCGGCTTCATGCATCCGCTCTCCGGCCTCGACCACCTGACGGTGATGATCGCGGTCGGGCTATGGGCGGCCCTCAAGGGCGGCAAGGCGGTTGTCGCATGGCCGCTCGCATTCGTCGGCGTCATGCTGGCGGGCGGCGCGCTCGGCATGCTGCAGGTGCCGTTGCCGTTCATCGAACCGGGCATACTGGCGTCGGTCGTGGCGCTGGGACTGCTGGTCGCGCTTGCGGTCGATCTTCCCGTCTCGGCCGGCGTCGCCATCATCGGCCTGTTTGCGCTGTTCCACGGTCACGCCCATGGCACCGAAGTGCCTGAAAACGCCAGCGGACTCGGTTATATGGCCGGCTTTGCCGTCGCCACTGCGCTGCTCCATGCCGCCGGCCTCGCTGCCGGTCTTGGCCTCGGCATCAGGTTCCCAGGCCTTGCGCGCGCCGCCGGCGGCGCCTGTGCGGCCGTCGGTGCCGGCCTCGCCTTCGGCGTCTTGTGAGGCTGGCGATGATCCCGGGCGAAATCATCACGGCAGGCGGCGAGATCGAACTGAACAAGGGCCAGCCGACCATCACGATGAAAGTGGCCAACAGCGGCGACCGGCCGATCCAGGTCGGCAGCCACTATCACTTCTTCGAGACCAATGAGGGGTTGAAATTCGATCGCGACAAGGCGCGGGGCATGCGCCTCGACATTGCAGCCGGCACGGCCATGCGCTTCGAGCCCGGCCAGGAGCGCGACGTCACGCTGGTGCCGCTCGGCGGCAAGCGTGAAGTCTGTGGGTTTCAGCAGAAGATCATGGGCGCGCTGTGAAATCCAAGGCGTCGAGCAGTTCCGGCTCAGCTGGGTGGCTTGGCCGCCGCGTAGATGACGACCTTTCCGGGATCGTCGAATTCCACGGCGAGAACGTCTTCGGTCAGCACGCGTCGCGAGTCGATGGCGTTGAACAGCAATGCGTTCGCCTCGATCTCCTTGCGCAGTTCCGCAATGTCTTCCTGATGTTCCTTAACCTTGGTCTCGATCTCCGGCGGCGGACCGCCTTCCGTGCGCGCGGCATCGGTGAGGAACACGATATCGACCTTGTCGAGCTTGGAGGTCTTGCGCACCGCGCCGATGTTTTCACGCGTCCGGTCGATCGCCGTGGCGACTTTGCCGGCCTCCACAGCCGTGTTGGTCTCTTCCTGGCCAACCTCCGAGCCGATGATCCTGTTGACGGTGTCCGGGCCTTCAAGACCCTGCGCATTCAGCGCGGCCTGAGGAACGGTCGCCGCGAGAAACGCAGTTGCGGCAATCATATGCAGCCATCTTGTGTCGGGGAAGGTGGTGATCGCCATCGCTCGCTCTCAGAGCCTCTTTCGAGGCTCGTTTCTACGCCAAAAAATCGAAACGTGTTCTGCCCTGCGAAGGTTCCCTCCCCGATGCGGCGGGCCGACCTTGTGCCGGCCCGCCATAGCGCATCGTCAGCTCGCTTTCTTGGTGATCAAGGTCAGCGCGCCATTGGTGTCCATGCTGGCGGCGATCACTTGCGCCGAGGTGAGTCCTTTGGCTTCGAGCGCGGACTTGACCTGGGGCGTCGCGTCGATCGAGCTGCGCAATTTCTGCAGGCCATCCTCGCCGCGCTTGGCGATCACTTCATTGACCTTCGTCTTCGTTTCCTCGGGCAGTTCTTCGATGTCGACGACGTTGACGGTCTGAATCGCCGGCACTTCCGGCTGAGCGCCGGGCGCCGCGGGAGCGGGCGAAGCCGGCGGCTCACCGGGTTGCGGCGCAGGCTGTTGCTGGGCGCTGGCAGCGGTCGCGAGCAGGAGGGTGGCGGCGGCTGCGAGACGTATCGTTTTGCGCATGGATCTTCCTTTCCATCGATTGGCAAACGGTCGTTTTGGGGTGGCCCAGCCACCTCAAACGTTAAATGGGATCGGAAAGTGTCGCCCAGCGGGTCATTGCGTGACCATAGGATGGCGACAATGTGGGGCCGGGCTTCGACCGGCTGTATTTTGGGCCGCATTTCAGGAGCAATTGCCGATGGCTAGAATCACCCGCGCCGCCTATGCCCAGATGTACGGCCCGACCGTCGGCGACAAGGTGCGGCTTGCCGATACCGAGCTGTTCATCGAGGTCGAAAAGGATCTCACCCTTCATGGCGAAGAGGTGAAATTCGGCGGCGGCAAAGTCATCCGCGACGGCATGGGCCAGAGCCAGGTTTCCCGCGCCCAAGGCGCGGTCGACACCGTCATCACCAATGCGCTGGTCGTCGATGCGTCGGGCGGCATCTTCAAGGCCGACATCGGTCTCAAGGACGGCCGCATCGCCGCGATCGGCAAGGCCGGCAATCCGGATATGCAAAACGGCGTCACCATCATCATCGGCCCCGGCACCGAGATCATCGCCGGCGAGGGCAAGATCCTCACCGCTGGCGGCTTCGACGCGCATATCCATTTCATCTGCCCGCAGCAGATCGAGGAGGCGCTGATGTCAGGCATCACCACCATGCTTGGCGGCGGCACCGGCCCGGCGCATGGCACGCTGGCGACGACCTGCACGCCAGGGCCGTGGCACATGGCGCGCATGATCCAGTCCTTCGACGCCTTCCCGATGAACATCGGCCTGTCGGGCAAGGGCAACGCGTCCTTGCCGGCCGCGCTTGAAGAAATGGTGCTGGGCGGCGCCTGCTCGCTGAAGCTGCACGAGGATTGGGGCACGACGCCCGCGGCAATCGACTGCTGCCTGTCGGTCGCCGACGATTACGACGTGCAGGTGATGATCCACACCGACACGCTGAACGAGTCTGGCTTTGTCGAGAACACGGTGGCGGCCATCAAGGGCCGCACCATCCATGCCTTCCACACCGAGGGCGCCGGCGGCGGCCATGCGCCTGACATCATCAAGGTTTGCGGCCTGCCCAACGTCATCCCGTCATCGACCAATCCGACCCGGCCCTACACCGTCAACACGCTGGCCGAGCACCTCGACATGCTGATGGTCTGCCATCATCTGTCGCCGTCGATTCCCGAAGACATTGCCTTTGCCGAAAGCCGCATCCGCAAGGAGACCATCGCCGCCGAAGACATCTTGCACGACATCGGCGCCTTCTCGATCATCTCGTCCGACAGTCAGGCGATGGGCCGCGTCGGTGAAGTGGCGATCCGCACCTGGCAGACCGCCGACAAGATGAAGCGCCAGCGCGGCTCGCTGCCGCAGGAGACCGGCAACAACGACAATTTCCGCGTCCGCCGCTACATCGCCAAATACACGATCAACCCGGCCATCGCGCATGGCCTATCCAAAGAGATCGGCTCGGTGGCGGTCGGCAAGCGCGCCGATCTGGTCCTGTGGAACCCGGCCTTCTTCGGCGTCAAGCCTGACATGGTGCTGATCGGCGGCATGATAGCCGCCGCCCCGATGGGCGATCCCAACGCCTCGATCCCGACGCCGCAGCCGATGCACTACCGGCCGATGTTCGGCGCCTATGGCAAGGCGATGACCAACTCGTCGGTGACCTTCGTTTCCAGGGCCGCGCTCGACGCTGGCCTGCGCGGCAGGCTCGGCGTCGACAAGCAGATGGTCGCCGTCGAGAACACCCGCGGCGGCATCGGCAAGCACTCGATGGTGCTCAACGACGCCACCCCGCATGTCGAGGTCGACCCTGAAACCTATGAGGTCCGCGCCGACGGTGAATTGCTCACCTGCGAGCCGGCCACGGTGCTGCCGATGGCACAAAAGTACTTTTTGTTCTAACCAATCAACTTCACCAAAGTTCATGAATTTGGTCAAATGTCTCTGACGGCAAAGCGCGCGCGTTCTGTCAACTGCTCGCCCAAAACCGCGCACGGATTGTCAACCGCCGCGCTGAAAACGCTTCGGAAAAGCGCCTGATCGGCTCCATCTTTTGCTTCCAACTTGGAAATCTGGACCCTTTGGAGCAATATACGCTGGATGAACAAGATTTTTCGAAAACAGCAATTGACGCCCTACGAGGCCGACTATGCTCAGTGGTGCGCCGAACAAGGCGCGCTGCTGCGCGAAGGTCGTCTGTCCGACCTCGATCGAGAAAATCTGGCGGAGGAGATCGAGAGTTTGGGGCGTAGCGACAAAAGAGAGATCAGAAGCAGGCTGGGCACCTTGCTACTGCACCTCCTCAAATGGCAATTTCAACCCGAGAAGCGTAAAGCCGGATGGTTGATGACAATCCGCGAGCAGCGATATCAGATCGAAAACCTGCTCGACGAAAGCCCAAGCCTGAAAGCTTATCCTGGGCAACAGCTCGGACGAGAATTCAGGATGGCGAGGCTAAAGACGGCGGACGAGACGGGTCTGAACGAGCGTGATTTTCCTGTCGACTGCCCGTATTCGATCAGAGACATACTCCACCACGATTTTTTTCCGGGCGCTCCCTGGTCGTCGGATCAACTTATCCGCGATTAAGCCTTTAGACCGCGACGCTTTAAACAGCCCCATTGCACCGAATCCTCCTTGGGCGTTTATGAACCAGCAACTCCCTTACGCCCACGACATATTCCCCCACATCCGCATCATCTTGGGCATGGTGATCGGGCTTGGCGTCACGCGGCTGCTGTCCGGGGTGGCCCGCATTGTCCAGCATCCTGGGCAGTACCGGCTCTATTCGGTGCATCTGGCCTGGGTTGCGTCGGTGCTCTTGATGCTGGTGCATTTCTGGTGGTGGGAGTTCGGCCTGTTCCAGATCGAGACCTGGACCTTTGGCAAGTACCTGTTCATCATCTTCTACGCGGTCACGCTGTTCCTGCTCTGCGCGCTGCTGTTTCCGGACTCGATGCTGGACTACACCAGCTACGAGGATTTTTTCTACTCGCGCCGTGCCTGGTTCTTCGGCCTGCTGGCGGCGACTTACTTGCTCGATGTGATCGACACGCTTCTGAAAGGGCCCGAGCATTTTGCCCGCTTCGGCGTTGAATATTTGTTCCGCACGCCGGTGTTCGTCGCGCTTTGCATCATCGCGATGCTTGTCCGCGATCGCCGCTTCCACATCGCCTTTGTCGCCGCCGCCCTCGTCTACCAGATATCGTTTATCCTGCGGCTCTTCGACACGATCGTTTGACTACAGCCCCGCGCGTCCTTTCGGACGCGCAAAGGACGCTGTAGAAACTTGACTTGGCGCATGATCCTTCCCGAAATCGAATTCGATTTCGGGGTCATGCGCTGGCATTGGGTCGATGCCTGGAACGGACTAAGCTTTTTGCAAGGCAGGTGTTACATGAAGCTCGATATCCGCACCGACTTCACTAAATTCCCGCGTGCCGTCTCCGTGCTTGCCGCCGGCGAAGCGGGAGCGGTCACGCCCTATGATCGGGCCGTGCTTGCCCATGACGAGCGGCACCTGCGTCGCCGCGCCATCGAGACTTCAGGCGGCGACAAGATACTGGTCGACCTGCCCGAGCCGGTTGCTTTGGGCGATCGCGACCGGCTGGTGCTTGAGGATGGCCGCCATGTCGAGATCATCGCCGCGGAGGAGCCGCTCTACGACATCCGCGCCTTGAGCCATGTTCATCTGACCGAGCTCGCCTGGCATATCGGCAACCGCCATCTGGCGGCCGCCATCGAGGCGGAACGCATACTCATCCTGCGCGATCATGTCATCAAGGCGATGCTGGAAGGGCTGGGCGCGACCGTGCGCGACGTCTCCGAACCGTTCAAGCCGGTGCGCGGCGCCTATTCTGGGCACAGTCACGGTCATGCCCATGCCGAAGCGCATGCACACAGCCACGCTGAGGCGCATTCCCATGCCCATAGTGAATCGCATTCCCACAGCCACTCGCACGACCAATGATCATGACTGACCAGCCTTCCAACGTTGCCTTGTTGCGGCTGATGGCGTGGCTGTCGCCTTCCTTTCCGGTCGGCGGCTTTTCCTACAGCCATGGCCTCGAACGCGCCGTGCACGACGGACTGGTTGCCGACAGCAAAGACCTCGCCGCATGGCTGGAGACGCTGGTCGAGATGGGCTCGGGCTGGAACGATGCCGTGCTGTTTGCTGAAAGCTGGCGGCGCGCGCGGCAAGCCGGTGATCTCGACGAGATCGCCGCACTCGCCGAGGCCTTGGCCGGCTCGCGCGAGCGCCACACTGAAACCATCCTGCAAGGGGCGGCCTTCCTGAAGGCGGCTTCGGCCTGGCCCTGCCAGGTGCTGGAACGCCTGCGGGCCGAGTGCCCCTATTGCGTCGCAGTCGGCGCAACTGCCGGTGGCAACGCCATCGCGCTGCAGGACGCGCTGTCGGCCTTCCTGCAGAGTTTCTTTTCCAATCTCGTCCAGGCGGCGATCCGGCTCGGCGTCGTCGGCCAGACCGGCGCCACCGCGCTGCTCGCCGGCTTTGAGCCGCTGGCGCTGGAAACGGCGTCCCGTGCCTCCAATTCGACGCTTGACGATCTCGGCGGCTGCGCCTTCGTCTCCGACATCATGGCGATGAAGCACGAAACCCAGTATTCCCGGCTGTTCCGCTCATGATCGTACTTGCCTTCATTCTCTCAATCGTCCTGCTGCTGATCACCACGCTGCATGTCTATTGGGGTATTGGCGGGATCTGGCCGGGCAGCGACGCTGCCTCCTGCGCCCGCGCGGTGGTAGGCTTTCGCGGCGTCGACGAGATGCCGGCGCCCTTCGCTTCTTTTGCCGTTGCTGCCTGCCTCGGCCTGGCGACGCTGTGGCCGATGGCGCTTGAAGGCATGTTTGCCACGCCCTTTCCCAAGACCGGGCTTGCCGCCACGGCGCTGCTCATCGCGCTGGTCTTCCTCGGGCGCGGCATTGCCGGTTTCACGCCCTGGTGGCGCCGGCTGACGCCGGAACAGCCTTTCGCGCGGTTCGATGTCCGCTATTATTCGCCGCTGTGCCTTTTGATCGGGCTCGGCTTCGCCATTCTTGCCATCACGGAGTTTTCCGCATGACCCAAGCCAATGGTCCTCTTCGCATCGGCATCGGCGGCCCGGTCGGCTCCGGCAAGACCACGCTCACCGAAAAGCTCTGCAAGTCACTGCGCGACGAGTTTTCCATCGCCGTCGTCACCAACGATATCTACACCAAGGAAGACGCCATGATGCTGGCCCGGCTCCAAGCGTTGCCCGAGGATCGCATCATCGGCGTCGAGACCGGCGGTTGCCCGCACACCGCCATCCGCGAGGACGCCTCGATCAATCTGCAGGCGATCGCCGAGATGACCAAGAAATTTCCCGATCTCGACATCGTCTTCATCGAATCCGGCGGCGATAACCTCGCCGCCACATTTTCCCCCGACCTCGCCGATCTGACGCTCTACGTCATCTCGGTCTGCCAGGGCGAGGAGATCCCGCGTAAGGGCGGACCGGCGATCACCCGATCCGACTTCCTGGTCATCAACAAGAGCGATCTCGCCCCCTATGTGAACGTCAATCTAGACGTCATGGAGAGCGATGCCGCCCGCATGCGCGGCAAGCGGCCGTTCGGATTTACCGATCTGTCGCGCGGCAAGGGCCTGCAGGAGGTGATCGATTTTATCGTCGAGAATGGCGGGCTGCGCATCGACGCCGCCAGAAGCACTGCGGCGTGAGCCAAAGCCCTCGCCTGCACCAAACGAAACCGGTTGCGCGTCCCGCCGGCGCGCGGCATCCTTGTTTCTTTCACGGAGGTTTTCAATGAGCATCGCCCGCCTGCAGAAGGAAATGCTGACCAACCTGCCTTTCTACGAGGAGCGCGTCGATCTGGCTTGCGCCTTCCGCTGGACGGCGCGGCTCAACATGCACGAGGCGGTGGCCAATCATTTCTCGCTGGCCGTCAACGATGGCGGCTCGCAATTCCTGATGAATCCCAACCAGGTGCATTTCTCGCGCATCAAGGCGAGCGACCTGCTGCTGATCGACGCCAACGACCCCGACACCCTCTCCGGCCCGAATGCGCCCGACCCGACGGCCTGGGGCCTGCACGGCGCCATCCATCGCAATGTGCGTCATGCGCGTTGCGTCATGCATGTGCACTCGATCCACGCCACGGTGCTCGCCTCGCTCGCCGACTCGACGCTGCCGCCGATCGACCAGAACTCGGCGATCTTCTTCAACCGCCACGTCGTCGACGGCCACTATGGCGGACTCGCCTTCGAGGAGGAGGGCGAACGCTGCTCGCAGCTGCTTACCGATCCGAAGGTCAAGGTGATGGTCATGGGCAACCATGGCGTGCTGGTCATCGGCGATACCGTCGCCGACACCTTCAACCGCATGTTCTATTTCGAGCGCGCCGCCGAGACCTATATCAAGGCGCTGTGGACCGGCCGTCCGCTGCGGGTCCTGCCGGATGAAATCGCGGAAAAAGCAGCGCTGGAGCAAGAGGACTATCCCGGCCAGGCCGAACGGCACCTGTCTGAATTGAAGGCGATCCTCGACGAGCAGGAGCCTGTTTACCGGAACTGATACTTAAAGCCCCAGCTCCGCCCGCAATTCGTCGGCGCTGTTGATGACGATCGCGCCGGGCGGCCCGTCCATAGGCGCCTCCGGCCAGAAGATCGTCCTCATCCCCGCCGCCAGCCCCGCCGTGGCGCCGGTCACGCTGTCGTCGACGGCCACGGCATCGGCCGGATCGACACCGGCCAGCCAAGCGGCGCGCAGGAAGGGTTCGGCGTGCGGCTTGCCCTCGTGCACGTCATTGCGGCTGATTGTCTTCATGCCAGGATAGAAGAGGCCAACCGCGCGCAGATTGGCATCGACGATCAGCCGGTCGGAATTGGACACCACCGCCTGCGCCACGCCAAGCGCGCGCAGCTCGTTAAAAATCTCGATCGCGCCGATGCGCGGCTTCAGCGTCTCGGCCATCGGCAGATAGTGATCGTATTTGCGCACGATCCAGTCGTCGAAGGGCAGGTCGAGGCCGAACTCGTCGCGCAGCATCTCGTAGACCGGCCATGCGGCAATGCCCAGCACCCGCTCATGCAGGTTGGCCGGCGCCGCGATGCCGACGCTGTGCAGCGCCGCCACCAGCGCCGCCTCGTGCAACGGCTCGCTATCGACCAGCGTGCCGTCCATGTCCCAGAAAACCGCTTTCGGCGTCATGCGAGGCTCCTTTGTCTGAATCCCTTAAAGGGTTTGCGTCGGGAGATAAACCGCCGCGCCTGACTGCACGGACATTGCGGGACTTCAAAAATTGCTTGGCTACGATCATCCACTCTAAGCACCACAGGCGCCTCGGGCAGTTCACCTAAGCAATTGCTCTGGTGATAGGCAATTGCGCACAAGCGCATTCCCCCTTAAAAGTAAAGCGCCCCCCGCCTTGATGCTCGGGGCAGGGAGGCAGCAAGTTGAATTCCCGGCAGGACAGCGGCAGCAACAGGCTGGACGACGCGGCACGCGCCGGCTGGCTCTATTATGTCGCCGGCAACACGCAGGACCAGATCGCCTCGACGCTCGGCATCTCACGGCAGACGGCGCAGCGGCTTGTGTCGCTGGCGGTGTCGGAAGGGCTGATCAAGGTGCGCGTCGACCACCCGATCGCCAATTGCCTCGATCTCGCGGCGCGACTGAAATCGCGCTTCGCGCTCGATCTGGTCGAGGTGGTGCCGAGCGATCCTGCTTCCTCCTCGACCATCATCGGCGTCGCCGAGGCGGCGGCGGCCGAGATTGAACGGCGGCTGCGGTCGCCGACGCCGATCGTCATGGCGATCGGCACCGGCCGGACGCTGAAGGCGGCAATCGAGCAGCTGCCGCCGATGGAATGCCCTCAGCACAAGGTCGTGTCGCTGACCGGCAACATCTCGCCCGACGGCTCGGCCGCCTTCTACAACGTCATCTTCACCATGGCCGACAGGGTCAAGGCGCGCTCCTTCCCGATGCCGTTGCCGGTCATCGCCTCCTCGCCGGAGGAGCGCGAGATGCTGCTCAGCCAACCGATGATTCAACCGACGCTGGCGCTTGCAGCGGAAGCCGACGTCACGTTCATCGGCATCGGCGATCTCGGCCCGAAGGCGCCGCTCTATGAAGACGGCTTCATTTCGGAAAGTGAATTGAAGGCGCTGCAGAAAGCCGGCGGCGTCGCCGAGATCGTCGGCTGGGTCTTCGATCGCGAAGGCCGGATGATCGAGGGCATCACCAATGACAGGGTGTCTTCGGCGTCACTGCCGTCGCGCGAAAAGTCTCTGGTGATCGCGCTCGCCATGGGCGAGCGGAAGCTGCCCGGCATCCTTGCGGCTGTAAACCGGCGGCTGGTCAACGGCCTCATCACCGACGAGCGGACCGCCGCCGCTTTGCTGGCGGCCAGTTGATTAGGGATAAGTCCAGCAAGGCTATTTGTGCCGACCGTAAGGATCGTTGCCATCGAGAAAACCCATGTCGCGCTGCAGATGCGACGGCAGTTCCCTGATGTCGAGATAGGCCCGTTTTCTCGCCGCGTGCCGTGCAAGCCCGCGCGCCAGCCGCGAAAACCAGCTTTGGCCTGGCGTTAGAAACAGCTTTTCCTGGATCGTGGTCATGATCGTCAGCCTTCGCTATGCTTGAACTGATTGATGCGTCGACCACAAATATCGGCTTCACGGCGCCTTGCTGCCAATCAAACGTCGATCACGGCCCATAAGGAGGGCTTATGCCTGAACTCAAGTCACGGCAGGTCTCCCAACTCCCTCCGCTTCAGGCGATCCGCGTGTTCGAGGCGGTGGCGCGGCATCTTTCCTTCACCAAGGCCGCCGGCGAGCTTGGCATGACGCAGGCGGCGGCGAGCTATCAGATCAAGCTCCTGGAGGAGCGCGTCGGCGCGCCTCTGTTCTTGCGCCGGCCAAGGCAGATCGTGCTGACCGAGGCGGGGCAACGCATGGCGCCTGCGGTCAGCGAGGCGTTCGCCCTGTTGGGCGGAGCATATGCTGCCGCGCGCAGCGGCGCCGATGGGGTGCTCTGTGTCTCGACGCTGCTGACCTTTGCCTCGAATTGGCTGGCGCGGCATCTCGGCTCGTTTCAGGTCGCGCACCCGTCGCTGGCGGTTCGCCTCGACACATCGAACCGCGTGGTCGACTTCACCCGCGAGGATATCGACATCGCCATCCGTTCAGGCGGGGGAAACTGGCCGGGCGTGGAAGTGCACAAGCTTTTCAATGCGGATTTCACGCCGATGCTGAGCCCGAAACTCGCGGCGTCCATTGGCGGGGTGAAGGAGCCTGCCGATCTGTTGCGCCTGCCGATCCTAGACCCCGGCGACATCTGGTGGCGGGACTGGTTTATCGCCGCCGGCCTGCCGGTCGAGGAATTGGCCAAGCGCCCCGGCTCCAGCATGGGTGCGCAGGCCTACGAGGCCAACGCCGCGATCGCCGGGCAGGGCGTGGCGATCGTGACGGCCGCGCTTTTCAACGCCGAGCTTGCCGATGGCCGCCTGATCCAGCCGTTCGATCTGGTCGGCGACGACGGCCATGCCTATTGGCTGGTCTATCCCCAGGCGCGGCGCAACGTGCCGAAGATCCGCGCTTTTCGCGAATGGATCCTGGCTGAGATCGCCGGCCAATAGGTCGATACGCCGCGCCGAAAACCCGAGGTCTGGGGCGCCGGCAAGCTTATTCAAACCGTCCGGAACCGAATCCCGCACGAGGCTGCGTGCTGCGCTGCAGCAACGAATCCGGCTTGACATAATTCACGGAGAGTGAGTAATTGCCCATAGCCAAGGCAAATGCTCAGCTTGGTCTATGGGAGGAATTTGATGAAACTTCGCACGCTCACCCTGGGTCTGTTGTCGGCCAGCGCTTTTGCGTTCGCCGCGCATGCCGAATCCATCACCATCGCCACTGTCAACAATGGCGATATGGTCCGCATGCAGAAGCTGACCGACGACTTCACCGCCAAGAACCCCGACATTCAGCTCCAGTGGGTCACGCTCGAGGAGAACGTGCTGCGCGAGCGCGTCACCACCGACATCGCCACCAAGGGTGGCCAGTACGACGTGATGACCATCGGCACCTACGAGGTTCCGATCTGGGCCAAGCAAAGCTGGCTGCTGCCGCTCGACAAGCTCGGCGACGACTATGACGTCAAGGACATCATCCCGGCGATCGCCGGCGGCCTGTCGGTCGACGGCACCCTTTACGCAGCACCGTTCTACGGCGAAAGCTCCTTCGTCATGTACCGCAAGGACCTGATGGAGAAGGCCGGGCTGACCATGCCCGACGCGCCGACCTGGGACTTCATCAAGCAAGCCGCCGACAAGATGACGGATCGCGCTAGCGGCGTGAACGGTGTCTGCCTGCGCGGCAAGGCCGGCTGGGGCGAGAACATGGCCTTCCTGACCGCCATGTCGAACTCCTTCGGCGCACGCTGGTTCGATGAGAACTGGAAGCCGCAGTTCGACCAGCCCGAGTGGAAGAACACGCTGCAGTTCTATGTCGACCTGATGAAGGCCAATGGCCCCGAGGGCGCGTCTTCGAACGGCTTCAACGAAAACCTGGCGCTGTTCCAGCAGGGCAAGTGCGGCATGTGGATCGACGCCACCGTCGCCGCGTCCTTCGTCTCCGACCCGAAGAACTCAACAGTCGCAGACAAGGTCGGTTACGCGCTTGCTCCCGACAACGGGCTTGGCAAGCGCGGCAACTGGCTGTGGGCCTGGTCGCTGGCCATTCCAGCCGGCACGCAGAAGGCTGACGCCGCTCAGAAATTCGTCTCCTGGGCAACCAGCAAAGCCTATGCCGAGCTCGTCGCATCGAAGGAAGGCTGGGCCAATGTTCCGCCCGGAACGCGCACTTCACTCTACAACAACCCCGAATACCAGAAGGCGGCGCCCTTCGCCAAGATGACGCTGGACTCGATCAACGCCGCCGATCCGACGCATCCGACCGTCAAGCCGGTGCCCTATGTCGGCGTCCAGTTCGTCGCCATCCCCGAGTTCCAGGGCCTTGGCACGACTGTCGGCCAGCTGTTCTCGGCGGCACTCGCCGGCCAGACGAGCGTCGACGACGCCTTGAAGCAGGCGCAGGACGCTGCCACCGCGACGATGACCGAGGGCGGTTATATCCAGTAGGCTCCTCCCGGTGCCGAACGCCGGTTGCCTATCATGGCCGGCAAAGGGGCCGCCCGAATCCCAGTTCGGGCGGCCACCTTCACACTTTCGAAAATTTGGCTGACCTTTGAAGGGTGACCGTCATGGCTACTCAGCAGACCCGTTCGCTTGCCCGCTTCATGATGGCGCCATCCGTGGTGCTGCTGTTCGTCTGGATGATCGTGCCGCTGGCGTTCACCCTGTGGTTCTCCTTCCAGCAGTACAACCCGCTCAACCCGATCCGCGACGGGTTCGTCGGCTTCTCGAACTACGCGCTCTTCTATTCAAACCCGGCATTCCTGCAGTCGATCCTCAACACGCTCGTCCTCGTGGTCAGCGTGCTTTTGATCACGGTGATCGGCGGCATCCTGCTGGCCCTCCTGCTCGATCAGCCGATATGGGGACAGGGCATCGTCCGCATCCTCGTCATCTCGCCGTTCTTCGTCATGCCGCCGGTGGCAGCGCTGGTCTGGAAGAACATGATCATGCATCCGCAATACGGCGTCTTTGCCGATATTGCGCGCTTCTTCGGCGGGCAGCCGATCGACTGGTTCGGGCAATATCCCATGCTGGCGATCATCATCATCGTCGCCTGGCAGTGGCTGCCATTTGCGACATTGATTCTTTTGACCTCGCTGCAGTCGTTAGACGGCGAGCAGAAAGAGGCCGCCGAGATGGACGGGGCCGGCTTCATCAGCCGCTTCATCTATCTGACGCTGCCGCACATGTCGCGCGCCATCACCGTCGTCATCCTGATCCAGACGATCTTCCTGCTGTCGGTCTATGCCGAGATCCTCGTCACCACCAATGGCGGCCCCGGTTACGCCTCCACCAACCTGCCCTTCCTCGTCTACCAGAAGGCGCTGCTGGAGTTCAAAATCGGCCAAGCATCCGCCGGCGGTATCCTCGCCGTCATTCTCGCCAACATCGTCGCCTTCTTCGCCATGCGCGCGGTCGGCAAGAACCTGGACAAATAAGGGAGGAAACGATGGCACGTGCAGTCAGCACCCAGCACAAGACGATTGCGACCGCGGCCGCCTGGATCGTCGCCCTGCTGGTCTTCTTCCCGATCCTGTATACGATCATCACCTCGTTCAAGTCGGAGCAGGAGGCCATCCAGGGCTTCAACCTGTTTCCGTCGGGAACCACGGAGAGCTATACCGCGGTCGAGGCGCAGAGCGGCTACTTCAAGTTCTTCCTCAACTCGGTGTTCCTGTCGGTCGGCTCGACCATTCTGGCCTTGCTTGTCGCCATACCGGCGGCATGGTCGATGGCGTTCTCGCCGGGCAAGTGGACCAAGGACATCCTGATGTGGATGCTTTCCACCAAGATGATGCCGGCGGTTGCCGTGCTGTTCCCGATCTACCTGATCTTCCGCGATACCGGATTGCTCGACAGCCGCATCGGCCTGATGATCATGCTGATGTTGATCAACCTGCCGATCGTGGTGTGGATGCTCTACACCTATTTCCGCGAAATCCCCGGCGAGATATTGGAAGCGGCGCGCATGGACGGCGCCTCGCTCTGGAACGAGATCGTCTATGTGCTGACGCCGATGGCGGTGCCGGGCATTGCTTCGACGATGCTGCTCAACATCATCCTGGCGTGGAACGAGGCGTTCTGGACGATCCGGCTGACCACTACCGAGGCCGCGCCCCTCACCGCCTTCATCAGCTCCTTCTCAAGCCCGCAAGGGTTGTTCTGGGCCAAGCTGTCGGCGGCCTCGACGCTGGCGATCGCGCCGATCCTGATCATGGGCTGGTTCAGCCAGAAGCAGCTGGTGCGCGGCCTGACATTTGGCGCCGTGAAGTAACGGACGTTGCCTGAAGCAATCGACAAAAATACCTCTCGGGGAGGAAACCATGGGAAACATCACGCTCAAGAACGTCTCCAAGTCCTTCGGGTCGACGATCATCATTCCAGGCATCGATCTGGTCATCGAGAACGGCGAGTTCGTCGTCTTCGTCGGCCCGTCGGGCTGCGGCAAGTCCACGCTGCTGCGGCTGATCGCCGGGCTGGAGGACACCACCGCCGGCACCATCAACATTGACGGCCGCGACGTGACCGGCGAGGCGCCGGCCAAGCGCAAGCTGGCCATGGTGTTCCAGTCCTATGCGCTCTACCCGCATATGACGGTGGCCAAGAACATCGCTTTTCCGCTGAAGATGGCGGGGGAGGACCAGGCGACCATCGACAGGAAGGTGAAGGACGCGGCGCGCATCTTGAATCTCACCAACTATCTCGAACGCCGCCCCGGCCAACTGTCCGGCGGTCAGCGCCAGCGCGTCGCCATCGGTCGCGCCATCGTGCGCCAGCCTTCGGCCTTCCTGTTCGACGAACCTTTGTCCAACCTCGACGCGGCCCTGCGCGGCACCATGCGGCTGGAAATCAGTGAGCTGCATCATCAGCTCAAGACGACGATGGTCTACGTCACCCACGACCAGGTCGAGGCGATGACCATGGCCGACAAGATCGTCGTGCTCAATGCCGGCAATGTCGAGCAGGTCGGCTCGCCGATGGAGCTCTACAAGACGCCGAAGAACCTGTTCGTCGCTGGCTTCATCGGCTCGCCGAAGATGAACCTGATCGAAGGCGCGTCGGCAGCCAAGTACGGCGCCAGGACGGTCGGTATCCGTCCGGAGCATATGAACATTTCGACGACATCAGGCGACTGGAAGGCCACGGTCGGTGTCGCCGAGCATCTTGGCTCCGACACGTTTTTGCACGTGCAGGCGGACGGCGTCGGTCCGCTGACGGTGCGCGCCGACGGTGAACTGGCCGTCGATCACGGCGACACGATCTATCTGACCCCGGACAAGGCCAAGCTGCACCGCTTCGGCGCCGACGGAAAGGCGATGATGCAATGAGGCTGACGGGTAAATCGGCGCTGATCACCGGATCGGCGCGCGGCATCGGCAGGGCGTTCGCCGAAGCCTATGTGCGCGAGGGCGCCACGGTTGCGATCGGCGACATCAATCTCGAAGCTGCGGAAAAGACGGCCTCGGAGATCGGCGGCAAGGCTTATGCCGTGAAACTGGACGTCACCGACCTCGCTTCGATCGAGGCGGCGGTGAAAGCGGTCGAGACAAGGACCGGCGGGCTGGACATACTGATCAACAACGCCGCTTTGTTCGACCTGGCGCCGATCGTCGAGATATCGAAGGCGAGCTACGACCGGTTGTTTTCCGTCAATGTCGCCGGCACGCTGTTCATGCTGCAGGCAGCCGCCCGCTCGATGATCGCCCGGGGCAAGGGCGGCAAGATCATCAACATGGCGAGCCAGGCCGGGCGCCGCGGCGAGGCGCTGGTTGGCGTCTATTGCGCCACCAAGGCCGCCGTCATCTCGCTCACCCAGTCGGCTGGGCTCGATCTGATCAAGCACCGCATCAACGTCAATGCCATCGCGCCGGGCGTCGTCGACGGCGAGCACTGGGATCATGTCGATTCCCTGTTCGCCAAGTACGAGAACCGGCCGAAAGGCGAGAAGAAGCGGCTGGTCGGCGAGGCGGTGCCTTATGGCCGTATGGGCACGGCGCAAGACCTCACCGGCATGGCGGTGTTCCTGGCCAGCGAGGACGCCGAGTACATCGTCGCCCAGACCTACAATGTCGACGGTGGCCAGTGGATGAGTTGAGGGGGGCGAAGGCGCTCTTCTCCCCGTTTCCTCCACGGGGAGAAGAGCCGTCCCGCCCAAGGATAAAAAGCAAATGGCCGTGAAACTCTCGTCTTCCATCCTCGCCAAGCTTCCGCCCAAGGTTGCCGGCCCGAAATATGATCGCGCTGCGCTCAAAGCCGGCATCGTGCATTTCGGCGTCGGCAATTTCCACCGCTCGCATCAGGCAGTCTATCTCGACGATCTGTTCAATTCGGGCGTTGGCCACGACTGGGCACTGGTCGGCGCCGGCGTCTTCGAGGGCGAGAAGGTCGGCCGCGGCAAGCTGCAGGAACAGGACTGGCTGACCACCGTGGTCGAGCAGGACAGTGGTCATATGAGCGCCCGCGTCACCGGCGTCATGGTCGATTTCCTGATGCCGGGCGATGCGGCCGCGATCATCGAACGGCTCGCCGATCCGGCGATAAGGATCGTTTCTCTGACCATCACCGAAGGCGGCTACTTCATCGATCCGGCGTCCGGCGTGTTCAATCCAACCCATCCCGACATTGTCGCCGATGCTGAGCCGGGCGCTACGCCGAAGACCGTCTTCGGCATCATCCTTGCCGGGCTGATCCGCCGCCGCGACAACGGCATCGTGCCCTTCACGGTCATGTCTTGCGACAACATCCCCCACAACGGCCATGTCACCTCTGACGGCGTCGTTGGTCTCGCGCGGCTGATCGACGAGGATCTGGCGAAGTGGGTGGGCGAGGAAGTCGCCTTTCCCAATGGCATGGTCGACCGCATCACGCCGGCCACCACCGACCGTGAGCGCGGCATTCTGTCGAGCGAGTTCGGCCTTGAAGACAACTGGCCGGTGTTCTGCGAGCCGTTCAAGCAATGGGTGCTGGAGGACCATTTCACCGACGGCCGCCCGCCGTTGGAGAAGGTCGGCGTGCAGTTCGTCAGCGATGTCGCGCCCTACGAGCTGATGAAGATCCGCATCCTCAATGGCGGCCATGCGACCATCGCCTATCCGGCCGGACTGATGGACATCCATTTCGTCCACGAGGCGATGCAGGAGCCGCTGGTGCGCGGCTTTCTCGACAGACTGGAGCACGACGAGATCATCCCGACCGTGCCACCGGTGCCGGACACCGTGCTGGAGGACTATTATCAACTCATCGAGCACCGCTTCTCCAATCCGAAGATCGGCGACACGATCCGCAGGCTTTGTCTCGATGGCTCCAACCGGCAGCCGAAATTTATCATCCCGACCATCGCCGACCGGCTGAAAGCCGGCAAGGGCGTCGCTGGCCTGGCGCTGGAATCGGCGCTCTGGTGCCGCTACTGCTTCGGCACGACGGATAGCGGAGCCGTCATCGAACCCAACGATCCGAGCTGGGACCGGCTGCAGACGACCGCCAGGGCGGCAAAGGATGCGCCTGCCGCCTGGCTTGCCATGGAGGACATCTATGGCGATGTCGGCCGCGCGGCGCCGTTTGTCGAAGCCTTTGCCAATGCGCTCAAGGCGCTCTGGGCCGACGGCGCGCGTGCGACACTGACGCGCTACCTCGCCGGCCAGCTCTAAAATCGGCTCAATATCCATGAAGTCTCGCCCATGAAGGCCCTGCAATGACGCCTGATCTGGTCATCTTCGACTGCGACGGCGTGCTGGTCGATAGCGAGACACTGTCCGTCGCGGCGCTGCTTGGCATGATCACGCTTGCCGGCGGCACGATCAGCGAGGAGATCGCCTATGAGCATTTTCTCGGCAAGAGCATGAAAAGCGTTCGCGAAATTCTTCTTAGCGACTTCGGGATTGATATCACCGACCAGCATCTGACCGGGATGCGTGTCGAGCTGATGCGCAAGTTTCGCGAGGAGCTGAAGCCGATCCCCGGCATCGGGCAGGTTCTGCCGAGGCTCGGGCTGCCATGCTGCGTCGCTTCCTCCGGCACGCTGGACCGCATCCGTTATGCGCTCGACGTCACCGGGCTGCTCGAGCTCTTGGAGCCGCATCTGTTCAGCGCCGCCATGGTCGCGCGGGGCAAGCCGGCGCCGGACCTTTTTCTCCACGCAGCCGCCAAAATGGGAGCAATCCCGCAAAATTGTCTGGTCATCGAGGACAGCCCCGCCGGCATCGAAGCGGCGCGGGCTGCAGGCATGCGCGTCCTTGCCTTCACCGGCGGCTCACATACTGGCAACCCGGCACTGAAAGCGCGGCTTGCGTCGAGTGAGCCGGACTTTATATTCGCTGACATGCTGCAATTGCCTGATCTGATTGCAGGCCTGGGAGCGAGAGCAGGAACACCTTGACGAAAAGTTTCGTTTGCGCGGTCGATGTCGGCACCGGGAGCGCCCGCGCGGGCATTCTCGACACCGGAGGCACCTTGCTCGGTCGCGCCGAGCACCCGATCGTCATGAACCGGCCGAAGGCCGATCACGCCGAACACGATTCGCGGGATATCTGGTCGGCGGTCTGCATTGCGGTGCGCGCCGCCCGCGAAAAGGCCGGCGTGGCGCCGGAGAATATCGTCGGCATCTCCTTCGATGCCACCTGCTCGCTCGTGGTGCGGGGCAGGGATGGTGGCCAGCTCAGCGTGTCGGTGTCAGGCGAAAGGCGCTGGGACACCGTCGTCTGGCTCGATCACCGCGCCATTGCCGAGGCGGATGAATGCACCGAAAGCGGCCATGCCGTGCTCGACTATATCGGCGGCGTCATGTCGCCGGAAATGGCAACGCCGAAGCTGATGTGGCTGAAGCGCAACCTGCCCGGAACATGGAATGAAGCCGGCTATTTATTCGACCTCACCGACTTTCTCACCTGGAAGGCGACCGGCTCGCTCGCCCGTTCGCAGTGCACGCTGACCGCCAAGTGGACCTATCTGGCGCATGAGGAAACCGGCTGGCGGCGCAGCTTCTTCGAAGCCGTCGGCCTTGGCGACCTTTTCGAGCATGGCAATCTGCCTGACAAGGCCAGCCCGGTCGGCACCGATATCGGCCGGCTGAGCGCGGAAGCTGCAGCTGAGCTTGGCCTGACCGAAAAATGCCGGGTCGGCGCCGGCGTCATTGATGCCTATGCCGGCGCTCTCGGGGTCCTCGGTGGCTTTGCCGGCGATGAAACCAACATCGGCCGCCATCTGGCGCTGATCGCCGGCACGTCGAGCTGCGTCATGGCGATGTCACCCGATCCGCAACCCTTTGCCGGAGTCTGGGGCCCTTACTATGGGGCGGGCCTTCCCAAGCTTTGGCTGTCGGAAGGCGGTCAATCGGCGACCGGCGCGCTGCTCGACCACATCATCCGCTGGCATGGCGCCGGCGGTGAGCCGGACGCCGCCATGCACGCCAGGATCGCCCGGCGTGTCGCCGAACTGCGTGCCATAGAGGGCGAGAATCTTGCCGGAAGGCTGCATGTGCTGCCGGATTTCCACGGCAACCGCTCGCCGCTCGCCGATCCGCATGCGGTCGGCGTCATCAGCGGACTGACGCTGGATTCCTCCTTCGACAGCCTGTGCAAGCTCTATTGGCGCACCGCCGTCGGCATCGCGCTGGGCGTGCGCCATGTGCTGGAGGCACTGAACGAGAACGGCTATCTGATCGACACGCTGCATGTCACCGGCGGGCACACCAAGAACCCGCTGCTGATGGAGCTTTACGCCGACGCCACCGGCTGCACGGTGGTCGAGCCGCTGGCCGACGAGGCGGTGCTGCTCGGCACCGGCATGGTTGCGGCCACCGCCGCCGGGCTTTTCCCTGATCTGAACGCCGCTTGCGTCGCCATGCAGCAGGGCGGCAGGAAGCGGGCGTCGAATCCGGCTGCCGCCGGCCGGTTCGATCGCGACTACCGCGTGTTTTTGGAGATGCATCGGCAGAGGCAGGCGCTGGACGCGATCAGATAGGCTCGAACAGCCTGCAATGCGTATGCTATCTCTGGTTCCAGCGCCGGATAATTGGTTCGCCGAGGTCGTGCTCGTAGCCGAGCACGCTTATGCTGGCGGTATCCAGGACGAAGAGGGCGCCATCTTGCGGCGGCAGGCCGAGCCAGCGCGCGGCCAGCACCCGCAGGAAATGAGCGCTTGAGAAAACCAGGACATTGCCGCCGACCTCGCGCAGTTGGTTGACGATCCGGTCCGCCCTCGCGCCGACATCCTGCGCCGCTTCGCCGCTTGGGCAGCCGTCGCGAAAGAGACGCCAGCCTGGACGCTCGATGAGGATCTGCTTGGTGGTCAGGCCCTCGTAAGCGCCGTAATCCCATTCCGCCAGATCGGCCAGCTTCACGCAGGCCGAGCCGAAGCCGGCCAGCGTGCAAGTCTTGAAGGCGCGCTGGGACGGGCTCGACCAGACAGCCTGGAACGAAAGGCCCTGCAACCGCTCAGCGATCCGCCCGGCCGCCTCCTCGCCGGCAGGCGTCAACGGTATGTCGGTCAGGCCGGTGTGCTTTCCGGAGGCGCTCCATTCCGTCTCGCCATGCCGAACCAGGTAAATTTCGAGAAACGCGCTCATCCGCATGCCTTTCGATGAAATCTGTACGCCGCCTGCCGGTGTCGGATTGGCCACAACGCAAACTATAGTGGCTTCCATGCTTTCTCCAATAGGCGCGCCAATAGGCATGATTGAGACCTCTGCGACTTTGCTGGCTTAACCCTTCCCCGCGTCAGCCTCTTGCCATAGCTGCCCATTTCGTAGACAAGCCGTGCAGTTAATGCGGAATCCGGGCCGATCACGGCCATTTTCCGCGCTGAGACGTGGCTTCCGGCTTTAGCCGACGCGCCGCAATCGGATAGGCGAAAAAATGTCTGCGATCGAAGCCGGCGCTCGCGCGCCGGAAAACCTTTGGCGTCAGGAAATCAGGGCGACGCTGGCGCTCGCCTGGCCGATGGTGCTCACCAATCTCGGCCAGACCGCGATGACTGCCACCGACGTCATGATGATGGGACGGCTGGGTCCGGACACGCTGGCCAGCGGCGCCCTCGGCGCCAACCTCTATTTCATGCCGCTGATCTTCGGGCTCGGCCTGATGCTGGCGACCTCGCCAATGATCGCCACCGAACTCGGCCGCCGTCGTCATTCGGTGCGCGACCTACGCCGCACCGTGCGCCAGGGCCTGTGGCTGGCGATCCTCATCTGCATTCCGATCTGGATCTTTCTCTGGCACGGCGAGGCCGTGTTGCTGGCCATGGGCCAGGAGCCGGCGCTCGCGCATCAGGCCGGCATCTACCTGCGCTGGCTCGAATGGGCGGTGCTGCCCTTCTACGGGTACATCGTCCTGCGCTCGTTCATCTCGGCGCTGGAGCGGCCGGGTTGGGCGCTGGTCATCGTCTTCGTTGCCGTCGCCTGCAACGCCCTCTTCAACTGGGTGTTCATGTTCGGCAATCTCGGCATTCCTTCGATGGGTATTGCCGGCTCCGGCCTCGCCACCACGCTGTCGAGCATGCTGATGTTCGTCGGCATGGCGGCGGTGGTGATGCTTGAGCCGAAGTTTCGCCGCTACCGTCTGTTCGGGCGCTTTTGGCGGGCCGACTGGCCGCGCTTCAAGGGCCTGCTGCGGCTCGGCCTGCCGATCGCCGGCCTCCTGGCATTCGAGGTGACTATCTTCAATGCGGCGGCGCTTCTCATGGGCCTGATCGATGCGGACTCTCTCGCGGCGCATGCCATTGCCATCCAGATCGCATCGATCTCCTTCATGGTGCCGCTTGGCCTCAATCAGGCGGCGACGGTGCGTGTCGGTCTTGCCCATGGCGCCAGCGATGCGGAAGGTGTCTCCCGCGCCGGCTGGACCGCCTTTGTCATCGGCGTCTCCTTCATGGCGCTGATGGGATTGGCGATGATCCTGTGGCCGCAATTGCTGATCAGCGCTTTCATCGACCTCGGTAACCCGGCCAATGCCAGGGTGATCGGGCTTGCCGTGTCGTTCCTGGCGTTTGCCGCGCTGTTCCAGATTTTCGACGGTGCGCAGGCCGTGGCCGCCGGCATGCTGCGCGGCCTGCACGACACCACGGTGCCGATGATCTATGCCGCAATCGGCTATTGGGGCATCGGCCTGCCGCTCGGCGTGCTGCTGGCCTTCCATTCCGGGCTCAACGGCGTCGGCATCTGGATCGGCCTGTCGTTGGGATTGGCGGTGGTGGCGGCGCTGCTTTTGGCGCGCTGGCTGCGGCGGGACAAGATCGCGCCGTCGATCTCCTTTGGGCATTGATGAAAGCGGCACCGTCACGAAGGAGCGCGGGTCGTGACGTCTATGGGTATTTCGTCTGATTTGCACTCGCGGCCTGGGGGTTTAAATCGCGTTGCAACTCCGTTGGCAGTGGAAGACTTGAGCACCGCAGGTGCACCTCGCGGGCGAACAATTTTCGTTGCTTCTGCTGGTGCTCCTTGATGGCTGCTGCGAGCCCTAATCCGTACGGGCCAAGAAAGACGCCGGTCCCCCAACCCGGTTGCTTTTTTTCGCGAGCGTCGTAGTCCGAGGCCTCCATGCGGGCTTGCTGGCATCCCGGCGACGCCCATTTCTGGTCTTGCTTCGAAAGCGACGCTCCATAGTCGACCGGAGAGATCGCGCATCCGGCTACCGTCGCTGCCAACGCGACGAACATTGCAATTCTCATCCCCAAGCCCTTCCTAAAGTATGTGGAGAGTACACAGAACTCTTCTTCCAACAAGGCAATAGCTCCGAAGAGGTGACCGGAAACACCGTTAAGGAGGCATCCGAGCGCTAATCGCAATCGCAGAGGCAGCTCCCTAGTTTTTAGTTGCCCGTCGTTCAAGCGAACGTGCGTATTGCGTCAGCGGGAAGCACATGATGAAGAAGATCAAAGCGACCAGCCCATAGACGGTGAACGGCTCGAAGGTCGCATTGTTGATGGCGTTGGATGTCCTGACCAGTTCCTCGAAACCGATGATTGAGGTCAGTGCGGTCGACTTGATCAACTGCACCAGGAAACCGACGGTCGGCGCGCGGGTGATCGAAAACGCCTGCGGCAGGATGATCAGCCTGAGTTCCTGAAGATAATGAAGGCCGAGGCTGGCGCCCGCATCCCACTGGCCGCGCGGCAGCGCCTCGACGCCGCCGCGCCAGATTTCGGCGAGATAGGCGCTGGCGAAGAAGGTGAGACCAAGCGCGGCGGCGGTCCACGGTTCGATACGCAAGCCCAGCATCGGCAGGCCAAAGAACATCAGGAAGAGCTGCATGAGCAGCGGCGTTCCCTGGAAAAGCGCGATGTAGCCCGAAGCAATTCGCCGGCTCCACTTGTTCTTGGCGATCCTGAAGAACAGAACGACCATGCCGACCACGCCGCCGCCGACGAAGGCGGCCAGCGACAAAAGCACCGTCCAGCGGGCGGCGAGCAGAAGGTTGCGGACGATATCCCAGAAGGTGAATTCGATCATGACACGCCGGCTCCCAGAGCGCGGCGCCCGCCGCTGACCAGCAGCCGGCGCAGCCCCATCGACAGGACGAGATAGACCATTGTCACCACGAAATAGGTCTCGAAAGCGCGGAAGGTCCGTGCCTGCAGCATGTCGGCCTCGTAAGTCAGCTCGCGCACTGCGATCTGCGACACGACGGCCGACTCCAGCATCATGATGACGATCTGGCTGGTCAGCGCCGGAAAGATCACCTTGAGCGCCTGCGGCAGCACGACCTTGACGAAGACCTGGCGCGGCCTGAGCCCAAGCGCCAGTGCCGCTTCCGTCTGCCCGCGCGGCACGGCGTCGAGCCCGGCGCCGACGATCTCGATCGTGTAGGCCGCCATGTTGAGCGTCATCGCCAGCATGGCGGCCAGCACCGGATCGAGCCTTATGCCGATGCTGGGCAGTCCGAAGAAGATGAAGAACAGCTGCACCAGGAACGGCGTGTTCCTGACGACCTCGACATAGACGCCGATCGCCCGCTTGAGCAGCAGGGGGCCGTTTCGCCGCCCTGCCGCGCCGAGGATGCTGAGGAACGTTCCCGCGAGCGTGGTCACGGCGATCAAGAGGATCGTCGTGGCCGCCCCTCGCGCGATCGCGCCTGTCGCATCGGCAAGCCAGCCGAAGTCGAGGCTGTAGCCCACCCGATATCAATCCTTGAGGTTGTCGGGATTGAGCGGCGTCTTGAGCCAGGCCTTCGAGCTTTCGTCCAGCTTGCCGTCGGCCAGCATCTTGGCGACCGCGTCGTTGACGGCCTGCTTCAGGCGGTCCTCGTTCTTGTTGAGGCCGATATGCGAGGGTGAGGTGAGGAGCTGGAACTTCTGCTCCGGCTTCAGCGCCTCCTGGCGGGCGAGCACCTGAGCGCCGACGTCGTTGCCGACGACCATCAGCTGGGTCTGGCCCGAGATGAAGGCCTGGATGACGGAATTATAGTTGTCGAAACGGCGGATATCGGCCGAGGCGGGTGCTGCCTCGGTAAGCGACGTATCTTCCAGCGTGCCGCGGTTGACGGCGATCGACTTGTCGGCGAGGTCGTCCTTGCCTTCGACCTTGAGCGCGGCCGGGCCAATCACGGCGATATAATAGGGTGCATAGGCGGCGGCGAAATCGATCACCTGCTCACGCTCCTTGGAGTAGCCGACGCTCATCAGGATATCGACGCGCTTGTCGGTAAGATACGGGATGCGGTTCTGGCCGGTCACGCTGACCAAATTGAGCTTGACCTTGAGCTGGTCGGCGATGAACTGCGCCACGTCGATGTCATAGCCTTTGATGCTCATATCGGCACTGGCCGAGGAGAAGGGCGGAAAGTCGGAGAAAATGCCGACATTGATGGCGCCGGCCTTGGTGATGTCGTCGACCGCGTCGGCATTGGCGGCCTGGGTGGCGAGACCAAAACCGGCGAGCATCAGCGCGGCGGCGATGGATGATTTGAGCCTCATGTGAAGTGTCATTGTCGTTCCCCTGCTGGAAGCTTGTTTGTTTGACTGCGGCCGCCGGCTCCAGCGCGGCGGTCGCCTTGGATTTGCTGTCGGGCTCCCTCAGGCTCCCTTGCCTGTTATCGCCGGGCTGAAGACCATCAGGCTGAGGATCTCGAACAGCACCTGCGCGCCGGCATGTGCGGTGTTGGTGGTTGCGTCATATTGCGGCGCCACCTCGACGACGTCGCCGCCGACGATGTTGAGGCCCTTCAGGCCGCGCAGCAGTTCAAGCACTTCCCGCGTCGTCAGCCCGCCGACTTCCGGCGTGCCGGTGCCCGGCGCGAAGGCCGGATCGACGCTGTCGATGTCGAAGGACACATAGGTCGGCCCGTCGCCGACGATCTTTCGCGCCTTCTCGATGATGGCGGGGACGCCGAGGCCGGTCACCTCTTCGGCATGCACGACGGTCATGCCGGATTCGTAGGTGAACTCCCACAGATATTCGGCCGAGCCGCGGATGCCGATCTGGATTGTGCGGGTCGGGTCGAGCACGCCGTCCAGCACCGCGTTGCGGAACGGCCCGCCATGATGGAACTTGGTCATGTCGAACAGGCCACTGGTGTCGCAATGGGCGTCGATGTGGATCATGCCGACCGGCGCCTTTTTGCCGACGGCCTTCAGGATCGGATGGCTGATCGAATGATCGCCGCCGACCGAAAGCGGAATGACGCCGGCGTCGACGATCTGGTTGGTGCGGCGCTCGATGTCGTCATGGCTGGTTTCCAGCCGGTAGCGGCTCTGGAACGGCACGTCGCCGATGTCGGCCACCTTCAGCTCATGCGTCGGGGCGCATTCCAGCACATGATTGTAGGGCCCGATGCGCTCGATGGCGCGCAGCGCCCTTGGCCCGAAGCGGGCGCCGGGCCGGTTGGTGACGCCAAGATCCATCGGCACGCCGATCATCGCCACCTGCAGATCGCCGAAATCCGGATTGTCGGCGGCAATTTGCCGGTAGGGCGCGGCGAGGAAGGTCGGGATGCCGGAATAGGGCGCCAGCCGCGTGCCGCCCTTGGAAAAGATTTTGTCGGCGACCTTCCGGAATTTCGGGTCGAACATCTCGCCGCCATGGCTTTCGCCATATTTGCGACGCAACGCTTCGAGCTTGCCGCTGTTATAACCCATGTCGGTCCTCCATGGCTGGCGCAGTGCGGCCATCAATGACGGTCGCCATCCCGCCGGCTGCCTGCGCATTTCAGGTCTTGATACTGTTCCCGGGCAAAGTGTCTTGTAGCCGCATTGAAAAATCAATTGATATTGTTAGGGTCTTCGCTGTGAGGAAATCTCACATCAATGTTGAGCACGACCTTGTCCGAAAACCGGGTCCCACTTCTCGGGATCGTGCTCCAGCGGGAATCTGATGGCCAAGCGTCTGCCACCTTTGAATCCATTGCGGGCCTTCGAGGCGACGGCACGTCACGCCTCGCTGACCAAGGCGGCAGCTGAGTTGAACGTCACCCATGGCGCCATCAGCCATCAGATCAAGGCGCTCGAACAATCGCTTGGCGTCAAGCTGTTCGAGCGCGCCGGTCAGCGGGTGAAGCTGACGCCACACGGCGCCGAATTGCTGCCGGCAGTGTCGACCGCCTTCGACGGCATCGCTGCCGCCACGCAGCGCATGACCAGGCCGGCGAGCACCGGCGCCTTGTCGGTGTCTTGTGTGCCGGCGCTGCTGCTGCTGTGGATGATCCCGCGGCTCGGCAGCTTCACCTCGCAATACCCTGATATCAGGCTGACGCTGATCCCATCCAATGACGCCAAGGACATCCGCGCGCCGCATATCGACATCTGCGTGCACTATGGCGACGGCAGCTGGACCGATTGCTGGATGCGCAAATGGTCGGGCCTCGAGCTGTTCCCGGTGGTCAGTCCGACGCTGATCAACAACCGTCCGATCCGCACCGTGCGCGATCTCGCCGATCATGTCTTCCTGCATGGCGACGACGGCCGTGAATGGCACACCTGGCTGGCCGCCGCCGACGCGCTGGACCTGGAGCGCGGCCGCCGCCATCATCTCGGCGACGCGCGCATGGCGAGCGAGGCCGCGGTTCATGGTCATGGCGTGGCGCTTGGCGATACGGTGACCGCAAGCGGGCTGCTCGCCAGGGGGCTGCTTGTCGCGCCGTTCAGCCTGTCGGTGCCGGCGGTCGACGATTTCTACGTCGTCTGTCGCAACGAGATGAGGTCGGCGCCGATCGTGCAGCTGTTCATCGACTGGCTGTTTGCCGAAAAGGAGCAGGCTGACGGCCGGGCCGATGCGCCAGTGGCGGGCCGCATCGGCATCCGCAGGAAGCGCCCGGCGCTGCGAGTGGTCGGCGCCAAGACCGCGTCCTGAGGCTGCAATTGCCGAAGCCGCATACATGCCGCAGGCTCTCTTTTTGTCGGGCCAGCCCGCAAAGCGGGAGGCGCATTCAAAAATTCAATGCTAAGAGGCTTCCGCAGGAAGCGAGCAGTGAAGGCGGCATCGAGACATGACTAAGACCGATATAGCGCGGCGCGTCTACAACCACACCTGGAAGCTCGACCCGATCGTCCGCAGCCTGCTCGACACCGATTTCTACAAGCTGCTGATGCTGCAGATGATCTGGGGCATGTATCCCAAGGTCGATGCCACCTTCTCACTGATCAATCGCACCACCTCGGTCCGCCTTGCCGACGAGATCGACGAGGCGGAACTGCGTGATCAGCTCGACCATGCCCGCACCTTGCGTTTCTCGAAGAAAGAGATGATCTGGCTCGGCGGCAACACCTTCTATGGCCGCAAGCAGATATTCGAGCCGGAGTTCCTCGCCTGGCTCGAAGATTTCCAACTGCCGGAATACGAGCTTTCCAAGCGTGATGGTCAGTACGAATTGAGCTTCAGCGGTCCGTGGATGTACACGACGCTGTGGGAGATCCCGGCGCTCGCAATCATTAATGAGCTTCGTTCACGCGCGGCCATGCGGGCGTTCGGACCTTTTGCGCTCGACGTGCTCTATGCCCGCGCCAAGGCCAAGATGTGGGCCAAGACCGAGCGGCTGAAAGCGCTGCCCGATATCCGCATTTCGGATTTCGGCACACGCCGCCGCCATTCCTTCCTGTGGCAGCGCTGGTGCGTCGAAGCGCTCAAGGAAGGCATCGGCGAGGCTTTCACCGGCACCTCCAACGTGCTGCTCGCCATGGACAACGACCTCGAAGCGCTCGGCACCAACGCGCATGAGCTGCCGATGGTGTTCGCCGCGCTCGCCAATTCGGAAAAGGAATTGAAACAGTCGCCCTACAAGGTGCTGCAGGACTGGCAGCGCTATTATGGCGGCAATTTGCTGATCGTGCTGCCGGACACCTTCGGCACCGCGGCGTTCCTGCGTGATGCGCCGGAGTGGATCGCCGACTGGACCGGTTTTCGCCCCGACAGCGCGCCGCCGATCGAAGGCGGCGAAAAAATCCTTTCCTGGTGGCGCGAAAAGGGCAAGGACCCCAGGCAGAAGCTGCTGATCTTCTCCGACGGGCTCGAGGTCGAGACCATCGAGGAAACCTACCGCCATTTCCACGGCAAGGTGCGCATGTCGTTCGGCTGGGGCACCAACCTGACCAATGACTTCGAGGGCTGCGCGCCGACCGAGACCAACCGGCTCGACGCCATCTCGCTGGTCTGCAAGGTCACCGAGGCCAATGGCCGCCCGGCGGTCAAGCTCTCCGACAACCCGGCCAAGGCGACCGGCGACGAGAAGGAGATCGAGCGTTACATCAGGATCTTTGGCGAGAAAGACCGCGTGGAGCAGCTGGTCAAGGTGTGAGAGGGTGATGCCGGCAAGAAGGAATTCTTGGATAACATGAGTTCCTTCGCGCCCCCCTCTGTCCTGCCGGACATCTCCCCCTCAAGGGGGGAGATTGGCAGCTCGCTCGCTCAGCGCTTTTCTTGCCGGGCCGAAAGCTGGCGAAGGCAGAGATTACAGCCAATCTCCCCCCTTGAGGGGGAGATGTCCGGCAGGACAGTGGGGGGCGCCGTAGAGCGCTGCCGCTTGGCAACAGCAATGCTCTTTGCGGCTTCGTCAATCCTCCTGTCACCCACCCCCGCCTTCGCCCATGCCTCCGATCGCGGCCACGTCCTGCTCCTCCCCACCGGCTACTACGTCGCCGGTGGGGCGCTCGCGGTCGCCGCCAGCTTCCTCGTTCTGGCGCTGCTGCCGCCGGACTCCATCAACCGCCTCTGGCGGCGGCGCCTGCCGCTTTTCGCATTCGGCGACGGCGCACGGACTATCGTCAGTCTGATATCCTTTGCCGGCTTTGCAATTCTTGTCGCGGCCGGCCTGTTCGGCAGCCGCGATCCGCTCTCCAACCCGTTGCCCCTCACCATCTGGACGCTGCTCTGGGTTGGGCTGGCCTCGCTGCAGGGCCTGTTCGGCAATCTCTGGTCCTGGCTGAACCCCTGGTACGGGCCTTGGCGTGTCATCTCACACCTGTTCGGCAAGCGGCGGACATGGCGCCCGCCTCCGTGGCTCGGCCGCTGGCCGGCCGTCGCGCTGTTCTTCGCCTTCGCCTGGTTCGAGCTGATCGACCCGGCGCCCGACGATCCGGCACGGTTGGGCTGGGCCGCCGGCTTCTATTGGCTGCTGAGCTTTGCCGCCATGCTGGTGTTCGGCTACCGCGACTGGAGCCGGCGAGGCGAGTTCCTGACCGTCTTCTTCGCCGTGATTGCGCGCTTCGCCGTCGTCGAGCGCAATGAAGTCGAGCGCAATGAAGACGGCCGGCTCAGTCTGTGCTGGCCGGGCGCCAAGCTCAGCAATGCCGCGCCGCTGTCGCCCAGTGGCCTCGCTTTCCTGTTGCTGGCGCTGTCGTCGGTCTCCTTCGACGGCCTGTCGAAAACCTTCTTCTGGCTCGGCCTGTTCGGCATCAATCCGCTGGAGTTTCCCGGCCGCACGGCGGTGGTCGGCATCGGCACCTTCGGTCTCGTGCTGACGTTCGTCTTGCTTGCAGCCGCATTCATTCTTGCAACTGTCCTCGGCCAGCGCCTGGCCGGAAGCGAGCATTCCCTCAGTCAGGCCGCCGGGCTGCTGGTCTGGTCGATCGTGCCGATCGCGCTTGCCTATCATGTCGCGCATTATCTGACGGCGCTGCTCGTCGACGGCCAATATGCGGTGGCTGCGCTTTCCGACCCGTTTGCGCTGGGCTGGAACCTGTTCGGCACCGCCGACATGCAGATCGAAGCCGGCGTGGTCGCCGGCGCCGGCTCGGCATGGTGGCTGTGGAATCTCCAGGCCGGCGTCATCATCGCCGGTCACATGCTCGCCGTGCTCGTCGCGCATGGCCTCGCCTGGCGACTGCACCCGGTTCCCGCCCGCGCCACGCTCAGCCAGTTTCCGCTCACCGTGCTGATGATCGCCTATACGGTCTTCGGCCTGTGGTTGCTTGCCACGCCGGCGGCCGGATGAGACAAAAGCCCGGCTCGATGGCGTCGATTAATCCCCAGGGAAAGCCCGCTTGCCACATCAGGGCTTTGGTGATTTAGTTTGTACACATGCAATTTCGGCCCTCTTATTAAGAGTGGTCCACCTCGCTACAGCCATTGGTCAAAACTCAAAAAAACAAGGGGAACTGCCGTGACTGACAAGAATGGGTTTTTCGATCTCTCCAAAACCGGCCTCACCCGCCGCACCGCGCTGAAGGGGTTGGCCGCGGGCGCCGGCCTTGCCGTCGCGCCTGGGTTCGTGCGGTACAGCCAGGCGCAGAGCTCGGCGCCGATAAAGATCGGCTTCCAGTCCCACCGCACCGGCATTGGTGCCGCCTATGGCCGCTGGTATGAAAAGACCACCGCCGCTGCGGTCAAGGCGATCAACGAAGCCGGCGGCATCAACGGCCGGCCGGTCGAGGTCATCATCGAGGATGACGGCACCGATCCCGGCCGAGGCGCCGAAGTGGTCGGCAAGTTCGCCACCCAGCACAAGACCGACATCGTCTACGGCACGCTGTTTTCGCATGTCGTCATCGGCTCGGCGCCCGCCGCCGGCGAAGCCAAGATGCCCTATTTTGTCGTCAGCGAAGGCCACCACGTCGCCTCGACCAAGCTCAACCGCTACGTCTTTCAGCCCGGCATCACCGACGTGAAGAGCCAGATCCAGTCGATGGCGCCATGGATCGCGACGAACGCCGGCAAGAAGGTGACACAGATTTTTCCCGATTTCGCCTTCGGCTACGATCATCGCGACTACCTGCCGCCGGCACTGAAGGCTCAAGGCGCCGAGGTCATCGCCCAGATCGCCATCCCGCCGACGGAATCGTCCTTCACCAAATATTTTCCGCAGATCCCGGCCGAGACCGAGGTGATCTACCACGTCATGGTCGGCCCGGCGGTGCTCACCTTCGTCAAGGAACTCGGCGAATTCTACGGCTCCAACCGGCCGCAGCTGTTCGGCTTCATCGATTCGCTCGAGGCCACCGACATCAACAGCCCCGGCCTGGAATTCCTCGACGGCAGCCATTTCTGGGAAGGCTCGCCGCGCTACGCGCAGCCTGACGACTCCGCCGCGCAGAGGGCCTATCGCGCCGCCGTCGGCATCGACGACAATGGCGCTGCCGTCGGTGATCCCAAGGACGTGTCCACCGCCGCCCACATGTTCGGCTGCTGGGAAACGCTCTATGTCGTCAAGAAGGCCATGGAGGATGCCGGCTACAAGGGTCCGGAAGACCGCGCCAAGCTGGTCGAGGCGACCGAAGCCTTGACCGAGTTCGCCGAAGGCCCCGAGCATCCGCAAGGACCGAAGACCTTCAACGGCAAGATCCATCAGTGCTTTGGCATCCAGAACATTTCGAAGGTCGAAGGCGGCCGGCTGAATGTCGTCCACAAGACCAAGATCGAGGACGGCCTCTACGAGCCGGAAGGGGATTACACGACCCAGCCGCTGTGAGGTTAGCTGTTTTAGCCGTAGTGCACTTCGAGCCACCCCCCTCTGTCCTGCCGGACATCTCCCCCTCAAGGGGGGAGATCACTCCTTCATCGACGCCTATGTTCAACTTGCCGCGCCGTAGAACGGAGCGCGAGGCCAGTGACAGCCAATCTCCCCCCTTGAGGGGGAGATGGCCGGCAGGCCAGAGGGGGGTGCACCTGGCACCTGCCAGCGTATAACCGATGCACTTCGGACCCCACCTCCTCCTCGCCGCCCTTGAAGGCCTCGTCACCTCCGCTGTGCTGGCGCTGACGGCGCTTGGCCTGTCGCTGGTGTTCGGCGTCATGCGCGTCGTCAATGTCGCTCATGGCGAGTTCTTCATGCTGGGCGCGGTGCTTGCCTGGGCGATCTCCACGGCGATATCAGGCCATCCGGCGCTCGGCTTCGTGGCCGCCCTGGTGCTGGCGCCGCTGATCGTCGGCCTGATCGCCTTGGTCGCCGAGCGGCTGGTGCTGCGCCGGCTGAATTACAATCCGGAAGCCACCATCGTCGCCACCATCGGCATGCTCTACATCATCCAGCAACTGGCGCTGACCTTCTATGGTCCGGAGGCACGGCCGGTGGAGCCGCCCTTCAGCTACCGCATCCTTCTGCCGTGGTTCGGCTACTCCGGCTACAAGCTGTCGATCATCGCCGCGTCCGCGCTTCTGCTTGTCGCAACGTGGTTCGTGCTGACGCGCACGAAAATCGGCCTCGTCATGCGCGCCACGCAATATGACAGCGAGACCGCGCAGGCCTTCGGCATCCCGGTCGACCGCGTCTATGCCGGCGTCTTCGCGCTCGGCGCCATGCTGGCGGCGGTGGCCGCGGTGCTGATCGTGCCGATCAGCCAGGCGCACTATCTGATGGGGCAGGATCCGCTGCTGCTGTCCTTCATCGTCGTCATCATCGGCGGGCTGGGCTCGCTGCGCGGCACCGTCGTCGCCGCCGTGCTCATCGGCCTGTCGGACGGCGTTATCTCGGTGTTCTTCTCGCCGACGCTGGCCAAGATCATCGCCACGCTGCTGGTTGCCATGGTGCTGGTGTTCCGGCCGCAAGGGCTGTTCGGGACGGCATCGCGATGAAGGAGGCTTCACCGGCAAAAGCCTATGCGTTGCATCTGGGCGTCATTATCCTGCTGTTCGCCCTTAGCTTCGTCCTGCCCGAGTATCATCACGGGTTGCTCGCCCGCATCATGGTACTGGCGGTCTTCGCCATGGGCTACAACATGCTGTTCGGCTATGTCGGGCTGCTCAGCCTCGGCCATGCCATGTTCTTTTCGGCGGGGCTCTATGGCGCCGGCCTTGCCGTCATCCATCTCGGCTGGAGCGTGCCGGCCGCCTTCGCCGCCGGGCTTGCCTGCGGCGCGCTTCTCGCGCTTGTGATCGGGGTGCTTGCACTGCGCACTTCTGGCGTCGCCTTCATGATCGTCACCATGATGTTCGCGCAGGTGTTCTACCTCATAATCCTCTATTTCGCCGCCTGGACCGGCGGCGACCAGGGCCTGGTGGTGCCGCAGTCGGCGCGTGTGCTTGTCTTGGGCAACACGTCGCTCGGCCTCACCAATCCGACCGTGCGCTACATGAGCGCGCTCGTCCTGTTCTCGATCGTGCTGCTGGTGACGCTCGCCGTCGTCCGCTCCAGGTATGGCCGTGTGCTGGTCGCTATCCGCGAGAACGAGGAGCGGGCCAAAATGCTCGGCTACGACACGTTTTCCAACAAGCTCGCCGCGGTCGTCGTCTCCGGCACCATCTGTGCGGCCTCGGGCGCCGCCTACGCGCTGCTGTTCGGTTATGTCGGCTCGACTTTCGCCTCGGTGCAATATTCCATCCTGCCGCTGCTCTGGGTGCTGCTCGGCGGTGCTGCCACCACGCTCGGTCCGCTGATCGGCACGCTGTTCATGTACTATGTCGTCGACATCACCAGCGGCTACACCTCGGCCTACCTGCTGATCGTCGGCATCGCCCTCATCCTGCTGGTGTTGTTCTTCCCCAAGGGCATTCTCGGCACCATCCGCCAGCGTTGGCTCGGATGGCTGCCATGATGCCGCTGCTGACGACCAAAGGTCTGTCCCGCAATTTCGGTGGCCTGCGTGCCGTCGATGGCGTCGATTTTGCCCTCATGCCGGGCGAGATCCGCGCCGTCATCGGCCCCAACGGCGCCGGCAAGACCACCTTCGTCAGCCTGGTCAGCGGCCGCATCCAGCCATCGTCGGGCATGATCGTCTTCGACGGCGCCGACATCACCAACCTGCCGGCCTACGCCAGGGTCCGCCTTGGCATCGCCTACACCTTCCAGATTACCAGCGTCTTTGCCAATCTCACCGCCTACGACAACGTCGCGCTGCCGGTGCAGCGCACGCTGACCGATGGCCGCTCGAAAGGCGCCGTCCATGCCGGCGTCATGGCGGCGCTGGAGCGCACCGGCCTTGCCGACCGCGCCCACATGCCGGCCGGGCAATTGTCCTATGGCCATCAGCGCCTGCTCGAAGTGGCGATGGGGCTGGCGCTGAAGCCGCGCCTGCTGATCCTCGACGAGCCGACGCAGGGGCTGGCCGACAGCGAGATCGACAACTTCATCGGGCTGGTGCGCGAGATCGCCAAAAGCGCCACCGTGCTTCTGATCGAACACAACATGCCGGTGGTCATGCAGCTTGCCGACCGTATCACCGTCTTCAACGCCGGCAAGATCCTGGCCGAAGGCACGCCCGAGCAGGTCCGCGCCAATGCCGAGGTGCAGGCTGCCTATTTGGGGACGACCCCATGACTGAAACACGGTCTGAAGCACTGACCATCTCTGGGCTCGACTGCTTCTACGGCGAGGTCCAGGTGCTCTACGGTCTCGACCTCGTGCTGAACAAGGGCGAAGTGCTTTGCCTGTTTGGCCGCAACGGCGCCGGCAAGACGACGACGCTGAAGGCGATCATGGGCCTCGTTCCCTCACGCGCCGGCTCGATCAGGCTCGAAGGCAAGGAATTGACCGGTCTGCCGGCGCACGACGTGCCGAAGGCAGGCGTCGCCTATGTGCCGCAGGGCCGGCGGTTGTTCGCCGAGATGACGGTGGCGGAAAACATCGAGATCGGCCTGATGGCTCGCGGCAAGGGCAAGACGACGCGCGAAAACGTGCTCGACCTTTTCCCGCTGCTGCGCCAGCGGCTCAGACAACGCTCCGGCACACTGTCGGGCGGCGAGCAGCAGATGCTGGCCATGGCGCGGGCACTGTGCCTCGAACCGCAGGTGCTTCTGCTTGACGAGCCGACCGAAGGCCTGATGCCGTCGATGATCGCCAGAATCCGCGAGACGGTGTCGAAGCTGCGCGACCTTGGCGTCTCGACGATCCTGGTCGAGCAGCGGGTCGATGCGGTGCTGTCCGTCGCCGACCGGGTCTCGTTCATCGAGAACGGCCGTAACCGTGAGACCGTCGATGTCGAGGAGCTCCGCGCCGATCCGTCGGCGGTCCGCCGCTATGTCGGAGTAGGGTAGTCACCCGAAGAACATAAAGCCGGCAAGAAAAAATATCGGGATCAGCACCGCGCCCGACCATGCCATGTAGCCGAAGAAGCCCGGCATCTTCACGCCGCGATGCCTGGCAATGGCATAGACCATGAAGTTCGGTGCATTGCCGATATAGGTGTTGGCGCCCATGAACACTGCGCCGGCCGAGATCGCCGCCAGCGTCGAGGCGAAGGTGGTCATCAGATGCTGCGGGTCGCCGCCGGCGAGCTCGAAGAACACCAGATATGTCGGCGCATTGTCGAGGAAGGATGACAGCGCTCCGGTCATCCAGAAATAGGCAAGGTCGTTGGGCTCGCCCGTGGGCGAGCTGACAAGCGAGACCAGCGGCGCCAGCGCGCCGTCGGGGCCGGCCCTGAGAATGGCGATGACCGGCACGATGCAGATGAAGATGCCGGCGAACAGTTTCGCCACCTCGGCGATAGGCTCCCAGTGGAAGTTGTTCGCCTGCCTGTGGCTCTTGTGCGAGACCGCTAGCGAAAGGAAAGCAAGCGCCAGGATGATGGCGTCGCGCACGAGGTTCTGCAGTTCAAGGCTCACGCCCTGGACGGAGAAAGCCAGGCCTGGCTTCCAGGTCGCGGAAAGCAGGATCGCGCCGATCACCCCGGCCAGCAGCGGGATGTTGGCCAGGCCTCGGATGCGCACCTTCGCATCCGGTGTCGGATCCTTGATCTTCGGCGCGCCGGCCTCGCGGCGGTGCAGGACCATGTCCATGGCCAGGAAGACGGCCAGCACCAGGCCGCCGACGAACAGTGTCTCCTGATAGAGATTGGTGGTGGTCCAGAAGAAATCGACGCCGCGCAGGAAGCCGACGAACAGCGGCGGGTCGCCGAGCGGCGTCAGCGAGCCGCCGATGTTGGACACCAGGAAAATGAAGAAGATGACGACATGGGCGTTGAACGGCCGATTGTCGTTGGCGCGCAGGATCGGCCGGATCAGGATCATCGAGGCGCCGGTCGTCCCGATGACCGAGGCGAGCATCGCCCCGATCAGCAGCAGTCCGGCATTCACCAGCGGCGTGCCATGGATGTTGCCGGCGACGAGGATGCCGCCCGAAATGGTGAACAGCGCAAACAGAAGAATGATGAACGACATATATTCGGTGAGCAGCGCATGCAGTACCGCTTCCGTGGCCGAAGGCATGCCGAACGCAACCGCCAGCGGCACGACCACAAGCGCCGCCCAGAAGAGGGTGATCTTGCCGTAGTGGTGCTCCCAGACATGGTGGAAGAGCAATGGCCCGGTGGCGATCGACAGAAGCAGGCCGGCAAAGGGAAGCGCCCACCACAGCGACATTGTTTCGCCTGGCAACTCGTGGGCCTCGGCTGCGAGCGCTATGTCCGGAAGCAGGGTTGCGACTGCCACCACAGCGCCCGCCGTCAAAGCCGCCGCAAACCGCATAAGGCCCCCTCTGGAATTGTGTCGGATGCGATTGGTGATGTTCAAGCCAGCGTCACGCCGGCATCACGCATCCGGTTCAGCATCGTCTCGACGGACCCGTTGAGATTGATGCCGCGGCAGGCGTCGAGCCGCACTGTTGTGTGGAAGCCCTGCTTGACCGCATCGAGCGCCGAAAAGGCGACGCAGAAATCGGTCGCAAGACCAACCAGGGTCAGCGTGTCGATGCCGCGCTCCCTGAGATGGCCGGCAAGGCCGGTCGGCGTCGTATGGTCGTTCTCGAAGAAAGCCGAATAGCTGTCGATCGCCGGCCGGAAGCCCTTGCGGATGACCAGTTCGGCCTTGGTCCAGGCGAGGCCGGAGTGAAAGTCCGAGCCTAGGCTGCCCTGGATGCAATGGTCCGGCCACAGCGTCTGCTGGCCGTAAGGCATCTCGATGGTCTCGAACGGCTGCTTGCCGGGATGACTGGAGGCAAAGCTCGAATGGCCGGCGGGATGCCAGTCCTGCGTCAGCACGACATGTTCGGTCCGCCGGATCAGGTCGTTGACCAGTGGCACGATCTCGTCGCCGCCGGCCACCGCCAGCGCGCCGCCCGGGCAGAAATCGTTCTGCAGGTCGATGATGACAAGCGCTTCGTCGGCCATGGGCCTCCCTCTTGTTTGTCCGGAGGCATGACCCGAACCGGAAGTCTGCCGAAACGTGGAATCCGGTGTTCGAAGCCAGGTTCCACCGAAAAATGCCGCTGACGCGACCGGATGCAGAAACTCGACCAGATGGCCGGCTGCGTCAACCTCCAACGGTATAACAAATGCGTGCCGCCGCGCCGATGCGGAGAGCGGCCCGAAACTCTGGCTTTGACAATTCCTGCCGGCTTGATATCATTTGCATACGAATGAATTTGACCGGCCCGAATGCCGGAAGGATCCCTATTTCTGGGAAGGCAAAGCGTGATCCGTTACGCGAAACCCACCACCGTCGACGAGGCTCTCGCTTTGCTTGGCGAGGCTTCGTGGCGCATCCTTGCCGGCGGCACCGATTTCTACCCGGCACAAGGGGCCAAGCCTTTCCGCGAGAATGTCCTTGACATCAACGGTCTCGCAACGCTGCGCGATATCGCCGAAACCAAGGACCATTGGGTCATCGGCGCGCGCACGACCTGGACCGATCTTGTCCGTCATCCGCTGCCGGCGGCGTTCGATGCGCTGAAGCAGGCGGCGCGGGAAGTCGGCTCCGTGCAGATCCAGAACGTCGCCTCCATCGCCGGCAATCTCTGCAATGCCTCTCCGGCCGCCGACGGCGTGCCGGCGTTGCTCATTCTCGACGCCGAGGTCGAGCTGCGCTCGGCAGCGATGGCCCGCCATCTGCCGCTGGAAAAATTCATCCTGGGAAACCGCCGCACGGAACTGCAGCCGGGCGAAATGGTCACCGCCATCCGCGTGCCGAAAAACGCCTCCGCCGGCACGTCGGCTTTCGTGAAGCTCGGCGCCCGTCGCTATCTCGTCATTTCAATAGCCATGGCGGCCGCCCGTCTGACCGTTGAGGACGGCATCGTCGGCAACGCTGCCGTCGCCGTCGGCTCCTGTTCAGCGGTCGCCAAACGTCTTGCAAGTGTCGAAGCAGCCTTGCGCGGCCTCCCGGTTGACCACGCCCTCGTCACTGCGATCCAGTCCGCGCCGATGGACGAGCTGTCGCCGATCGGCGACGTCCGCGGTAGCGCCGAATACCGGCTGGACGCCGCGCGCGAGATCGTCGCCCGCGCCGTGCTTGATGCCGCGGGTCACGCATCGAATGACAAGGCGGTGGCGGCATGAGCAAAGCTCAGCCTGGCATGAGCATGGAACGCGCCGACATCGCCTTCGTGGTCAACGGCGCCGCCGTTTCTGTCTGCGTGCCGCCGGTTCGTCGTCTCTCTTCGGTGCTGCGCGACGAATTGCGCCTGACCGGCACCAAGATCGGCTGCGACGCCGGCGACTGCGGCGCCTGCACGGTGCTTGTCGACGGCGAACCTGTCTGCGCCTGCCTCATGTCAGCGGCGTCTGCCGCTGGCACCGTGGTGACCACGGTCGAAGGGCTCGCCAATGGCAGATTGTCGGCGCTGCAGGCTTCATTCCTCGACCATGGCGCCGCGCAGTGCGGCATCTGCACGCCCGGCCTGCTAATCGCGGCAACCGCGCTGCTGGACAGGGAGCCGAACCCGAGCGAAACCGAAGTCCAGGATGCGCTGGGCGGCGTCCTGTGCCGCTGCACCGGGTACCGGAAGATCGTTGCGGCGGTGATGGATGCTGGACGGTTCGCGAGCGAAATATCGACGGACGGCACTGCCCCTCATCCGCCTGCCGGCACCTTCTCCCCGTACGGTGACGGGGAGAAGGACGAAGCTCCAGCGCTGGCGTCCCCCTCTCCCCGTCTTTCACGGGGAGAGGGTAAGGGTGAGGGGCAGCACCAACTTCAGCGGCTCGATCTCGACCTTGACCGCAGAATGCCAATCTCAGGCCATGCTGTAGGCTCCTCTCCGATCAGGCTCGACGGCCTGCCGAAAGTCACCGGCGGCGAAAAATTCGGCGGTGATTCCTTCCCGGCCGATGCGCTGGCGGTGCTGGTGGTCCGCTCGCCACATCATCACGCCCGCTTCGCCTTCGGCGATCTCGACGCCTGGGTGAAAACCCGTCCCGGCATCGTCGGCGTCTTCACCGCTGCCGACATTCCGGGAAAGAACAGCTTCGGCGTCATTGCGCCTTTTGCCGACCAGCCGGCGCTGGCCGAAGGCTTTTCGCGCTTTCGCGGCGAGGCAGTGGCGCTGGTTGCCGGCGAGCGCGAGGCCATCCTCGATCTCGATCTTTCGGATTTTCCTGTTCGTTGGACCGAGTTGCCATACCTTCTGCAGCCTTGCGAGGCGCGAGCCGGCGGCGCGCAACTGATCCACGAGAACCGGCCGGCAAACCTGCTCACCACTGGCTTCGTCGAGCGCGGTGACCCCGAAGCCGCGCTTTCCGGCGCGGCTTTCGTGGTTTCCGGCGCCATCGATACCTCCTATGTCGAGCACGCCTATATCGAGCCTGAAGCCGGCCATGCCTATATGGATGGCGGCACGCTCGTCGTCGTCGCCTGCACGCAGGCGCCCTACATGGACCGCGACGACGTGGCAAAAGTGCTTGGCCTTGCCGTTGACAAGGTGCGTATCGTGCCGACAGCCACCGGCGGCGGCTTCGGTTCCAAGCTCGACGTCTCGTTGCAGCCGCTGATCGGCTTGGTCGCGATGAAGACCGGGCGGCCGGCGGCACTCGCCTACACCCGCAACGAATCGATGATCTCGACCACCAAGCGTCATCCCGCCGAGATGAAGGCGACCATCGGCGCCGATGCCGATGGCCGCGTCACCGGCATGGTCTTCGCAGGCGATTTCAATACCGGCGCCTATGCGAGTTGGGGCCCGACCGTCGCCAACCGCGTGCCGGTGCACGCCTCCGGTCCCTATGCGACGCCAAATTACCGTGCCGAAGGCCGCGCCATCCACACAAATGGCCCGATCTCCGGCGCCTTCCGCGGTTTCGGCGTGCCGCAGGCGACGATCATGCAGGAAACACTCTATGACGAGCTGTCCGAAAAGCTTGGGTTGGACCGGCTCGATTTTCGCCTGAAAAACTGTCTTCGTAACGGAGCCGAAACGGTTACCGGACAGAGGCTGGAAGCAGGCGTTGGCATTGCCGAGTGCCTCGAAGCGTTGCGGCCGCATTGGACGCGCGCGCTTGCCGATGCCGAAAAATTCAACAGTGCCAATGACAGCAGGAAACGCGGCGTCGGCGTCGCCTCCTGCTGGTATGGCTGTGGCAACACCTCGCTGCCAAATCCATCGACCATCAGGGTCGGCATCTCGGCTGAAGGCGATGTCGTCCTGCATCAGGGTGCCGTCGATATCGGGCAAGGCTCGAACACGGTCATTGCCCAGATCTGCGCCGACGCGCTTGGCTTGCCGCTCGAAAAATTCCGGCTGAAAAGCGCCGACACGGCGATCACGCCCGATGCCGGCAAGACGTCTGCTTCGCGCCAGACCTTCGTCACTGGCAAGGCCGCCGAAAAGGCCGGCGGCGCCTTGCGCGAGACCATGCTGCGCTTCGCCAATGTGTCGGAGAAGGCAGCGATCGCTCTGGATGGCACAAGCCTGGTCATCCGCGAGGGCGAAGCGACTCGGCATATCGATCTGTCCACGCTGAAGGCCGATGCTGACGGCTTCGTCTTCCGCGCCGAGGAAAGCTACGACCCGCCGACGCTGCCGCTCGACGCCAAGGGCCAGGGCAAGCCCTATGCGGTCTACGGCTATGGCGCGCAGATCGCTGAACTCGAGGTCGACCTCAAGCTCGGCACGGTGAAGCTGATCAAGATCACCGCCGCGCATGATGTCGGCAAGGCGATCAATCCGCTGCTCGCCGAAGGCCAGATCGAGGGCGGCATCGCGCAAGGCATCGGCATGGCGCTGATGGAGGAGTACATTCCCGGCCGCACCGAAAACCTGCACGACTATCTCATCCCGACCATCGGCGACGTGCCGCCGATCGAGACCATCCTGATCGAAGTTCCGGATCCGGAAGGACCCTTTGGCGCCAAGGGCCTGGGCGAGCATGTGCTGATCCCGACGGCGCCCGCGATCCTCAATGCGATCCGTCATGCCACCGGCGTCCTGGTCGCCAAAATTCCGGCGACGCCGAGCCGCATCCGCGCTGCGATCCGCGATAAGGAGGCACGCCGATGAGCGAGCTTGCCGAACGCTTCGAGACCCACGATCCCGGCGAGAAGCAGGTGGCGGAAAAGATCCGCTGCGACGCCTGCCCGGTCATGTGCTACATATCAGACGGCCGCACCGGCGCCTGTGATCGCTACGGCAATGTCGGCGGCAGGATCGTCCGCATGGATCCGCTGACCATCCTCGACCATGCAGCCGAGACCGGCGCTGCGGTTGTGCCTTTTGTCGCCGAGGGCGAAGAATGGGACGGCGAACTGGTCAACACCGGCCGCCGTTTCGTCACCGCGATCGGTGCCGGCACCACCTATCCCGACTACAAGCCGGCGCCTTTCATCGTCAGCCAGGAGGTCGAAGGCGTCGATCTCGTCACCGTCGTCACCGAGGGCATCTTCTCCTACTGCGGCGTCAAGGTGAAGATCGACACCGACCGCCACCTTGGTCCCGAGACTGCCACGGTCCGCGCGGCGGGTGAGGCAATCGGCCATGTCACGACAGGCGAATATGGCTCGCAGATGCTGTCGCTGGGCGGCGTGCATCACCTGACCGGCGGCTCCAAGGCCGAAGGTCGCGCCACCTGCGATGCGCTGCTTAATCTATGCAACCGCAAGCCGGTCGAGCTCACCATCGACGGCGGTGCCACGGTCATCATCGAAGCCGGCAAGCCACCGGTCATCGACGGCAAGGTCGAACATCGCATGCGCGTCGGCTGCGGCTCGGCCACCATCGGCATGTTCGCCACCCAGTGGCGCGGCCTGGTCGACGAGGTGGTGGTGGTCGACGACCACATCACCGGCGTCGTCTCCGAGCATCAGGCCGGCAAGGTGCTCGGCTGGCAGGATACCGGGATCAAGATCATCGGCCGCCGTTCGACGCCGGGCCGCTATTTCAAGGTGTCCGAGCCCGGCCTCGGCTGGGGCGGCACCAGCATTTCCGACCCGCTGTCGATCCTCGGCGAATGGAACGCCAAGAAGGGCGCCCGCCCCGGCCTGTCGCTGCTGATGGTCTCGACCACCGGCGAGCAGTTCGCCTATTACGAGCTCGATGATGAATTGAAGCCGGTGCAAAAGCCCTTCCCGGAGCGGCTGCAGAAATCCGTCGGCCTGATCGAGGACAATTGCGAGCCGGCGCTGTGCACCGTGCTGTTCGTCGGCGGTGCCGGCGGCTCGCTGCGCGCCGGTGTCACCGAGAACCCGGTCAATCTGACCCGCTCGGTGCAGGGCCTGACGACTTATGTCACCGTTGGCGGCGCGCCGGTCTATGTTTGGCCGGGCGGCGGCATCACGCTGATGGTCGATGTCACCCGGGTGCCGGAAGGTGCCTTCGGCTATGTGCCGACGCCGGCGCTGGTGGCGCCGATCGAGTTCACCCTGCGCCGCGACGACTATGTCAGGCTTGGTGGCTACGAAGCTGAGATCCGCAGCGTCGAGGATATTCTTGCCAAGGGCGGTGAGTACCTCAATCCGCGCCGCGGCACGGGCGCGCCGGCCAGCAATCCGTGGCCGCCGCTGGCGCAGTTGCGGCGTGCCGCGAGCAACGGGTCCGGGTGATGAACGGCCCGCAGGCACATTGGCTTGAGGACGGCAGGCGGCTGCATCTCAATCATGGCCCGATCGACCTGATCATCGAGGCTTTTGGCGATGCGGACGAATGCCGCGCCGCCTACAGCCAGGCGGTAGCGCGGTTCCAGACAATCCTGCAGGAGATCGTCGACGACCTCCCAGAACTGCGCCGTCCGGCTTCGTCGCGGCCACGTGCTTTCGCTGGGCCGACGGCGCGGCGCATGGAAGCGGCGGTTGTTCCGCTAGCGAAACAATTCATCACGCCGATGGCTGCCGTCGCCGGTTCGGTAGCCGACGAAATGCTTGGCGCGTTGCTGGCCGGGCGCCGGCTCGATCGCGCCTATGTCAACAATGGCGGTGACAGCGCGATCCATCTCGGCAACGGCCGGTCCATGACCCTCGCCATTGCCGGGACAGGTCATGGACTGGCGGACCGTATCACGATCCGCGCCGAAGACGGGATCCGCGGCGTCGCGACGAGCGGCTGGCGCGGCCGTTCCTTTTCGCTGGGCATCGCCGACGCAGTCACCGTGCTGGCGCGGACGGGTGCTGAAGCCGATGCCGCCGCGACCTTGATCGCCAATGCCGTCGATCTGCCCGGTCATCCCGCCATCGAGCGCGTGCCGGCGCGCGATCTGGCGCCCGACAGCGACCTTGGCGATCGTCTGGTCACCCAGGGCGTCGGCGTGCTTTCATCAGGCGAAATAGCCGCTGCGCTGGACAGCGGGCTTGCTGTCGTCGAGGATTTTCGGCGACACGGCCTGATTGCCGCCTCAGCGCTTTTCCTTGCCGGTCAGGCACGGATCGCCGGTCCCATGGCGCTCGCTGCGCCCAACGAGAAATCAAGGAAGGAAATTGCCCATGCCTGAGTTTGCGATCCGCAAGGTTGCGGTGCTGACCGAAGAGATCTTTCACGAGGGCGGGCCGGTGGCGAAGGTGCCGCGCCGCCGCGCCGCTGCGATGGCTGTGGTGAAGAACCCGTTCGCGGGCCGCTACGTGGAAGACCTGCAGAGCGCGATGGACGATCTGAAGCCGCTCGGCCTGCTGCTCGCCGACAAGCTCATCGCCGCATTGGGCGGCGACGTAAAGCAGATCGACGGCTATGGCAAAGGCGCCATCGTCGGTATCGCCGGCGAGCTCGAGCATGGCGCGCTATGGCATGTGCCGGGTGGCTACGCCATGCGCGAGCGGCTCGGCGACGCCAAGGCGATCGTGCCATCGGCAAAGAAGGTCGGCGCCTTCGGTTCAAAGCTCGACGTGCCGCTCGGCCATATCAACGCCGCCTATGTGCGCAGCCATTTCGATGCCATGGAGGTCGGCATCAGCGACGGGCCTCGTCCCGACGAGATCCTGTTCTGCCTCGCCATGACCTGCGGCCCGCGCGTGCATGATCGCATGGGCGGCCTCGCGGCCAAGGACATCAAGGCATGGGACGGACTGCGGTGAGCGCCGAAGACATCAAGCTCAAGCTGGTCGAGGCGGAGGAGCCTGACGAAAACGATTACCGCCTGCAGGAGCAGGTTGGCTTCATCCTGCGCAAGGCGCACCAGCGCCATGTCTCGATCTTCGCGGCACATATCGCCGACCTGACACCGCCGCAATTTGCCGCCCTGGCCAAATTGCACGACGTCGGCGAGACCTCTCAGAACCAGCTTGGCAGCCTGATCGCCATGGATGCGGCGACGGTGAAAGGTGTCATCGACCGGCTCAAGGCGCGCGGTCTGGTCGAGCTCTCCAAGCATGAGGTCGACAAAAGGCGCCTGCTGGTCAATCTGACCGCTGAAGGCCGCGATGCCATCGAGCGGCTGATCCCGATCGCCCGCGATATCACGCAGGAAACGCTGGCGCCGCTTTCCGCCAAGGAGGCCGCGATTTTCATGAAGCTTTTGGCCAAGCTGGCGTGAGCACGGCCTTGGTCAGCGCTGCCCCTCACCTGCCTGCCGGCATCCTCTCCCCGTAGAACGGGGAGAGGGGCGCCGTCATCGACGATTTCGCCTCAGAGGCCGTTGTCCTTCAGGATCTGAGCCGAGTTTTCCTTGGTGATCTTCTCCGTCGGCAAGGTGATGGTCTTTTCGACCTTTTCGCCGTTCAGGAACTTGATCGCCTGCCGCAGTCCCTCGGCGCCGGGCGTCACATAGGTGAAGGTCGCCGTCAGCTCGCCATTGTTGACCAGCGTCACGCCTTCATTGGGCAGGCCATCGATGCCGATGAACTTGATGTCCTTCTCGCGTCCGGCATCCTTGGCGGCAAGATAGGCGCCGTACGCCATCGGGTCGTTGTGACCATAGACGAGGTCGATCTTCTCGTTGTTGCGCAGTGCCGTGGCCATGATGTTGTAGGCCTGGTCCTGTTTCCAGTCGCCCGACTGCTGGTCGAGCAGGTATTTGATGCCCGGCTCCTTGTCGGTGAATTCATGGAAGCCGTCATGGCGGTCATGTGCTGGCTGGGTGCCCATGCCGCCCCAGATCTCGACGACATTGCCCGCGGCCTTGCCCTTGCCGCCGAGCAGCTCGACGGCGTATTCACCGGCAGCCCGGCCGATCAGCTTGTTGTCGCCGCCGACGAACTGCGTGTAGTCCTTGGTTTCGACATTGCGGTCGAGCACGAAGACCGGGATCTTGGCATCGATCGCCTGCTGCACGACGCCGGTCAAGCCGGCGGATTCCTTCGGTGACACCAGCAGCGCGTCGACCTCCTGACGGATCAGGTTCTCGACATCGGCGACCTGCTTTTCGGTCTTGTCCTCGCCGTCGGTGACGATCAGCTCGACTTCCGGATGCTTGGCAGCCTCAGCCAAAATGTCCTTGTTGAATTGGGCGCGCCACGGCTCGATGGTCGTCACCTGCGAGAAGCCGATCTTCCACTTCTTGTCCTGAGCGTAGGCGTTGCCGCTGGTCAAAAGCGCGGTCGTGGTCAGCAGCGCCGCGGTGACAGCGGCAAGCTTCAACATGTCACGTCGTTTCATTTCTTGTTTCCTCCAAGATTTAGAGACGGGGTCTCTTTTGACGGCCGCTCTGCTGCGGTCGTTTCCTTGTGCGCCGCTTTTCCACCAGGCAGGCGCAGATAGAAGAGAAGATCAAAGGCATTGCGCTCCTGCACGAGCACGGTGCCGATGATGATCATCCCCTTCAGCACGAGCTGAAGGTTCGAATTGATGTTGTGCAATTGCAGGATGTTCGAGAGCAGTCCGAAGATCAGCACGCCGCAGAATGTGCCGATGAGGCTGCCGCGTCCGCCCATCAGGCTGGTGCCGCCGATGACCACTGCGGCGATGGCATCGAGCTCAAGTCCGGCACCGGCATCCGGCTTGCCTTGCCTGTATTGCGCAACGTAAAGCACTGCCGCCACGCCGGCCAGCAGCCCTGATACCGCGTAGGTGGCGATCTTGACGCGGCCGGCGGCGATGCCGGACAGCCGCGCCGCCTCTTCATTGCCGCCGATGGCATAGACATAGCGGCCGAACGGCGTGAAGCGCAGCACGGCGCCGTAGATCAGGATCGCTCCGAGGAAGAACAGGCCCGGCATCGGGATCACGCCGAAGACCAGCGAGCGCAGGATTTCGAAATCCGCGGTGGCGTTCGAGCCGGTGTAGACCGGCAGCACCGCATTGTTCTGCCCGGCAGTCAGCCGGGCGATGCCGAGCGCCGTCACCATCATCGCCAGCGTGACGATGAAAGGCTGCAGCCGCCCGGCAACGATGATGAAGCCGTTGAGCGCGCCGAACAGCAGCCCGACGCAAGGCGCCACCAGCAACACGCCGAGCACGCCGAATTTTGAGCCTACCTGCGGCAGCAGGAACCACAGCACGAGACTGCAGAGGACCACCCCGACAATGCCGGGCGTGACCAGCCCACGAACGCTATCCAGCCTGATGTCGTGCGTGGCTTGCGAGCCGGCGCGGGATTTTTCGATGTTCAGGAAGATGAAACGGGTGACCAGGATGCCGAGGCAAAGGGCGACCACGGCAACTGTCGGCACCCCCAGCACCACCGCCGGCGTGACACCCGGAACCGTCAGCAGCATGGCGCAGACCACGGTGCAGATCGCCATCAGCGAGCCGACGGAAAGATCGATGCCGCCGGTGATGATCACCGCTGTCATGCCGGTGGCGATCAGGCCGGTGGTCGACACCTGGCGCAGCACATCGAGCAGATTGCCGTAGGACAGGAAGATGTTGTTGCCCTTGGAGCTGATCGGCGAGCCCAGCACGCCGATCAGGAAGATGGCGATCAGGCCCCAATAGAGCTTCGTCCGGGACAGGATGTTCAAGATGCTCATGCGGCAGGCCTCGTCATGGTCCGGCGCGGCGCCGCAAGCCGCATGATGGCCTCCTCGCTGGCTTGCGCGCGCGAGAGGATCCCCGTCTGGCGACCATCGGCCATGACCAGGATGCGGTCGGAAAGATGCAGCAGCTCCGGCAATTCCGAGCTGATGACGGCGATGGCGAGCCCGTCTCGCGCCAGCTTGAAGATGAGATCGTAGATCTCGCGCTTGGCGCCGACATCGATGCCGCGTGTCGGCTCGTCCAGCAACAGCACCCGCGGCCGCGTCGCCAGCCATTTGCCGATGACGACCTTCTGCTGGTTGCCGCCGGACAGCGTGCCGGCCGGCTGCTCTATGGTCCCGCAGCGAATGCCGAGCGCCTTCACCGCGTGCCGCGCCAGGTCTTGCTCGCCGGCCAGCGAGCGAAGGCCGAACCGCGCCAGCGCGCCGACCAGCGGCAGCGCGACATTGTCGGTGATCGACGCCTGAAGATGCAGGCCTTGCGTCTTGCGGTCCTCTGTCACCAGGGCGATGCCGAGCCGGCGAGCGTCGCGCGGCGAACGGATTTCCACCGGCATGCCGTCGAGCCGGATTTCGCCGCCGGCGCGTCCGCCGCTGGAGCCGAAGATGGTCTCCAGGATTTCGGTGCGTCCCGAGCCCAGCAGCCCGCCTATCCCCAGAATTTCGCCTTCGGCAAGATCGAAGCCGACGCCGTCAAGCGCGGTGCGCCAACCGTGGCGGTCGGGTTTCGACAGTGACAAGCCGCTTACGGAGAGGACGACCTTGCCGCTGGGGCCGCGCTCCTCCTGGGAAGAGGCAAGCAGGCTTCGCCCGACCATCGCCGAAATGATGGTGTCTTCGTCGAGCCTTGCCATCGCCTCGGTCAGCACGTGGCGTCCATCGCGAAACACGGTGACCCGACTGGCCAGATGCATGACCTCGTCGATGCGGTGCGAGATGTAGACAATCGCCACGCCGCTGTCGGCGAGCTGGCGGATGATCCGGAACAGCCTTTGGCATTCGGCCGGCGAAAGCGCTGATGTCGGCTCGTCCATGATCAGGATGCGCGCCGACATCGACAGCGCCTTGGCGATTTCGACCAGCTGCTGCTCGCCGACGCGCAAGCTGCCGACCCGCGCCTCCGGGTTGAGCTCGATGCCGAGCCTCTGCAGCAGCGCACCGGCGGCATGGCTGCTTGCCTTGCGGTCGACGATAAGTCCGGCGATCAGCTTTTCGCGCCCCAGGAAGATGTTATCGGCAACGCTGAGCTCGGGGACGAGGTTGAGTTCCTGGTGGATGATGGCGATGCCGGCGTGCTCGGCATCGCGGACGCCGGCGAAACGGATCGGATGGGCATCGACGTTCACCGTTCCGTCGTAATCCGTGTAGACGCCGGAAAGTATTTTCATCAACGTCGACTTGCCGGCGCCATTTTCCCCCATCAGCGCATGGATCTCGCCGCGCCGCAGGTCGAAGCCAACATCGACAAGTGCGGCGATGCCACCGAACGTCTTGGAAATGTGCTCGGCGCTTAGCACCACAGCCGAGCGGCCGGCCGCAGCCGCATCATCTCCGGACGTGATGGAATTGCCATGCTCCATGACAGATCGGCCTCCCTTCCGCCGTCGTCGAACGTCTCAAACGCTAATCTAAACGTTTCGATCGTGTCAAGCTGATATCTGGTGAGGCCGGTGAACGAATTTCAATTCTTGCGCGGAACCGCAAGATTCCGTAGATATTGCAGCCAGAAGGCGGTGAAACGTTTCGAAAATGATGGCGTCAGGGCGAAAAAAGCAGCGGAAGTCCACGGCCCCGACCATGCTGCACGTGGCTCAAGTGGCGCGTGTTTCGGTCGCCACCGTCTCAGCGCTGATCAATGGCACCGCGACTGTCAGTCCCGAACTCAGCCAGCGCATCGAACAGGCGATCCGCGACATCGGCTATAAGCGCAACGCGATCGCCCGCAGCCTGAAAATGGGGACGACCCGCACCATCGGGCTTACCGTTCCCCATATTACCAATCCGTTCTTCACCGATGTCGTGTCGGTCATCCAGCAGGCATTCGATCGCGCCGGCTACGCGGTCATGCTGTGCTGCACGGACGAGGACCTGAACACGCAGGACGACCAGATCAGGCTGCTGCTCGACCGGATGGTCGACGGGCTGATCGTCGCGCGCGTCGGCGACGGCGCGATCCTCAAGGGAATTGTCGATGACGCCAACGTGCCGGTGGTGCTGCTCGACCGTGTCTGCGAAGGCGTCGATACCGACACCGTCGTCCTCGACAACCAGCGCGCGGTGTTCGACGCCATCACCTATCTGATCGATCTCGGCCACCGGCGGATCGGCTACATCTCAGGATCGTTCGACATCTCGCCCATGCATGACCGCATGACGGGATATCGCGAGGCCCTCCAGGCTGCCGGCCTGCCGGTCGAGAACGAGCTTATCCGCTTCGGCAATTTCCATGAAGTCGACGGCTACAACGCGACGATGCAACTGCTTTCGCTGCACGACCGCCCGAGCGCGATCTTCTCGGCCAACAATCCGATGGTGATCGGCACCATGAAGGCGATCCGCGACATCGGGCTGTCCTGCCCGGAGGATATTTCGGTTGCCTGCTTCGACGATTTCCCATGGTCGGACGTGTTCCAGCCGCAACTGACCACGGTCGCCCAGCCGGTGCAGGCAATCGGCGAGCAGGCGGCCAATCTGCTGCTCGACCGGCTCGCCGGAAATAGGGACGCGCCGCCGCGCAAGCTGGCGCTCAAGGGACGCCTGATGATCCGCAATTCATGCCGGCCACTTGGGCCGCCCTTGGGCGCGATCGCACAAAGCGTCAGCGCCTAACGCGCCTTCGCAGTCTCGGAAAAACCGTCAGGCCGCTTGTGACAGCGATTTGTGGGCTTCGGCCAGGATCTCGAAGGATCGCACCCGCGCCGCGTGATCGAAAATCTGGGCGGTGACCATCAGCTCGTCGGCGCCGGTGCGGCGGACAAACGCTTCTATGCCTTGCCTGACCGTTTCCGGGGCGCCGACGACGGCGCAGGACAGCGCCTGGCCAAGCATTGTTTTGGCCGTTGCGTCGAGGTCGCGCTCATATCCCTCGGCCGGCGGCGGCAATCGGCCGGGCCGGCCGGTGCGCAGATTGACGAAGGCCTGCTGCAGCGAGGTGAACAACAGCCGCGCCTCGGTGTCGGAGGGTGCAGCGAACACATTGAGACCGAGCATGACATAGGGCTTGTCGAGCTGTTCCGACGGCTGGAAGCGCGAGCGGTAGACTTCCAGCGCGTGGTCGAGCTCGGCCGGCGCGAAATGCGACGCGAAGGCGTAGGGCAGGCCGAGCATGGCGGCGAGCTGCGCGCCATAGAGGCTTGAGCCCAGGATCCAGATCGGCACCTGCTCGCCCTCGCCGGGCACGGCGCGGATACGCTGACCGTCCTCGGCCGGCTGGAAATAGCCCATCAGCTCGACGACATCCTGCGGGAAACTGTCGGCGCCGGCCTCGAGGTTGCGGCGTAGCGCGCGCGCCGTGCCGATGTCGGTGCCCGGCGCCCGGCCGAGGCCGAGGTCGATGCGGCCTGGATGCAATGCGTTAAGCGTGCCGAACTGCTCGGCGATGACCAGCGGCGAATGGTTGGGCAGCATGATGCCGCCGGCGCCGACGCGTATCGTCCTGGTGCCGCCGGCGACATGGGCAATGACGACGGAGGTGGCGGCGCTGGCGATGCCCGGCATGTTGTGATGCTCGGCCAGCCAGTAGCGCTTGTATCCCAGCCGCTCGGCATGGCGGGCGAGATCGAGCGAATTGGCGAGCGATTGCGAAGCGTTGCTGCCTTCGACGATCGGCGACAGGTCGAGAACGGAAAGAGCGGTCATGGCGGGGATCCTGTGGACGGGAGGGATGTAGGAAGCGACCGCCACGGCCGCAAATTCAAAAAATTGAACAGACGCCGCGCGTCCAGGCAGGTGCAAAGGACGCTCTGGCATTTTGAATTCGAGGTCCTCCCGGAACTTATCCCGGTTCCCGGATCATGCGCGCCGCCGACGCGTATCGTCCTGGTACCGGCGACATGAGCAATGACGACGGAGGTGGCGGCGCTGGCGATGCCCGGCATGTTGTGATGCTCGGCCAGCCAGTAGCGCTTGTATCCCAGCCGCTCAGCATGACGGGCAAGATCGAGCGAATTGGCGAGTGATTGCGAAGCGTTGCTGCCTTCGATGATTGGCGACAGGCGGTCATGGCGACTTAAGCCTCCAGGATTTTCTTCTGTCGCGCCATGGCCTGGAAGGCTGCACGGTCGGGAATGGCGATTTCGAGCGGGCCTTCCAGCACGTCGGCGAGTTCGGCGGCTGTCGCTATCTCCATCTGCTTGGTACGGCCGCCGAGATGATGCGTCGACAGCCGGTTGTTGCGGAGCGCATAACGGCGGCCCGGCAAGGCTCGTGCGGCGATTACGGAGGAAAGGAAGTGCGAGGTTGGGTGGGTCGACAGGAAATGGTTGCTGACCGAATAGTCGACCTCATAGTTCTGCTGCATGTCGAAGCGGTAAACTGTCCGCCAGTCGCCGCCGACATTGGCCTGCAGCCGAAAATGATCGCCTGTCTCAACCATGCGGAATGTCTCATGGGGGGTCTTTGCTCGAGACCCGGTCGAAGCAGGAGCGGCGCTGTCAGTGTCAGTCCGCCGAAGCCGACATCGGCAATGTAGGTTCGGCCGTCGAGTTCGACGCGCAGCAACATATGGCTCCGGGCGGTTATGGCATCATCGGGCTGGCCCCAAAGAACGCGTGCGGCAAGGCCGCTGACGGCGAAGCCAAGCGCCTTCAGCACATGCATGAAAATGAGATTGTGCTCGAAGCAATAGCCGCCGCGACCCCGAGCGACGATCTTTTCCTGCAGCGAGGCGAGATCGAGACGAACCGGGTGGCCTAGAAACGGATCGAGATTTTCGAACGGGATCGCCTGCGGGTGTAAGAGATGGAGCGACTCCAGCGTTTCCAGCGAAGCATCTCTCAAGCCGGTGTATCCGATGCGGGCGAAATAGGCGTCGATGTCGAAGGAGATATCGGTCATGGAAGGGAGCCAGGCTTTGACCAGCTCGATATAGGCATTCAATCCGGGCGCCGCAAACGCCGCGCGCCGGTTTGCGCTGCAGCGCTGTTCGTCTCCTCGATGAGTTCTTCCTCAACCACCGCAGTATGCTGCGCCGCCAGGAAATTGCCGACATGGCTGAGGCTGTCGAAATGATCGCAGAACACCTTGATGACGACCAGCAGCGGCACCGCCATCAGCGCGCCGACGAAACCCCACAGCCAGGACCAGAAGGCAATAGCGATGAGGATCGCCACCGCATTGATCTCGAGGCGGCGGCCAACCACCGTCGGCGTCACGAACTGGCCCTCGACGGTATCGCACAACAGCACGAAGGCCGGCGCCAGCAGTGCGTAGGAGATGCTGTCGAAGCTGATCAGCGAGATGATCGTGACAAGCGTGATTGTAATCAGCGCCCCGATATAGGGCAGGAAATTGAGCAGAGCCGCTGCCGCGCCCCAGACCTGCGGGTTGGGCACGCCGAGTGCCCAGAGGCCGAGTCCGATGACCAACCCCAGGCATGTATTGATGACGGCGACGGTGAGCAGGTAGTGCGAGATTTCACGTTCGACGTCATAGACGACGCGCAGTGCCCGCTTCTTTTCGCTGAGACTAGGGAAGGATTCGACGATCTTCTCATAGAACATCGTGCCGGAGGCGAGCAGGAACAGCGACAGGACGAAGACGATGATGAGGCTGGTGCCCGCCGACAGCAAATTGCTGGCGGCTTGCGGGAGAAGGCCGGATTGCGCCATGGCAACCCTCTGAACGCCCGGCTCCTGGGATGTCTGCGTCAGTCCCTCTATCTGCCGCGAAATCTCCATGATCCTCTCGAAAGGACGTCGCAGTTGCGCGAGCCGTTCGGTCAATTGCTGGCCGATCACCGAGGTGTTGTTGATGAGGTCGATGACCGGGCCGCTGAGCAGATAGCCGGTCACGGCGAGGACGCTGACCGACAGCACCACCAGCAGTGTCGCCGACATAACATCGGGCATGCCGTGTTTGCGCAGGAAGCGGACGATCGGCGTCAGTGTCAGCGCCAGCAGGAAAGCCAGAATGACCGGCATGAAGAAGGCACGAGCGAAGGAGAGCGCGTAGATCGCCATAAGGATGAAGATCCCGACGAGCAGCGAACGCATCAGATGCGTGTCCGCGCGCGCCTCGACGCGCGGATCCGGGCTTTCGGCAGCGCCTGCGCCCAAAGCGGCGGGGTCGGCTTTCATTCTGGCCCTCGGCGGCACACCGCGATTGGTGTACGCTGTTGGCGGAAACGCCTTTGCGGCTTCAAAGTTCCGTTAGAGCGACGTGCGTCCACTTGGTCGCACAAAGCACGCTCTAACACTTTGAATCTACGCATCGTGCTTTCCGAAAATCGATTCCGATTTTCGGGCCGATGCGTTAGCCGGCGTTGATGGCAAGGCCGTACTGCGCCCTTGCCAGTGAATCAGGGCCGATGAATCAGGCGGCCGGCGCGGCCACGGCAGGGATGGCCTTCGCCGTTTCCTTGCGCACGATCGGCGCGACCTTGGTGCCGTAGAGCTCGATCGCCTTCATGGTCTTGGCATGCGCCATGGTGCCGATCGCCATTTGCAGCAGGAAGCGGTCGTTGCCGAATATCCTATGTTGGGCAACGATCTTTTCGGCCACCTGTTCGGGATTGCCGACGAACAGCGCGCCGTTCGGGCCACGCGATTGGTCGAAATGCGCCCTTGACGTTGGACCCCAGCCACGCTCGCGGCCGATGCGGTTCATCACCTCGGCCTGCGGCCCATAAAAATCGTCGGCCGCCTGGTCGGTGGTCTCGGCGATGAAGCCGTGGACGTTGAGGCTGGTGGCCAGATCAGCCGGATCGTTGCCGGCCCGTTTGGCCGCCTCCCTGTAGATGTCGAACAACGGCGCGAACCGTGCCGGCTCGCCGCCGATGATGGCCAGCGCCAGCGGCAGGCCGAGCGCGCCGGCCCGCGCGGCGGACTGCGGCGTGCCGCCAATCGCGATCCAGATCGGCAATTTGTCCTGGAAAGGGCGGGGATAGACGCCGCGATCGTTGATCGGAGCGCGCAGCCTGCCCGACCAGGTCACCTTGACGCTATCGCGGATGGCAAGCAGCAGGTCGAGCTTTTCGGCGAAGAGCTCGTCATAGTCTTCGAGATTGTAGCCGAACAGTGGAAAGGATTCTATGAACGAGCCGCGCCCGGCCATGATCTCGGCGCGGCCACCGGAGAGAAGGTCGAGTGTCGCAAACTGCTGGAAGACGCGAACCGGATCGTCGGAGGAAAGCACGGTGACCGCGCTGGTCAGCTTTATGCGCCTGGTGCGTTCGGCCGCCGCGGCCAGGGCCACGACTGGCGCTGAAGCCGCATAATCGGGACGGTGATGCTCGCCCAGCCCAAACACGTCGAGGCCGACCTGGTCGGCCAGCTCGATCTCCTCGATCAGGTTGCGCAGCCGCTCATGCGCGCCAATGGCGCCGGGACCCGGTTCCGGGCTGACGTCGGCGAAGGTATAGAGACCGAGTTCCATCATGTGTCATCCTGGCGTTTTGTTTTTCGCGCTACAGGTAGCGACCAGTCCGCCGCGCCGCCAGAGGGGCGGATGGTGAACAGTGCATGTCCGTTTCAGCCGAATTCAGCCGAAAAGGCGTCTCCCGACTGCAACAGCTCAGAATTTCATGGCTGGCATACCGTTTTGGCGCTTGAACTCTGGGTTTTCACGCGTATGTAAGCCTCGCAAATTGACTCCAGGGAAGTGGACTTGGCTATCTATAGGGAAAAAGACGTTTTCGAGCGGCGCAATGCCGCAAACGAGGCAAAGAAGGCGCTTCTCGAGCGCTTCAAGGCAAAGCCGGCAGCAGACGATCCAGCAGTGCTGGCACGACAGGCCGAACGCAAGGCAATCCTCGAAGCTCGTGCGATACGCGAGGCCGAAAAGGCCAGGCTGAAGCAGGAAAAGCTGGCGCGCGAAGCGGCCGAGAAGGCCGAGCGCGAAGCGGCTGCCGAAGCAGCGCGTATCGCTGCCGAAGAAGCGGCGCAGGCGGAAGCGAAGATCCGGGAAGCCGAAGAGAACGAGCGCATCGCTCGTTTGCTCGCCGACGAGGCCGAGCGCAAGGCTAAGCGCGACGCGCGCTATGCGGCGCGCAAGCAGCGCACCGGCAGGACGCCCCCGGGCTTTTCGGCTCGCTAGCGCTCCTACAGCGCGATTTCACCAAGCAAATTCAGGGCCGCCTTGCAGCGGCCCTGAAGGCGTTTGTGTTGCAATCTTGCAGCCAAACTAGGCCGCGAGCTTCAGCCCCATGATGCCGCAGACGATGAGCGCGATGCAGGCCAGCCTGATCGCCGTCGCAGGCTCGCCGAGCAGCCAGATGCCAAGCAGCGCCGTGCCGACTGTGCCGATGCCGGTCCACACCGCATAGGCCGTGCCGACCGGCAGCGTCTTCAGCGCCAGTCCGAGCAAGGCGAGACTGACGACCATCGAGACAACCGTCAGGACCGTCGGCAGCGGTTTCGAAAACCCATCGGTGTATTTGAGGCCGATCGCCCAGCCGATCTCGAACAGGCCAGCGAAGAAGAGAAGAATCCACGACATCGGAACGCTCCATTGAATTGCGGGTCGTCCCGGTCTTTTCGGAAAGCGCGAAGTCGTCTTCGCTGCATTGATATAGAAATTTCGGGTGCCCAATCAACAGCAGCGCCGGCGGCATTTCAGGACCAATCGCTGACTGTCGATTGGTCCTGAAATGCCGCCGGTCATGGCCTTGCGCCGAAACGCCGAGACTTACCTGTCCTTGAGTTTGGTCGCCTTGACGGGCGGCGCCTTCAGGGTCGGGGCAGCGGCGGGTTTCTTCGCGTCCTTCTTCGGCTTGCGGGCTTCTTTGCCCGCCTTCATCGCACCTTTAGCCATGATTCGTCCTCCGATTGTGGCAAGCGAAATGAACCAAGAGAAACGCCCGACCGCAAGAGGCATAATCTGGCGCCTGTGCCGGCCGGCGGCCGTCAAGCGGTTTCTAATTCGCTCGTAAACCGCGTTGGTCCGTGCGATGATCTTTTTGCACTGCAGCAACAGCCCGTGCCTTCGCCGGGTGTTGATCCGGCAGGCCGGTCAGGACGACAATGCGAATCCACATCGGCTGCGAGATGAGCTTCGACTTTCCGCAGGAAGCGCCGCTGATCGCGATGCTCAACGTCCACTATTCCCGGGCGTCCGATCTCGAGCGGCCGGATTTCCTGACCTCGAACCCACCGGTGCCGATCGAGAGCTACCGCGACAGTTTCGGCAATTGGTGCAACCGTCTTGTCGCCCCGCCCGGTCGCTTCACCTTCGGCACGGACGCCGTGATCCGCGACCCGGGAACCTTCGAGTTGGGCGAGCTGGTGGCGTGGCAGCACGAGGTGCGCGACCTGCCGTCGGAAACATTGCTGTTCCTGCTGCCCAGCCGCTATTGCGAGAGCGACGTGCTGGCGAGCGAGGCATGGCGGCTGTTCGGCCACACACCGCTCGGCATTCCACGGGTTCAGGCGGTCTGCGACTTCGTCCACAACCACATCATCTTCAATTACGGCAATGCGCGGCCGACGCGCACGGCAGCCGAGGCATATCGTGAGCAAAGCGGCGTCTGCCGCGATTTTGCCCATCTCGCCGTGGCCTTCTGCCGCGCCCTGAACATCCCGACCCGCTATTGCACCGGCTACATCAGCGACATCGGCCTGCCGAAACCGTGGTCGGACATGGATTTCGCTGCCTGGATGGAGGTCTATCTCGGCGGCCGCTGGCATGCCTTCGATCCGCGCAACAATGCGCCGCGCATAGGCCGCATCCTGATTGCCTCCGGCCGCGACGCTGCCGATGTGCCGCTGACCCATATTTTCGGGCCGGGCACGCTGGCCGGTTTCAAGGTCTGGACGAACGAGATCGTCGATTAGGCCGTGTGGACAGTTACCGCAACCACAAGACAATAGCCGCGAGAGTGACAACGGCGGTAATAGTGGGCGGTTTTCTCGAGCGGGTTGCGACCCAGCGGAACTGCTTGAGTTTGGAGGAGCAGCACTCGGCGAGATGATGCTGGGCATAGAGGTGCCCTGACAGTGGGACAGTTTCTAGAGAACCTAAAAAGCGGCGGGCTTGCTTCGGATGGTTAAGGCCAGGAGCGCCTCCGAAAGTCGTTTCTTCGCCCGCTCGACCCCGTTCTCGTCGATTGCCTCAACATCGAGGAACAAGTCGAGGCCAGTCGCGTGCTCGCTGATGACCTGAGGGCGCTGGGCCAGTTCACCCAGGAGGCCCTCGACTTCGTAGGGGACAACCTCCCGGCTGATCCCCTTCATGGCAATCGGTGCTAACGGACGCGCCCGGACAAGGTCGCGAACGAGCGCGTAAGTCTCATAGCTGAGGCAGATGCCGCCAGGCTCGGCAATCGACTGCAGACGGGCCGCCAAGTTCGCTTCGGCTCCGATGATCGTGTAGTCCATCCGATCATCGGAACCGAAGTTCCCAACATTGCAATAGCCCGTGTTGATGCCCATGCGAGCTCGGAAGGGCCGTTCAACTCCGCGGTCACGCCACACCCTGTTCAACTGCTCCAGCCGACGCTGCATGTCGACAGCCATGCGCAAGCAGGCTCTCGCGTCTTCCTCGATGCCTTGCGTCTCCGGGTCTCCGAAGAACACAAGAAGCGCGTCGCCGATGAACTTGTCGACGGTGGCGCCGTGTTTGAGCGCGATCCTCGACATCTCGGTGAAGTACTCGTTGAGGAGAACCGTCAGGTCCTCGGGCTGGAGCCGTTCCACGATCGCGGTGAAATCCTTGACGTCGGAGAAAAAGATCGTGAGCTTCTTGCGCTCGGTCGCGATGGTGACGTCCTTCTGGCCGCTGAAGATGCTTTTGTAAATTTGAGGCGAGAGGTATTTGGCGATCTTCAATGAAATCGCGGCCAGGAAGTCGTTTGCCTCGGAAAGCTCCTTGTTGATGCCCTGAACCAAGGCGGACTGCCGACGCTGCAGGAGAATGAACGTCAGGCCCGCCGCCGCCGCGAAGCCGAAATATAGGAGCAGATACTTGAAGGCGAGGACGTTCGCAGCGATAGGCTGATTGACTGATATCTCCTGGATCCCTCGGACATCCCCTACCTTCCAGTCCGTCTTGGGGCTGTCCGGGTGTGAGTTATGGCAGGTCACGCAGACTTGTCCCATTACAACGGGGGCCGCGGCGCGGACGTGCCGGTCAAACAGCGAACCCGAGACTTCGATGATCGGCTCCCTCGGGTTGGCGCGCAAAGCAAAAATTGCGTTCCGCTCGAATACATCGAGCTGGTGGGGGTCGCGACCTTTGAAAGGTAGATCGGAGACGAACCGATATTTGACGGACCCGTCGTGAGCGCTGATGCGCTTGCCGAGTTCGATCGAGAGGGTTGCTGGAATAGGGATCGCACCTGGCACGTCCCGGTAGTTGTGCGTCGCGGTCACGGCGTCGTCTGCTTGCAGCACGCGCCCCACGACGTCGCTGCCGTAAAATCCGCGCATTTCGTCGATGATCCGGCTGATTTCGCTGGCTTGCGTGCGCAGCATCCGTTCCGATAGGTCTCGGAGGTCGAGCCAGGCTGCGACGGGCAGGCCTATAAGGCCGATGACCACTGCCGCCACCAGGAGCGGTCCCATGGTGCGCTGCTGACGCGCAATCTGTTCACCCAGTCCAGCCATTGTGCCAGCGCCCGGCAGTCACTAGTATCTGAACTATATCTCATTCCCGGCACGGTACCTAGCGTCAGTCTTGGCTCGATGAAAACACGCCAGCCCTGCAACGACGGACCGACCTTGAGCGGTTGTGGCTAAGCCCCACCTTCACAGCGGATTTCGCATACTGGCGCGCCCGGCCAACTGCGGACTGTTCTCACGCTTGGAGAAGGAATGCTCAAAGTCCGACCGATGGCGCCCGAGCCGGTTGCCAACGAGGACCATTTGTCGGCGCCCGAGATCGAGACCTGCGTCGAACACACCGAGGCACGGCTGAGGACCGAGATGCCCGAGGTCACGCGACTGTTCGTCAAGCCGCAGACCAGCGGAACCTGAGCCGGCCGGCTCAAGGCCATAGAGGCCGCGTCGGGACAAGCGCCGGACTAGAGGCCTGCCGTTGCAAGGTTCGCCTGCCGCGCTGCCGCATCGACTCGAATGTCGGAGTCGATTTTGGAAAGCATGATGTGTAGGTTCAAAGCATTACACCATACTATGTGTCCAAACGGGCGCACGTCGCTCAAGCATTGCCGAACGGATTTTGGGAGGAATGAAGATGAAAATCGACGGTGGGTGTCATTGCGGCGCCATCACCTACGAGGCCGAAGTCGATCCGGAAAAGACCAATATCTGCCACTGCATCGATTGCCAGCAACTGACTGGAACGGCGTTTCGGGTGACCGTGCCGGCGTCGGAGGATCATTACCGGATCACCAGGGGCACGCCGAAGATCTACATCAAGACCGGGTCGAGCGGCGCCAGGCGCGCCCAGGCTTTTTGCGGCGAGTGCGGTTCGCATCTCTATGCCACGTCGGTCGGTGACGGACCGAAAGTCTACGGCATCAGGGTAGGCACGGCGCGTCAGCGCGATGAACTGGTGCCGAGACGGCAGTTGTGGCATCGCTCGGCGCTGCACTGGCTGCCGGACTTCGAAGGCACGACGATCATCGAGGAGCAGTAGCCTCTCAGTCGTCGTCTTCGACGACCCTAAGTCTCAGCTGACCGGTCTTGGAGTCGGCGACGCGCGCACCCGCATCGACCTTCGCGCCGTGTGTGGTCTCGGCCGATCCGGCGTCGCCCTCCGTCGGCTGCGCGCCGAACTCCAGCGCCTCGATCTTCTGGCCGCGCTTGGTCACCTTCGACGTCGAGACGAGGATATCGTCGATATCCTTGGCCGACTGGCCGAAATGGCTCTGCAATTTGCGCACCCGCTCGTCGAGGCGCGAGACATCCTCCATCAGCCGGATCACCTCGCCCTGAATCAGATGCGCCTGCTCGCGCATGCGGGCGTCCTTGAGGATCGCCTGGATGACCTGGATCGACAACATCAGCAGCGACGGCGAGACGATGACGATGCGGGCGCGGTGCGCCTTGTGGACAATCCCCTCGAAATTCTCGTGGATCTCGGCAAACACCGATTCCGACGGCACGAACATGAAAGCGGTGTCCTGCGTCTCGCCCTGGATCAGGTATTTTTCTGATATATCGCGGACGTGCACCTCGATGTCGCGTCGAAACGCTTGTGCGGCGACCTTCTGCAAATCGACACCTTCGGCGGCACGGATGGCGTTCCAGGCTTCCAGCGGAAACTTGGCGTCTATGGCAAGCGCCGGCGCGCCGTTCGGCATCTTCACCAGGCAGTCGGGCCGGCTGCCGTTCGACAAGGTCGCCTGGAATTCGTAGGCGCCGTGCGGCAGGCCGTCGGCGACGATCGCCTCCATGCGCGACTGGCCGAAGGCGCCGCGCGTCTGCTTGTTGGAGAGGATCGCCTGGAGCTGAACGACCTGGCCGGCGAGCGACTGGATGTTGCCCTGCGCGATATCGATGACCGCCAGCCGTTCCTGCAGCTTGGCAAGGCTCTCATGCGTCGATTTCGTCTGCTCGGTCATGGTCTGGCCGAGGCGGCCGGTCATCGCGTCGAGGCGTTGGCCGATCGACTGTGTGAGTTCGGCCTGCCGCGCCCCGAACACTTCGGCGATGGCGCCCATGCGGCCCTGCATCTCGGCCTGGCTTTGCAGGATGCCGGCCATCCGCGCCTCGGCGTCGCGGGCGTGGTCGGCGGCTTCCGCAGCCGCCACTGCACGCGCCTTGGCCGACCGCCACAGCGAGACGACCAGCGCCACGAACAGGCCCAGAAACAGGATCGCGCCGAATGCCAATGCGTGGCCGAGCGTGATCGTGGTGGCGCCGAGCCGGGCGATTGGTTCGGACAGGATTGATGTCAGGTCGTTCATATGGACAGCATAGATGATTCTCCCTGACGGCACAGATCAAAACGTGAACGGCGCTTCAATTGCCCCGGTTGACGCTTTCCGTGCGACGTCTTAGGTGAGACGCCATGTCGATCAAGCCTCTCATCATCCTTCCCGATCCCGTTCTGCGCCAGGTTTCGAAACCGGTCGAGCGCGTCGACGGCGCTTTGCGCAAGCTGGCCGACGACATGCTGGAGACCATGTACGATGCGCCGGGCATCGGCCTGGCGGCGATCCAGGTCGGCGAACCGTTGCGCATGCTGGTGATCGACCTCGCCAAGGAAGACGAGACGCCGGCGCCGCATGTCTTCATCAACCCCGAGGTCCTCGACAGCGCCGATCAGCGCTCGGTCTACGAGGAGGGTTGCCTGTCGATCCCGGATTACTATGCCGAGGTCGAGCGCCCCGCCGCCGTGCGTGTGAAATATCTCGATCGCGACGGCAAGCTGCAGGAGATCGAGGCCGAAGGGCTGATGGCGACCTGCCTGCAACATGAGATAGATCATCTCAACGGCGTTCTGTTCATCGACCACATCTCGAAGCTGAAGCGCGACATGGTGGTGAAGAAGTTCAAGAAGCTCGCCAGGGATAAAGCGCCGGGCAGCAAGGCGCCGGGCAAGTTGGTGGGATAGGGCTCAAAAATGCCCCTGCGCGTCGTTTTCATGGGCACACCCGAATTCTCGGTGCCGACACTGCGGGCGATCGCGGAGGCCGGGCATGAGATCGAAGCCGTCTACACCCAGCCGCCGCGCGCCGCCGGTCGCCGTGGGCTGGAACTGACGCCATCGCCGGTGCAGCGCGAGGCGGAGCGGCTGGGCATCGAGGTGCGGACGCCGGTGTCGCTGAAAAGCGAGGTCGAGCAGGAAGCGTTCGGCTCTTTGCGGGCCGATGTCGCCGTGGTTGTCGCCTTTGGACTGCTGTTGCCCAAACCCGTCCTCGAGGCGCCGCGGCTCGGTTGTCTCAATGGCCACGCGTCGCTGTTGCCGCGCTGGCGCGGCGCCGCACCCATTCAGCGCGCCATCATGGCCGGCGACACTGAGACTGGCATGATGGTGATGCGGATGGAGGAAGGCCTGGACACAGGCCCGGTGGCCATGGTTGAAAAGTGCACCATCGGGCCAGACATGACGGCCGGCGACCTGCACGATCGGTTGATGCTCATTGGTGCCGCGCTGATGGCGGAAGCGCTGGCACGGCTGGAACGGGATGCCCTGACATTTACCACGCAGGCGACGGTGGGGGTGACCTACGCCAAAAAGATCGATAAAGCGGAGACGCGCGTGGACTGGACGCGGCCTGCTGGCGAAGTCCACGATCATATTCGCGGCCTGTCGCCCTTTCCCGGCGCATGGTGCGAGACCGAAATCGGCGGCCGCCTGGAACGGCTGAAACTGCTTCGCTCGACGCTTTCGCAAGGCGCCGGCGAGTCGGGAGGAATTCTCGATGACCGCCTGACGGTCGCCTGCGGGTCAGGCGCCATCAGGCTGGTCGAAGTTCAACGTGCGGGCGGAAGGCCCATTGCCGCGCAAGAGTTTCTGCGCGGGGCCAAGCTCGAAAAAGGAACGAAATTCTCATGAGCATGATGTCGATACGCGCGGCGACGCCGCGGGACCGCGAGGCGATCCGCCTCGTCGAGGAACACGCATTCGGCCAGCAGGCGGAGGCCGGACTGGTCGACGCGCTGGTCACCGGCGGCGATGCCGTCGTCGAGCTGGTGGCGGACGAAGATGGGCAGGTGGTCGGCCACATCCTGTTTTCCAGGCTTTTCGTGCAGAATGGTGGCAAGAGCTTTCCAGCGGTGGCGCTGGCGCCTTTGGCCGTCGAGCCGTCGTTCCATGGCACCGGCATCGGCGGCGCGCTGGTCCGCGAGGCGCATATCCGCCTCAAGGACGCCGGCGAGGTGCTGGCGGTGGTGCTTGGCGATCCCGCCTATTATGGCCGCTTCGGCTACAGCCACGCACGCGCCGAAAAATTCGAGAGCGAATATCAGGGCGACGCGCTGCAGGCGCTGGCCTGGGGCGAGGCGCCTGAGACCGGCAAGCTGGTCTACGCTTCGGCCTTCGGCTCCGCGCTCGCCGCCTAACCTCATCCTGCTTTAGGAATGCCGCGTTTTCGCCTCGACATCGAATATGACGGCAGCCTCTATGCCGGCTGGCAGCGCCAGGCAGACCAGCCTTCGGTGCAGCAGGCGATCGAGCAGGCGATCGAGAAATTCTGCGGTGAGCAGGTCTCGCTGCGCGGCGCCGGCCGCACCGATGCCGGCGTCCATGCGACCGGCCAGGTAGCGCATGTCGATCTCGTCAAGGCGTGGCCCGATGACAAGGTGCGCGATGCGGTCAACGCCCATCTGCAAGCGGCCAAGGCGCGCATCGCCGTCCTCAAGGCGGCTGTCGTGCCTGATAGCTTCGATGCGCGTTTCTCGGCGACCGGCCGCCACTATCTCTATCGCATCGTCAACCGGCGCGCGCCGGCAGCGCTCGACAAGGGCAAGATCTGGTGGGTGCCGAAGCGGCTCGACGCCGAGGCCATGCACGAGGCGGCAAAAGTGCTGCTGGGGCGGCATGATTTCACTACGTTCCGCTCGACCCAATGCCAGGCCGACAGCCCGATCCGGACGCTTGATCGGCTGGATGTCAGTCGGCTGGGTGACGTGATCGAAGTGCGAGCCTCGGCGCGCTCGTTCCTGCACAATCAGGTGCGCTCGATGGTCGGCTCGCTGAAGCGCGTCGGCGAAGGCGGCTGGACAATTGCCGACCTGAAGGCGGCGCTCGATGCGCGCGACCGTGCAGCCTGCGGCCAGGTTGCGCCGCCCGACGGACTTTTTCTCGTCGGTGTGGATTATCCGAAAGTCGATTAAGCGGGCGCACCGATGCCGAGCAGCGCCTGCAGGCCGAACAGAACGACCAGCGACGCCACGAACATGCCGGCGAAGACGGCGGTGCCGACAGCTGCGCCCCTGCCGATGGCGATGTTTGTCATCCGCCAGGTCAGGACCATCGACAGCGCAAACAAAAGCAGCGACGCCAGTACGGCGAACTCGTTGGTGGAAGGCAGGAAAAGCCTGATCAACGCCGACGGCAGCATCATCCAGGCGATGATCGCCGACGCCCAGTTGCTGGCGACGACATAGTGGACGAAGCGCCCGCCAATGCCGGCACGCGGCGCGATAAAGGCAAGGCCGACAAGCGGCAGTACCCAGGCGCCAATGTCGACCGTCGCCAGACGGATCAGCATGCTGAAGCGCCCCGCGAATGCATCCGGATCGCCGATCTCGTTGGCAAGGCCGACCCAACCGACGATCAGCGCCGGTGCCGCGACGATGATGGCGAAGAAGGAATTCCAGAAACCGTCGGCCGAAAGGTCGAGCAGGCGCAGCCCGTCGGCCTTGCCGAGCATCAGTCGCCAGGCGCCTGTCAGGGAAGCATAGGTTTCGTCCGACGAAAGCATGGTTACGATATGCCTCGCTCGAACCAGTCTTCGATGAAGCGCTGATAAATTTGCGTCAGCGTCTCGAGGTCGGCAAGCGCGACGCGTTCATCGACCATGTGCATGGTCTTGCCGACCAGCCCGAACTCGACCACCGGACAATAGTCCTTGATGAAGCGGGCGTCTGAGGTGCCGCCGGAGGTGGAAAGCGCCGGCTTCCTGCCGATCACCGCCTTGACCGAGCCGCTGAGCGTCTCGATCAGCCGGTCGTCGCGAGTGAGGAAGACGTGGCTCGGCCGATCGCGCCAGAGGAGCTCGTAATCGACCGGCGTCGTCTTGCCGGTCCGGTATTTCTTGCGCTTCGCCGCCTTGTCGAGACGGTTGTGGATTTCCGCCTGGATGGTCTCGGCGGTCCATGTGTCGTTGAAGCGGATGTTGAAGGTGGCGGTCGCCTTCGCCGGAATGACATTGGTGACCGGATTGCCGACGTCGATCGAGGTCACCTCCAGATTGGTCGGCTGGAAATCCTTTGTGCCCTCGTCGAAGACGGGGTGCAGCAAGGCGTCGACCAGCGTCATCAGGCCGCGCACCGGGTTGTCGGCAAGCTGCGGATAAGCGGCGTGGCCCTGCCGGCCGTTGACGATGATGCTGCCGGACAGCGAACCGCGCCGGCCGATCTTGATCATATCGCCCAGCGCGTCTGGATTGGTCGGTTCGCCGACGATAGACGCATCCCACTTCTCGCCCTTGGCGGCTGCCCATTCGAGCAGCTTTGTCGTGCCGTTGATGGCCGGCCCTTCTTCATCGCCGGTGATCAGCAGCGAGACCGAGCCTTTCAAGCCGCCCTTCGACTCGATATGGCGCGCCACCGCGGCGATGAAACAGGCGATGCCGCCCTTCATGTCGACGGCGCCGCGGCCGAACATCTCGCCCTTGGCAATCTCGGCGGCGAAAGGCGGATGAGTCCATGAAGCTTCGTCGCCGACCGGCACCACGTCGGTATGCCCAGCGAACATCAGATGCGGACCGTTGCCGGAGCGCCGCGCATAGAGATTTTCGATATCGGGCGTGCCGCCTTCCGAAAACACCGGGCGCTCGACGGAAAAGCCGAGCGGCTTCAGCATTGTTTCGAGCGTGCTCAGTGCTCCGCCTTCAGCGGGCGTCACCGAGGCACAACGGATAAGGGCGGCTAGATTTCTGGCGGGATCGGAAGGCAACGTCATGGGCAAAAGCGATAGTCGAAAGCGCAAGGCCTGTCACGGCCAGACATAAGGGCCAGCCATCCCGCCGACATTATGGTTTTCATGTCGTATAGTCGCAGGCCAAGGCAGCATCATCGGATGGCCAACGAGGACAAAAGGATCGTCATCGCCGGCGCCGGCAGCATCGGCTGCTATGCCGGCGGCTGCCTGGCGCTCGCCGGGCTACGGGTGATTCTGCTGGCGCGGCCGCGCATCGAAGAGGCCTTGCGGAAGGACGGGTTGCGGGCCACCGAGCTTGACGGCCGCGATCGCTCCATCAAGCCGGATGGGCTGTCGGCCACCGCCGATCCGGCGGCCGCCTTGCGCGGTGCTGAAATTATTCTTGTGACGGTCAAGAGCGGCGCTACTGAAGACATGGCGGCGCTCATTGCCGGCCACGCCCGCCCGGACGCGGTGGTGGTCAGCCTGCAGAACGGCGTCGACAATGCCGACAGGCTGCGGGCAAGGCTTACTGGGCGACCTGTGCTCGCAGGCATGGTGCCGTTCAACGTGGTCCAGTCACCGGATGGCGAATTGCCGCTTCGCGTGCATCGCGCCAGCGAGGGCAAGGTGATGATCGAAGAAGGGATCGCCGGCCTCGATGAACTGCTCGACGTCGATGGGTTCGCAGTCGCCGCGCATGGCGACATGACCGCGGTGCTGTGGGGCAAGCTGCTGCTCAACTTGAACAACGCGCTGGTGGCGCTTTGCGGCCTGCCGCTGGCAACGCAATTGGCCGACCGCCGCTGGCGGCTGATCCTGGCCGGCCAGATCGACGAGGCGTTGGCGGCAATGCGGGCGTGAGCATCGAGCCGGCGCGGATCGCCGGCCTGCGCCCGGCGCTGCTGCCAAAACTGCTCCGTCTGCCCGACGGGCTGTTCAAGGTCCTGGCGCGGCGCATGCTTGCGATCGATCCCGAGGCACGCTCGTCGATGTGGGACGATCTGCAGCGCGGCCGGCCGACCGAGATCGACGAGCTGCAAGGTGCGATCCTGCGCCTGGCTGACAGAGAGGGCACGCCGGCGCCGCTGATAAAGCGTGTCACGGCACTGGTTCGCAAGGCAGAGCAGGAAAATCATGGATCGCCCGGCCTGACACCGGAAGCGATCAGTGCCGGCCTTCGATCAGCGTGATCTTTTGCCAGATCTTCCGCGACAGGTTGGAGGCGAGAGTCTCGATGTCGTTGACGCCATCGACGACGACATTGTCGTTGACCGACTGGGCGAACAGCGCGGCGATTTTGCCGGTGATCGACAGCATTTCGGAGCAATAGTCGAGATAGCGGGCGAGATCGGCACGGTCGGTTATGCGTGCCGGTGAATGCGATGCCGGCTTGAAATCGGCTGAAAGCACTGCCGGATCCTTGGTCAGCTGATGCATGTCGATGACGTGGATCAGCGATCGCAAGCCGTGAAGCTTGCGAAACACCTGCTTGCGCTTGATACGCTCCTCGGTTCGGATCAAGGCCAGGAAGCCCAGCGCCGTCAGGATGATCACGTTGATCGAGGATTCTATGCCCTGCACCGACTGGATGGCATCGTGGTTTGCCGAGACACGGCCGAGCGGCAGGATGGTGCCGACGAACAGGAACATCAGCGCGCCAGCGGCAATGGCGGCGATGATGACGCCGCGCAGCCACCAGATCGGCGCTTCCAGCGCCTTCGCCGCCTTGGCCAGATCACGCGACAGCGACACAAGTTCAATGGCGACGCCACGCAAGCCTGCATCGGGAAAACGGTCGGCGACGCGTTTTTCCAGTTGCTCGGCGGTTTCGATGATCAGTTTCGAATCAAGCGTGCGGTAGCGCATGGCGAGAGACCCGATCGACGTTCAGGATTCGGCCGGTGCATTGGTATGTTTGCCGTAGCGGTTGGGTCCGGGATCACTTTTGAAAAAGGCCAGAATGATAAGGAGAATGGCGCCGATGACGAGAGAGATCAATGCGTAGTAGGTAGGCTTGCCGAAATCATGGAACCGCTTCGCCGTTAGCGCAAAGGTCGACCATGTCGAGACGACCACAGCGATCCACCAGGCGAGCGCCCAGTACTGGCTTGCGGCAGTGCCGAGCGGCGTTCGCGAGAACTGGTAGAGCAGAAAAAGCTGAACGAGGAGCGGCAAAAGACCGGCCAGAACGTAGGCGCTGGGGTTCACTCGCCCGGAAAGGCTGAAGAAAAGCCAGAAAAATCGAGGTCTGTCGAGCAATCGGGTGCGTCCGTTTTTTTGCGAAGGATCAATCGCGAAGCAGTTCATTGATCGAGGTTTTGGACCGGGTCCTGGCATCGACCCGCTTGACGATGACGGCGCAGTAGAGGCTCGGAGCGGGCTCACCGCTGGGCAACGGCTTGCCGGGCAGCGAGCCGGCGACGACAACGGAATTGGCCGGCACTTCGCCGTAGAAGACCTCACCGGTGGCGCGGTCGACGATCTTGGTCGACTGGCCGATGAAGACGCCCATGCCGAGCACCGAGCCCTCGCGCACGATGCAGCCTTCGACCACTTCGGAGCGTGCGCCGATAAAGCAATTGTCCTCGATGATGGTGGGACCGGCCTGCATCGGCTCCAGCACGCCGCCGATGCCGACGCCGCCCGACAGATGCACGTTCTTGCCGATCTGGGCGCAGGAGCCGACCGAGGCCCAGGTGTCGACCATGGTGCCGCTGTCGACATAGGCGCCGACATTGACGAAGGACGGCATCAGCACGGCACCTGGCGCGACATAGGCGGAGCGCCGCACGATCGATGACGGCACGGCGCGAAAACCTGCCTTCTCGAAATCGATGGCGCTCCAGCCGTCGAATTTCGACGGCACCTTGTCCCACCACACGGCCTGGCCGGGGCCGCCCTTGATGATCTCCATCGGGTTGAGCCGGAAGGACAGCAGCACCGCTTTCTTCAGCCACTGGTTGACATGCCATTTGCCGTCGGCCTGGCGCTCGGCAACGCGGGCGACACCCCGGTCGAGCAGGTCGAGCGCCGACTGGATGGCGTCGCGCGTCGCGCCACGGGTTGCCGTCGAAATCGTGTCGCGTTCCTCGAAGGCTTCTTCGATGATCTTTTCGAGACTCGCCAGATCGGGCTTCGACATGAATTCGCTCCATTACCAAGCTGTTAAGGGGCCGCGCCTTAACCTGTTTTGAAAGTCGCCGGACCCTATGTGAAGGCTTGGTGAGGGTCAATCGCGGCTGCGCCACGGGACGGCGCAAGTGAATAATTGGACGGTAGGTAACATGACTCCTATGGAAAAGGCGGGGTGGACGCCGCTGCCGCATTCGGACGAGGATCTGGAGCGTTCGAAAAGCGTGCCGGATACGCCGCAGACGCGCGCCGAAACCTACCGGTTGGCCTGGAACGATCCCGACTTCATGACACGGCGCGAACTGCGCGCGGTCAGGCTACAGCTCGAACTGTTGAAGCCGGAGATGATCCTGGCCGAGCGCGGCATCCGCTCGACCGTCATCCTATTCGGTGGCGCGCGCATCCCCGAGCCGGGCGGAGAAGCCTGGGCGGCCAAGAACGAGACGCAGAAGAAGAACCTTGAGAAAAACAGCAAATATTATGAGGAAGCCCGAAAATTCGCCCGCCTCTGCTCGCAGCAGTCGGCCACCTCGTATTATCGCGAATTCGTCGTGGTGACCGGCGGCGGACCCGGCGTCATGGAAGCCGGCAACCGCGGCGCCGACGATGTCGGCGCACCGTCGATCGGCCTCAACATCGTGTTGCCGCACGAGCAGGCGCCGAATGCCTATGTGACGCCGGAGCTCTGTTTCAACTTCCACTATTTCGCGGTCCGCAAGATGCATTTCGTCATGCGCGCCAAGGCTGTCGCGGTGTTTCCGGGCGGCTTCGGCACGATGGACGAATTCTTCGAGACGCTGACCCTGATCCAGACCGGCCGCATGGAGCGCGTGCCGGTGATCCTGTTCGGCAAGGCCTTCTGGAAAAGGGCGATCGACCTCGATTTCCTCGCCGAGCAAGGCACGATCACCCCCGGCGACCAGGACATCATCGATTTCGTCGACACCGCCGATGAGGCCTGGGGGATTATCAGCCGCTTCTACAAGCTCTGAGGCCCCGCTGCGCACCCACGGGTCAAGCCCGAGGGCATGCTTTTGGGCGACATGCACTAGAGCAATTCCAGGAAAAGTGCGGAGCGGTTTTCCGTTCGGAATTGCGTAAAAACAAATAATTAGAGCGGTTCGGCGTTTCCGTGAAACGATGACGTGCTCTAGGCTGCGACTTCGACGATCGCAGTAAGGAATTCGGCAAGATCGTCGGTGACGAAATCCACATCGTCCTCGTTGGCCGGGTCACGTTCCCAGATTTCCGAGAAGGTCGGCTCGAAGTTGCGCGGCACGACCAGCACCGTGGTCATGCCCAGCGATTTCGGCACGGACAGGTTGCGGGCCAGGTCCTCGAACATCACCGCATTGTGGCCGGTGACGGCGTGGAGTTCCGCAAACTTCTCGTAGGTCCGGCGCGCCGGCTTGGGGTTCAGCCCGGCGGCGACGATATCGAAGATGTCGTCGAAATGGTCGAGGATGCCGAGTTGGCGCGCGGTGCGTTCGGCATGCCTGCGGTCGCCATTGGTGAAGATGAACTTGCGGCCGGGAAGCTGGCGGATGGCGGCGCCGAGAACGGGATCGGGAACCAGCCAGGAATAGTCGATGTCGTGGACCTTCTCGAGAAAGTCGTCGGGATCGATGCCGTGGCGCGCCATCAGGCCGTTCAGCGTCGTGCCGTATTCCCTATAGAGTTCCTTCTGCAGCTTGCGGGCATCGTCGCGCGGCAGCGTCAGCAGCTCTCCGACATAGGCGGTCATCTTCACGTCGATCTGCGAGAACAGGTTCGAATGGTGCGGATAGAGCGTGTTGTCGAGGTCGAACACCCAGTCGGTGACATGGGCAAAGCGGCCGGGATCCGGGAGTGTGGTCATGCAATCCTTATGGCACGAAACATTGCTTTTGGCAGAGGCTTTATCCACAACTTATGCGGGTTGCGGGTGGCGAAAATGACGCCATGATTCAAATTTTAGGCATCGCAGAAAGATGGCATTCAGGGCTTGCTGGCACACAGACGGTCGAGGGGGAGCCAGCGATGAGCCGCATATTTCTGAAGTCTGCCGCCGTCGCTTTCGCCTCCCTCGCGGTCTCGCTTTTGCTGACGCTGATCGTCGTCCCGGCAATGGGCTTTCCGTTCAACCGCACGATGTGGCTGACGTGCACGGTCTGCCCGCTCGCGCTTGCCTGGATTGCTAGCGCTTATACATTCTGGCAGGGCGAGAGGCTGAAAGGCGCCCATCGCGATCTCGCCCGCGCTCATGCCCAACTCGCCGCCGCGCATCGGCGCCTGTCGGAAAAGGCGAGCCGCGACGACATGACCGGCATGCTCAACCGCGAGAGCTTCTTTGCGGCGCTCGACGCCTCCCGGCGGAAATCCGATCGCGGTGCGTTGCTGATCATCGATGCCGACCACTTCAAGATCATCAACGACAGCTACGGCCATCTGACCGGCGACGACGCGCTGCTCCTCATTGCAAGCGCGATCGAGCGCGGCGTGCGCAGCGGAGACGTGATCGGCCGCATCGGCGGCGAGGAATTCGGCGCGTTCCTGATCGGCGCCACCGAGCAGGAAGCCAAACGCGTCGCCGAGCGCATTCGCCGTGAAGTCGAGCTGATCCGCTTCCGTCCCGTTGATGAGCGGATCATACCCCTCACAGTCAGCATCGGTGGCGTCACCTGCGGCGAGGGCGCCGCCGTATCGGATCTGATGCGTGCCGCCGACCGGCGCCTTTACCAGGCCAAGCACCGCGGCCGCAATCTGACCATCCTGGACACGGACATTTCCGAGGCGGCTTGAGCGGTTTTCAATCAGCCTGGCCGTTTACACGGCTTAAGCAAGTGTGCGGCTAGGTTTGGCACGGAATTGGCTTCTCTTGGCGAGCATGTGCCGTTCTGGGAACGCCATGCGTGGATAAAGGCCCCATCGAGACGTGTCATGAGTTTCTTCACAAAGAAAATGTCGCGCCGCACGATCATGCAGGCGCTGATCGCATTGCCGGCCCTGTCGCTGTTCCGCAAGCTGCCCGATGCCGATCCGGACGCAATCGTCGAGGTCAATGGTTGGATCCTAAAAAGGAGCGACCTGGCGTGATCTTCGGCAGCTACGAGGCATTTCGCGCGGTGAATTTCACCGCCAAGGTCTGCATTCTCGGCTCGGGGCCAGCCGGCACCACGATCGCCAGGAAGCTTGGCGTGGCCGGCATTCCGGTTGTGGTGCTGGAGGCCGGCTCCCGTGAGTTCAGCGATGATTCGCAGGATTTCTACCGCGGCGCCACGGTCGGCGATCCCTATTTCGATCTCGACATCACCCGGCTACGCTTCATGGGCGGCAGCTCCAATCACTGGGCCGGCTGGTGCCGCGTGCTCGACAGCCAAGATTTCGAGCCCAAGGCCTGGGCGCCGGATACCGGCTGGCCTATCAGCCGTGCCGACATCGAGCCCTACCTGCCTGAAGTCCACGATATCCTCGAACTTCCCGATTTCCGGCCGGATGTGCCGATCTCGGACGACATTCGCTGGGTGCAACTGATCAAAAGCCCGGCCGTGCGCTTCGGCGAGAAATTCGCCGACGAGCTCGACAAGAGCAGGAACGTCGCCGTGGTGCTCAACACCTATGCCACCGAGCTCGCCGGCGATGGCAAACGAGTGACCGGCGCCAAATTGTGGTCGAACGGCCAGGACGCCGGTTCCTTCACCGCCGACTATTTCATCGTTTGTACCGGCGGCTTGGAAAACTCGCGGCTGCTTCTGTGGTCGAACCAGCGCTCGAATGGCGGCGTGGTGCCGAAGGCGACGGCACTCGGCAGCTACTGGATGGAGCATCCGACCTTCGAGGGCGGCAATGCCATCCTCGCCGACTATAGCGCGTTCGAGGTCGACGCCACCAACGAGGCCTTCTTCTCGCCGACGCTTGCCGCCATGGAGCGCCTTGAGATCATGAATTTCGGGATCAGGCTGATCGAGACGCCGTACCCCGGGGTCAAACGCGTCATCGCCGACCTCGCCTGCACGGCGCCCGAGATGGCCGAATGGGTGTCCTATCAGCTCAGCCAGGACCTGCGCTGCGCCGCCCAGCTCTATGTCACCTGGGAACAGGCGCCGCTGGCCTCGAACCGGATTCAGTTGTCGAAAGCCGATGTCGACCATGCTGGCGTGCCGCGCATCGAGCTGCACTGGAAAAAGTCGGAGCTGGAGCGCCGCACGCTTCTCGAGGGCTTGAGGCTGTTCGGGACGACGCTCGTCCAGAAGGATCTCGGCCGGGTGCGCATCGCCGACTGGCTCACCAATGGCGGGGACTATCCGACGAATGAGGAGCTGGCCGGCCACCACCATATGGGCGGCACCCGTATGGGCACGGATGTGATCAAGAGCGTGGTCGACGCCAACTCAAAGGTGCATGGCATGGACAATCTCTATGTCGGCGGCTCTTCGGTGTTCTGCACGTCCGGCGAATGCAACCCGACGACGACGATCGTCGCATTGGCCTGCCGGCTGGGCGATCACCTCAGCAAGGTTATCGGCGTATAGAAGGCCGGCTCAGCCGGCCGGCCGAGGGATCGCCATCGCAGTCCACCGCCAACGACGCCCGCGCCGGTCGGCTGCGAGCGTCCGAGCCTGCCCAGCGTTTAAAGTTTCGCCGGGTCGAGCGCCGGTTTGCCCTTGTGGCGTCCGACAATCGCTGCCATCTCGGCGACATCCTGGAATCCATCGCGCAAAACGTCGAAGGATGGCAGCACGAAATAGGCGCGTTGGAACTTGTCGATCTCGTAGCTGGTGCGCATCACCGTTTCCAGATCGAAGGGGACATGGTGCGCGTCCTTGCTTTCAATCGCGAATTGAAGTTCCGCAAAGGACGACATCAGCCCGGCGCCGAAAGCCTTCAGCGGTTGGCCGGCTTCCTGTATCAGCCCGTATTCGACGGTGTACCAGTAAAGGCGGCTGATCATCTCGTCGCCGCCAAGCGCGATCAGGTCCTCCGCCTTCTCCCCATACATCTGCATGAAATCGGCAAAGACCGGCTGCGTCAGTGCCGGCACGTGGCCGAAGAAGTCGTGGAACATGTCCGGCTCGACGATGTAGTCGAGCTCTTGTTTCGTCCGCAGCCAGTTGGTCACCGGGAAGCGCCGGTGGGCGAGGTGGACGAAGAAGGCGGGGGCGGGAATGAGGCCCGGCACGGCGACGATTTCCCAACCGGTAAGCTTGCGCAGTTTTTCGCTGACCACACCGAAATCCGGAATCTTGTCTAGCAGGCCCAGCGTGGCGACGCCGTCGAGATAAGACCGGTGTGCCAGCTTTTTGGTCAACTTCGTCTGGCGGTCGCACAGTGTGCGCCACACCGCCTGCTCGTCGGCGGTGTAGTTGTAGCTCTGCTCGACGGTGAAATCGGAACGGCAGACCGAATAGTCGCCGCGAAGGCCTTGCGCCGCGCATTCGCGGGCGTAGTCGGCAACGTTGATCGTCATGGCTGTTCTCCCTGGAAATCACGACTAACATCATAAAAATCTAGCCGGATCCGGTGAGGCAAATCCGCTTTGATGATGGCTCGAATACGCGATTTGAGGTAAAAGCCACCACAGCAAAGCTGTAGGAGAGTGAAAGTGCCTCAGTTTGACGATTTTGAGATCAAGATGCTCGATATCTTGCAACGTGACGGACGCAAGCCTGTGTCCGAACTGGCCCAGGAGATCGGCCTGTCGACGACGCCATGCGCGCGCCGCTTCGAGGCTCTTCAGAGCGCCGGCATCATCAAGGGCTTTGCTGCTGTGCTCAGCCGCCGCGCCGTCGGCCTGCTGGTCGAGGTGTTCATTCAGGTGCGCCTCGTGACCCACAGCGACGGTTCGCCCGAAACCTTTATCGCTGCCGTGCAGCGCATGGACGAGGTGTCGTCGTGCTGGACGATGACCGGCGACTACGATTTCCTGCTGCATGTGATGGTGCCGTCGGTCGACGAGCTCAACGCCTTCGTCATGCACCGGCTGATGCGGCTCGACGGCGTGCGCGACGTCCACACGCAGCTTGTGCTGCAGAACATCAAGGGGCCGGGCCACGTGCCGCTCGGGCACCTCAGGCGATGAGCCTGTATCTCGGCAAATGCATTTCTGCGGAAAAGCTGCACGGAAACTGCTGAACCGGGCCAGCTGCAGGCCCAGATCGACGACCAGGATGACCGGACCGCCATTGCAAAAGGTCCTTCATGAAAATCGTCCTGATCAATCCGCCGCATACCGCCATCGGCAGCCGCGTGCCCGACGACCATTTGCCGCCGCTCGGCCTGCTCGCATTGGGCGGCCCGCTGATCGACGCTGGCCATGAGGTGCGGCTCGTCGATGCCGAGTTCGAGCCGATGCCGCTTGCCGCAGCCGTGCAAGACGCCTTGAGCGATCATCCCGATTGCATTCTGATCGGCCATTCCGGTTCGACATCGGCGCATCCGACAGCACTGGAGATCGCACGAATGGTCAAGCACATCGATCCGGCGACGATGGTGATCTATGGCGGCGTGTTCCCCACCTATCACTGGCGCGACATACTTGCCGAAACGGACGTCTTCGACTTCATCGTGCGCGGCGAAGGCGAGGCGACCATCGTCGCGTTGGTTGAGGCGCTGGAAAGGCGCCGGCCGCTGTCTGGCGTGGCGGGCATCGCCTTTCGCGACGATTTGCGCCGTCCCTTTGCCACCAAGCCGGCAAGCACGATCGCCGACCTCGATGAATACCGCATCGGCTGGGACCTGATCGATATCAGTCGTTACAGTTATTGGGGCGGCAAGCGCGCGGTGGTCATGCAGTTTTCTCGAGGCTGCCCGCATCTGTGCAATTATTGCGGCCAGCGCGGTTTCTGGACGCGATGGCGGCATCGCGACCCGGTGAAGTTCGCGCAAGAGATCGCCTGGCTGCACCGCGAGCATGGCGTCGAGCTGATCAACCTTGCCGACGAGAATCCGACCTCGTCCAAAAAAGCCTGGCGCGCCTTTCTCGATGCGATGATCGCCGAGGACGTGCCGGTCCTGATCGTCGGCTCAACCCGCGCAGATGACATTGTTCGTGATGCCGACAGCCTGCATCTCTACCGCAAGGCAGGCGTCATCCGTTGGCTGCTGGGCATGGAAAACACCGATGAGAAGACGCTTGCGTTGATCCGCAAGGGAGGCAGCACCTCGTCCGACCGCGAGGCGATCCGGTTGCTGCGCCTCAATGGCATACTGTCGATGGCGACCTGGGTCGCCGGTTTCGAGGATGAGCGCTTTCGCGATCTCTGGCGCGGCTTCCGCCAGCTCATCGCCTATGATCCGGACCAGATCCAGGCGCTCTATGTCACCCCGCACCGCTGGACGCCGTTCTTCAGGATGGCCAGGGACCGCAAGGTGATCCAACTGGACGCCCGCCTGTGGGACTACAAGCATCAAGTGCTGCAGATGACCCGACTGAAGCCTTGGATGCTGTTCTTCAGCGTCAAGCTGATCGAACTGGCGGTGCAGTCGCGGCCGAAGGCACTGGCGCGCATCCTGTTCCACAAGGACCCGGAACAGCGCCATTCGATGCGCTGGTACACGCAGATGGGCCGCCGCGTCTGGTTCCGCGAGGTCTGGGGCTTTCTCGCCCGCGACCGCCGCCTGAAGGACGGTCCGACACTGGCCGAATTCTGGGGCGCGCCGCAGGACGAGGAAGAGGAATCGATGGTGTTCGGGCACCCGGCACGCAAGCTGACACCGCCCGGGATCGCGATTTCGCCGAGCGCCTGATCAGCTCTGGGCAATCTCCTAAAAACATACGCAACGTATGCGTATTGACATACGGAGCGTATGTACCCACTTCGGGGAGACGGGGGTATGTCAGCAACCGCCCGGAAACCGGAGCGCAGCGATCCAAAACCCTGAAGCCTTGCGAGCGGCTCTCGCCCTTCTCGGCGAAGCCACATCGCGATCGTCGGGAGGTCTGGCCTGCCTTGTCTAGATGGAGTGAAACAATGACCAAACGCGATGCGATCTTCCCTGCCGGTCGGCAGGCCCTCTACGAGATCAACCGCTATTCGGCGGCGATCCGCTCGGGCGACTTTCTGTTCGTCTCAGGCCAAGTCGGCAGCCGCGAGGACGGGTCGCCCGAGCCGGTCTTTGCAAAGCAGGTCCAGCTTGCCTTCGACAATCTCGCGGCGGTGCTGAAGGCTGCCGGCTGCACCTTCGACGATATCGTTGACGTCACCACGTTCCACACCGATCCGGCCACACAGTGGGAGGCGATCAACGCCGTCCGGCTGAAGGCGATCGGTGAACCGCCCTACCCGAACTGGACCGCGGTGGGCGTGAACTGGCTGGCTGGCTTCGATTTTGAAATAAAAGTCATCGCGCGCCTTCCTCAGCCCAGCTAATCGACTGGCGGCGCGACCAAAGGCCGCCGCTTATGGCACGATCAGCGTGCCGGCGCCGTGTTCAGTGAACAGCTCGAGCAGCACCGAATGCGGCGTCTTGCCGTTGAGGATGACGACGCCTTCGACGCCGCGCTCGATCGCCTCGATGCAGGTCTCGACCTTGGGGATCATGCCGCCCGACACCGTGCCGTCCTTGATCAAGGCCTTTGCCTCGGCCACGGTCAGCTCGTCGATCAGCTTCTTGTTCTTGTCGAGCACGCCGGGCACGTCGGTGAGGAACAAAAGGCGTGTCGCCTGGCAGGCGCCGGCAATCGCGCCGGCAAAGGTGTCGGCATTGATGTTGTAGGTGTGGCCGTCGCGGCCCGGTGCCACCGGCGCCAGCACCGGGATCATTTCGGACCGCGCCAGAAGGTCGAGCAGCGTGCGGTCGACCTCGACCGGCTCGCCGACGAAGCCGAGATCGAGCACGCGCTCGATGTTGGAGTCCGGGTCGATCATGGTCTTGCGCGCCTTTTCGGCGAAAACCATGTTGCCGTCCTTGCCGCACAGGCCGATCGCCCACTCGCCCTCGGCATTGATCAGCGCGACGATCTCCTTGTTGATCGAGCCGGCCAGCACCATCTCGACGATCTCGACCGTCTTCTGGTCGGTGACACGCAATCCGCCCTCGAACTTCGATTCGATGCCCATCTTGCTCAGCATGGCACCGATCTGCGGCCCGCCGCCATGGACGACGATCGGATTGACTCCGGATTGCTTGAGCAGCGCGATGTCGCGGGCGAAGGCCTTGCCGAGCGCAATATCGCCCATGGCATGGCCGCCATATTTCACCACAACCGTCTTGTTCTCGTAGCGCTGCATGTAAGGCAGCGCCCTCGAAAGCAGCGCGGCCTGCATTTCGGCGGTGGCGGCGACGTCCGTCATCGGCATTGTTCCCAGCTTGAAATGATCGGCGGCGTCTTAGCGGGAATTGCGGCGGGCCGCAAACGGCTTTGCTGTCACATCAGGTGAAATCGGCCCGCTTCTATGCTGGCATTCGCATCGGCGCCCGCCGCGCCTGCCATCCCGAAATCTTTTCCATTTGCGCGGCGAGGGACAGAAGCGTCTCTTCGTCGCCGGGCCGGCCGGCAGCCTGGATGCCGAGCGGCAGGCCGGCATCGGTGACATGGACAGGCAGCGTGATCGACGGCTGACCGCTGACGTTCTGGATCGCCGGCCAGTGGGTGAACCACAGGCTCTTGTCCATCAACTGCCCAAACAGCGGCTTGAATATCAGCAGCCGGGCGAGGCGCAGCCTGTCGAGCACGTCCTCTATGAACGCATCTGCGCCTTTCGGATCCATGGCGCCGCAGGCGAGTGGCGGATGGGCAATAACAGGCATCAGCACGGCATCGTATTGCGCGGTCTTGGTGATCAGGCGACGCGATACGGCATGCAGCCGCTGCAGGCCGGCATAGATCTCGCCGGCCGAGACGATCTCGCCGAAGCGGCTCATCAGACGCGTGGCGCGCTCGACGTCGCCCGAGACGGAGCGTCCGACACGCAACGCTTCAGCGCGCATCGTACCGGCCACCGCCGCGGCGACAATCTTGCAGAAATCGGCCATGAAATCACGATCGATATAGGGCAGGTCGATCTCCTCGATCGTATGGCCGCCTTCGCGCGCCAACGCCACGGCCGTGTCCAGCGCGGTCAGCGTCTCGGCCGATATCGGCAGGCCGAGCGGCGATTTCCGATAGACGGCCAGCTTGAGCTTGCCGGGATCGCGCGCCACCGCGGCGGCGAAAGCGCCTTTCGGCGGCGGCGCCGCATAGGGCGACAGCGGATCAGGGCCATGGGTCAGGTCGAGCAGCAAGGCCGAATCCCGGACCGAGCGGGCAAGCGCGTGATCGACGACCAGCCCGTACCAGCTCTCGGTGACGAGCGGCGACAGCGGCACGCGGCCGCGCGAGGTTTTCAGCCCAACCAGCCCGGTGCAGGCGGCGGGAACGCGGATCGAGCCGCCGCCGTCCGAAGCATGTGCCACCGGCACGACGCCGGCCGCGACAAGCGCCGCCGCCCCTCCAGACGAGCCGCCGCTGGTATGCGCCGTGTTCCACGGATTGCGGGTGATGCCGAAAGCGGCGGATTCGGTCATCAGCCTCAGCCCATGTTCGGGCGAGGTGCTGGTGGCGATCGGGACAAGGCCAGCGGCCAGATGGCGTTCAGTCATCACCGAGTCGAAATCGGCAACGAAAGCCGGAATGCGGCTGCCGCCATGCGTCGGCACGCCTTTCATGGCGATGCCGAGATCCTTCAGCGCAAAAGGCACGCCGGCCAGCGGCAGCTTGCGGTCGATGGTTTTCGCCCGCGTTCGCGCCGCCTCGTAAAGCGGCTCGGCGATGGCGTTGATGTCCGGGCGGGTGGCCTCGGCCCGCGCAATCGCCGCATCGACGAGCTCCTGCGGTGCGATCTCGCCCTTGCGCACCAGGCCGGCCAAGCCGATTGCGTCGTGTTCCCACAAGACCTGTTCAACCGACATTGCCGCTCTCCCCGCTATGAGAAGGCTAGCGGTTGCGGATTTTCTTGGCAATCGAAGTCCACGACGCTCCCGGTGCACAAGAACGCTTCCGCCGTTGCAAATACATTGCAATTGCCTAATTTGGCAGCCGATGACGCCGCAGGACATCAGTAACCTGATCGTTCGGACTTCGATGAAGGACCGGGCTGCGTTCGATCTGCTCTACCGGCAGACCAGCGCGAAACTTTTCGGCGTCTGCCTTCGTGTATTGAAGGACCGGGGAGAGGCAGAAGAGGCGCTGCAGGAGGTCTTCGTCAAGATATGGACGAAGGCGGACCGTTTCGCCGTCTCGGATCTAAGCCCGATTTCCTGGCTGGTGGCCATTGCGCGCAATCATGCGATCGATCGCATCAGGGCGCGGCGAGAGCCTGCCGCCTATATCGATGCTGCGCTCGAGGTGGCCGATCCGGCGCCGGGACCAGAGGCTGCGGCTGTTGCGGGCGGTGAATCCGAGCGCATCTATCGTTGTCTCGACGAATTGGAAAAGGACCGGGCGGCGGCCGTCCGGGGCGCCTATCTGGACGGCGAAAGCTATGCCGAACTGGCGGCACGCCATGACGTGCCGCTGAACACGATGCGGACCTGGCTGCGGCGCAGCCTGTTGAAGCTCAGAGAGTGTCTGGAAAGATGACGCTGGAAGAGGATAACGGACCGGAACCTGGGGGCGACGACCTGTTCGCTGCCGAATATGTTCTTGGCGTGCTGGCCGCGGACGAGCGCGAGATTGCGTCACGCCGCATCGACGCGGACGCCGCTTTCGCGCGCCTCGTCGATGCCTGGGAGGCGCATCTTTCGCCGATGGCAGGCGCCTATCCGGAGACAGAGCCTCCGATCAGGGTCAAGGAGGCGATAGATCGCCAGCTGTTCGTAGCAGAGCCTCGCGACGGTCTCTGGTCGAGCCTTGCCTTCTGGCGCGGTCTTGCCGCAGCTTCCGTCGCGGCGCTGGCGATCACCATCGCCGTGCCTTACCTCAACCCGCCGGTCGAACAGCCGCGGCTTGTCGCCTCGCTGGCCGCTGACGGCAGCGACGTCAGATATCTTGCCGTCTATGACGCCGCCCATCGCGAGGTCGGCCTGTCACATGTCTCGGGCGAGCGTGCCGCCGGCAAGGATTTCGAGCTGTGGATGATCGAGGGCAAGAATGCGCCGGTCTCGATGGGCGTCATCCCGGCCGGTCAGACCGCGCATATGACCATCTCGCCGGCCGTTCAGGAAAAGCTTGCGCAGGGCGCCGTGCTTGCGGTTAGCCTCGAGCCGGCCGGCGGTTCGCCGACCGGTCAGCCGACCGGCCCCGTGGTCGCTGCGGGCGATTTGAAGAGCATCTGATCGCACCTGTCTTCTCGCTCTTACGAGAAGATTTTAATCTATCTCTTATGGTTGAATGAGCTTAGGAACATACAACCGAGCATGGCCTGCTCTGAATCGCCGTTATGAAAGATAAGATTTTCTCCTGAGCGACGAAACTCACGCACTTATCTCCCGTATCTCCTTGCGCCCCCAAAGAGGGGAAAGATAAACTGAGGAGATTGACATAATGCGTAAATTCGCCACCCTTTTGCTTGCCGGAACGGTCGCCGTCTCCGCGCTCGCCACCGCCGCCTATGCCCAGAATCCGATGGTCGGCGGCGCCGCCATGTATGCAACCAAGAACATCGTCGAGAACGCCGTCAATTCGAAAGATCACACGACACTGGTCGCGGCCGTCAAGGCCGGTGGTCTCGTCGAGACGCTGCAGAGTGCCGGTCCCTTCACCGTGTTCGCGCCAACCAACGAGGCCTTTGCAGCACTTCCGGCCGGCACGGTGGACACACTGCTCAAGCCCGAAAACAAGGACAAGCTGGTCAAGATTCTGACCTGCCACGTCATCGCTGCCAAGGCGCTGGCCGCCGACGTCACCAAGATGGTCATGGACGATGGCGGTGCGCACAAGGCCAAGACGGCCGGTGGCTGCGAGCTGACGCTCAAGGCCGATGGCGGCAAGGTCACGGTGACCGACGAGAACGGCAATGTCGCCAATGTGACGATCGCCGATGTCGAGCAGTCGAACGGCGTCATCCACGTCATCGACAAGGTTCTTCTGCCGAAGATGTAACGAAGGGCCTGCTGCCAGCGAAGATATGGGCGAGGCTCCATGCCGATAGCGCGGGTTCCGCTTGCGTGACCCGCGCTATCGACAAGCGTACACTCCGCGCCGTCCCCGCCCCTCCAAGCGTGGGCCCAGTGCGGAGTCTCCGTTTTCAGGAGTAGCCGTCACCGGCTTTTGATTTCCGTATGACGGTCGAATTTGGCAGACGGATAACAGGAGAAATGATCATGAACCGTCGCGATCTTCTATTGAGCGGTGCGGCTGCAATTGGGGTGGCTGCAGGTGCCGCAGCGCTGTTGCGCATGGGCAGACCGCAGGATGCGGGGGCGGCCGAAACCTTCGAGGTCACCAAGACCGAGGCCGAGTGGCGCGCGGTGCTGTCTGACGCGGCTTTCAATGTGCTGCGCAAGGAAGGCACCGAATATCCGGGCACCAGCCCGCTGCTCAACGAGCACCGCAAGGGCATCTTCGCCTGCGCCGGCTGCGACCTGCCGCTCTATTCCTCCGAGACGAAATTCGATTCCGGCACCGGCTGGCCAAGCTTCTGGCAGGAGATTCCCAATGCCGTCGGCAAGACCGTGGACAGGTCCCTGGGCATGATCCGCACCGAGGTCCACTGCCGCCGCTGCGGCGGCCATCTTGGCCATGTCTTCGACGACGGCCCGCCGCCGACCGGCTTGCGTCATTGCATCAACGGCGTTGCCCTGGCCTTCAAGCCGGCCACGGCCTGACGGCTTGAATTCGAGCGCGACCGCCGTCAGCGTTCATCCAGCCATCAGCGTTCATCCAGAATGGCGAGGGCCGCGAGCGTCAGCAGAATCGACGGAACCACCTTGACGAGGGGACCGAGCGGATCGAGCCAAAGCACAGGTTCGGTGAACGTTGCGGCAACCAGATAGACAAGCGTCAGGAAAAGCATGCCGATCAGCGCGCGTCTTGCCCAGGGTCGGAAAAGAACCGCAAGCCCCAGCATGATGTCGGCGAGACATGTCGCGACCACCATGATGCCTGCGAGACGATCGGGTAGAAAGGCGAGATGGCTTTGCGCCGCCTCGAATGTGAGGAACGGCGCGAGGCCGGAAATCAGCCAGAAAAGCGCCAGGATGATAATGATTGGCGACTTCAGCAGATAGAGGCGGGCGAACCAGAGATCCTGGACCCCCGAAGGGACCGCGGCGAGCGTCTCGGCCGTCGACGACAGACGCGGGCAGTGGTCCCTTGGCCGCTGGTTTCCAACGCCACCTGACATGACTGCCATGGCGGTAGAGCGGAGCGGCGAACGCCAACCAAGCCTGCCGGCCATGTCGGCGAACCATGTCACCGGCCGAGCGACCGCCGGCGGCATGGAAATCACCGGCACGGCAGGAAGGCCGAGCCAGCTGCGATGCAATAGGACGAGTTCTCTAAGCGTGAGCCTTTCGTCGCTGCCAAGAGCGACATCGGATCCGGCTGGCAGCGTGCCCTGGATGGCCGCGCTGACGGCGCTGGCGACATCGTCGAGTGCGACCGTCGTAACGAAGCTTTCAGCGTAAACCAGCGGAATGACCATGGGAAAGGCTGCGAGAGCCCTTAGCAATGCGGATCCGCCATGCGCGTTGCGGCCGAGCACAAGCGCCGGACGCAGAATGACATGGCGTACGCCACTTGCCACGAGAGCCGTGTCCGCTCGCCTTTTGGTGCTGAGAAAAGGAATGTCGCGGTCAGCGGTTTCCGTTTCCGCCGATATCTGAATGATCAGCAGCCTCTGGTCGCGCGCCGCCTCATAGAGGGCGAGCATCGCCCGTTCCTGGGTGGCACTCAGATCGTCCGAGAGCCCATCCTGAAGCGCGCCGGCGCAATTGACGACAACCTGCTGCTCATCCAGCACGTGCTGCCAGCTGACGCCCTGCGTCATGCCGGCGAGATCGGCCTTCAGCCAGCGAACGAACGGCATCTTCAACGAGGCACGCGCGATATCACGCCCAAGCCCCGTGACCTGATGGCCTTCGTCCGCGAGTTTCCTTGCGACGGCGGAACCGATGAAACCGGTCGCGCCGAGAATCAGGATATTCATCCCGGAACTTTAGCCCAAACCATCTAATGCATGTCGCCCAAAAGTGGCAGCGGTTTTGGGGGAACGACATGCAAAGACCTAAAGCCCGGCGCGTGGTTCCCATCACACGCGACGCGCCTACTGCCTTTGAAGATTTTGCGCATGACCCCGAAAATTGCTTTTCGGGGTCATGCGCGAGGATGCCGGGCGGGGGGTCCCGGCGCTCCTCAGTGTCCGCCACCACCGCCGCCCTGTGCGGCTGGCTTGCGGATCACCAGGGTGAAGAGCCCAAGCGTGGCGAACAACACGGTCAGCATGAAGAACACGTCCATGAAAGACAGCAGCGACGCCTGCTGCTGGACCATGCCTGCTAGTTTGGAGATCGCCGCCTTGGAGGCGTCAAGTCCGGCAGTCTGCTCGAAGTTGAGCGTCATGTTCTGCAGCTTTTCCTGTGCTGCGGCACTGCCCCATTGCACGTGCTCTGAGAGCCTCGCGTAGTGGAAGGCGTTGCGGTCGATCAGCACGGTGTTGATGACGGCCAGGCCGACGGCGCCACCGAGATTGCGGGTCAGGTTGAACAGGCCCGACGCGTTCTTCAACCGCTCGGGCGGCAAGGTTCCGAGCGCGATGTTGTTGATCGGCACCATGCACAGCATCATCGAGCAGCCGCGAAGGATTTGCGGGATCAGCAGCTCATAAAAATCCCAGTCGGCGGTGAGATGCGTCATCCACCAGGTCCCCGTGGCGAAGCCGAAGAAGCCGACCATCATCATCAGACGCGGGTCCATCTTGTTCGACAGGATGCCGGAAATCGGGGCGGTGAAGAACATGGCCAGGCCGCTGACGAACAGCGCCTCGCCGATCATCAGGGAATCGTAGCCGCGGATGCGTCCGAGGAACACCGGATAAAGATAGGTCAGGCCGTAGAGGCCGATGCCGACGACGAAGGAGAACAACGAGCCGAAAGCGAAGTTGACGTTGGTGAAGGCCTTCAGGTCGACAATCGGCTCCTCGGCTGTGAAAGCGCGCCAGAAGAACAGCACCGCGCCGACGGTCATGATGGTGGCGCAGATGAACACCGCCTGATCCTGCAGCCAGTCGTTGTTCGGACCTTCCTCCAGCACATATTCCATGCAGCCCAGGAATGCCGCCATGCCGGCAAGGCCCCACCAGTCGAACTTGCTGAACAGCTTGAGATTGGGCTTGTCGAAGTCGATCAGCGACCATGCCGCGGCGGTGACCAGGATGCCGGGCACGACATTGATCAGGAACAGCCAGTGCCAGGACATGGCATGGCTTATGTAGCCGCCGACGGTCGGGCCGATGGTCGGCGCCAGCGTCGCCACCAGACCGATCATCGGCGAAACCATGGCGCGGCGCGACGACGGGAAGATGGTGAAGGCGGCAGCGAAGACGCTCGGAATCATGCCGCCGCCGATGAAGCCCTGCACGGCGCGGTAGACGATCATCTGGTCGATATTGGTTGCGGTCGCCGCCAGCGCACTGGCGGCGGTGAAGCCTGCCGCCGAAATCGTGAACAGCACGCGTGTCGACAGCATCCGGCTGAGAAAGCCGGATAGCGGGATCATGATGACTTCGGCGATCAGATAGGCGGTCTGCACCCACGGGATCTCATCGGAGCTGGCGCTCAAGCCCGCCTGGATCTCGGCCAGCGAGGCCGAGACGATCTGGATGTCCAGGATCGCCATGAACATGCCGAACACCATCGCCAGGAAAGCGATGACGCGCCGTGTGGAAATGGTGTCAGGCGTAGCCGGCCTCGCCGGCGGCGATCCTGCCGTCACGGTTGCGGTTGCCATGGCATTGCTCCCAAGCGGCCGCTCAGTTCGACGCGGCCGGCGCTGTGCGGCCGTCGACGGCGACGACGACGCTGAGGCCGGCGCGCAGCTTGCCGGTCTTCAGCACGTCGGCCGGCACGTCGATGCGAACCGGCACACGTTGCACGACCTTGGTGAAGTTGCCGGTGGCGTTTTCCGGCGGCAGCAGCGAGAACACCGCGCCGGAGGCCGGTGCCAGCGAAGAGACCGTGCCTTCAAAGTCGTGACCGTCGATAGCGTCGACCGAAATCCTGACCTTTTCGCCAGGCACCAGCCGGGCAAGCTGGGTTTCCTTGAAATTTGCGACGATATAGAGCTTGTCCATCGGCACGATAACGGCGAGCTTCTGTCCAGGGCTGATCAGGTCGCCCTGCTCGACCGAGCGGTTGCCGACCACACCGTCATAGGGCGCGCGCAGCACGGTGAAGGACAGGTCCCGCGCGGCCTTGTCCCGGGCAAGCTGCAGCGACGCCAGTGTGCTTGCCGTCTCCGCGCGCTGCGCCTGAAGCACACCGATATTGGCCTGCGCCGCTGCGATCTGGGCGTCGGCGCCGACAAGGGCGGCATTGGCCTGCTCGACCGCGGTCTGGGCATCATCCAGTTGAGCTTGGGTGCCGACACGCGTCTTGAGCAATTGGGCGGCGCGCGCTTGAGCTCGCGCCGCATTGTTGGCAGCTGCCTGGTCGGCGGTCTTCTGCGCCCGCGCCTGCTCGAGCGATGCGCGCGCCGCCTCGGTCTGGGCGTCGATACGGTAGAGCGTCTTGCTCAAGGTGGCGATCTGCGCCTCGGCCTGGGCGACCGCTATTTTGTAGTCGCCATTGTCGACGACCAGCAGAGGGTCGCCGGCCTTGACCTGCTGGTTCTCGGTCACCTTGACCTGATCGACATAGCCGGAAATTTTCGGCGAGATGAATGCCATGTCGGCCTGGACATAGGCATCGTCGGTTGAGATCATGAAACGCCCGTCGGTCCAGTAGTCGTAGCCATACCAGGCGCCTGCGCCCAGCAATCCAAGCGCGATGATGGGCAACAGAAAGGAGCGTGCCGAACGTTTCTTTTTGGCCGGCGTCTCGGCCGGAGGACTTATTGCGGGCTCGGTCGGTGCGGTCGGCGCTTCGATTGCTGGCGCGACCTTGGCGTTGGGGAATGGGCGGACGTCGGCGATGGGGGTTGCGTTCGAGGACATGGAATCTCTCTTGGCATTTCTCTGGAAACGAGCCATCTCTCTGGAAAGTCAGTCAGACTGAACCGTTCGGTTCGATGTAAACGTTGACTTAGCGCAGGGAGAGGGCCATATCAAGGGTGATCGAACCGATCGGTTCGAATATTTTTCGAGGTGTGACGTTATGACCGAACCCGACAAGGACCAGTGCGATCTGCTGGATGGCCTGCGTCGCGGCCGCCCCGCGGCGGGACAGGACCCGGTCAAGCGCAGCCAGATCATCGACGGCGCCCGTCGTGTCTTCATCGACAAGGGCTTCGAAGCGGCGTCGATGAACGACATCACCCGCGAGGCCGGCGTTTCCAAGGGCACGATCTATGTCTATTTCGCCAACAAGGAAGAGCTGTTCGAAGCGCTGATCGAAGAAGAACGCGGCACGATCTTCAAGAACATGTACGATCTGCTCGATCGCGCCGACGACCTTCGCGAGACGCTAGTGAAATTCGGCAAGGTGCTGTCCCTCAAGATCACCTCGGCCAAGGTCGTCCAGGCGCAGCGCACGGTAATCGGCGCATCCGACAGGATTCCCGAACTTGGCGCGCGTTTTTATGAACGCGGCCCGAAACGCGGCCACGACAAGGTCGTTGCTTTTCTCAATGCCGCCATCGAGCGCGGCCTGCTGCGGATCGACGATGTCGATCTTGCCGCCTATCAGTTCACTGAGCTGTGCCTTGCTGGCCTTTTCCGCCAGTGCATATTCGCCTACCGCACCAAAGCCCCGAGCCAGGAAGAAATCGACCACATCGTCAAGTCGGGCGTCGGCATGTTCCTGAAGGCTTACGGCACCGAAAGGCTTGCCACGGAAGAACGCACCCAGACGATTGCGCTAGAGGCAAAGTCCTAGCCGCCATTGGCTGCCAGCACGATCGCCGCGCGCAATTCCTCGAGGCCCTCGCTCTTTTCCGACGACGTGGCGAGAACGAACGGAAACGCGGCCGGCCGCTTCTTGATCTTCGCAAGTGTCTCTTCGATCAATCGCGGCACGCCGGCCGCTTTGATCTTGTCGGTCTTGGTCAGCACGATCTGGTAGGACACCGCCGCCTTGTCGAGCAGCGACAGCACTTCATCGTCCTTGGCCTTAATGCCGTGACGGGCGTCGATCAGCACGTAGACGCGCTTCAGCGTGACGCGGCCCTTGAGATAGTCGAATACGAGTTTCGTCCAGTCGTCGACTTTTTCCTTGGGCGCGGTGGCGTAGCCGTAGCCCGGCATGTCGACCAGCGCCATCGGCGGCAGATCGGCGCCTTCGCCGGAAAATCCACCCGGAACGAAATAGTTGAGTTCCTGCGTCCGCCCCGGCGTGTTGGATGTCCGCGCCAGCCCCTTCTGGTTGACCAGCGCGTTGATCAGCGACGATTTGCCGACATTCGAGCGGCCGGCAAAGGCGATCTCCGGCGGCCCTTCCGGCGGCAGGAATTTCATTGCCGGCACGCCGCGGATGAAGATCCACGGCCGCGTGAACAGTTCGATGCCGATCACGGTCTTGTTCAACGCGTTCAAACCGCTGCCTCCAGAAGAGAAATATCGGCGCCACGAATGGCATTGAGGTTGCGGCTGATCTTTTCCACCGGCCAGTCCCACCACGCCGCCGCCAAAAGCCGCCAGATGGTCCTGTCGTCGAAGCGCATCTTCACCACCTTGGCCGCATTGCCGGCGACGATCGCATAGGGTGGCACGTCATGCGTCACCACCGATTTTGCCGCGACGATGGCGCCATGGCCGATCGTCACGCCGGGCAGGATCACCGCTTCCATGCCGATCCATACATCATTGCCGAGCACTGTGTCGCCGCGCAATTCCTTCGACCAGGTCGCCGGGTCGAAACCCTCTTCCCAGCCATGACCGAAGATGTTGAACGGATAGGTCGAAAAGCCGGACATGGCATGGTTGGCGCCGTTCATGATGAAGCGGGCGCCCTCGGCGATGGCGCAGAACTTGCCGATGATCAGCCGGTCGCCGATGAACGGATAATGATGCAGCACGCATCGCTCGGCGAATTTGTCGGGCCCGTCCGGATCGTCATAATAAGTGAAGTCGCCGATCTCGATGTTCGGCGCCGTGACCAGTCCCTTCAGGAATCCGACGCGGGTATGCATCGGGATCGGGTGCTTGATGTTGGGGTTGGGTCCGATCATGGTCTGGCTCCATCGGCGAGATAAACGGGCAAGGTCAAAATAGCGCGATCCGCCCGGCAGCACCAACCGCGTGCGCAGCGGATCATCCTTACCTGTTCATCGACAGAGCGCTCCTGAAACGAGAGCGACCTTATAGGGATGTGTCGCGGCGGCGTCTACCGCCGGGCCGACGGGTTTCGCCGTTCGGCGGCGGCTCGGCTTGTTCAAAAAAGCCCCGGTGCGGGGCTTTTTTGGATTCGCAAAAGGGGGCGCCGGCTACTCCGCCGGCGACGGTTTCTTCCGGAAAAGCGCGACCAGATTGTCCCACAATTCGATCTTGGCGCCCTGCCGCTTCATGATCACGCCTTGCTGGATGATCGAAAGCAAATTGTTCCAGGCCCAGTAGATGACCAGGCCGGCCGGGAAGCCCGCCATCATGAAGGTGAAGATGACAGGCATCCAGGTGAAGATCATGGCCTGCGTCGGGTCCGGCGGCGTCGGGTTCATGCGCATCTGCAGGAACATGGTCACGCCCATGATCAGCGGCCAAACGCCGACCATCAACATATGCGGCAAGGTGATCGGGATGAGGCCGAACAGGTTGAAGATCGAGGTCGGGTCGGGCGCCGCCAGATCCTGGATCCAGCCGAAGAACGGTGCGTGCCGCATCTCGATGGTGATGTAGAGCACCTTGTAGAGCGCGAAGAAGACCGGGATCTGCAGCGCCACCGGCCAACAGCCGGCGAGCGGATTGATCTTCTCGGTCTTGTAGAGCTCCATCATCGCCTGTTGCTGCTTCATCTTGTCGTCCGCGTATTTCTCGCGGATCTCAAGCATCTTTGGCTGCACCTTCTTCATGTTCGCCATCGACGCGTAGGATTTGTTGGCAAGCGGGTAGAAGACGGCCTTGACGACGACGGTGGTGGCGAGGATGGCCAGACCGAAATTGCCGAAGAATTTGTACATCGTGTCGATCAGGTAGAACATCGGCTTGGTGATCCAGATGAACCATCCCCAGTCGATCAAACGGTCGAACAGCCTGATATGGCGATCTTGCGCATAGGCGTTGACCTTGGCGACTTCCTTGGCGCCGGCGAAGATCTCGGTCTCTACCGTCGCCGATTGGCCGGCATCAACATTGATCGGGTCGGTGAGGAAGTCGGCCTGGTAGCGGGGGCGGCCGTCCTCGAAATAGGCGTAGCGCGGCTGGAACGGCTGCTTCTCGGTCGGCACCAGCGTCACCGCCCAGTATTTGTCGGTGATGCCCAGCCAGCCATCGGTCGACTTGCCGGGCGTGAACTGCTTGTCCTCCTCGACGGCCGCGTATTTGTGTTCCTGCAGGCCTTCCGTGCCGGTGACGCCGATCAACCCCTCATGCAGCACATAGATGCTGGCAACGGCAGGTTTGTCGAAGCGGGTGACACGGCCGTAATTCGACAGGGTAACGGCGGTCGAACCCGAATTCTGCACCGTGTCCGAAACAGTGAACATGTAGTCGCTGTCGACGGAGAAGGTGCGCTTGAAGGTCAGGCCCTTGTCGTTGGTGAAGGTCAGCGCGACCGGTGTCGCCGGGGTCAGTGTCGCATTGCCGTCGACGGTCCACACCGTTTCCGGCCCCGGCACCGCGCCGGTCTTGTCGCTGCCGACAAAGCCGATCTCGGCATAGTAGCCGGTAGGCAGCGCCGCCGGATTGAGCAACTCGATCTCGGGCGAGTTCTTGTCGACCGTCGTCGTGTAGTGCTTGAGCCTGAGGTCGTCGAGACGGGCGCCGGTGAGATTGATCGAGCCCTCCAGGCTCGGCGTGTCGATCTTGACCCGCTGGGTCGACGCCAGCGCCTGCTCGCGGCCGGCAGGCGTCGTGCCGTCGGTTCCCGGTGCGTTGGGGCCCGCTACATTGGGAATGGCGCCTTGCGGCGGCACCGGCGTTTCGCTACCGCCCGGACTGGTGGCTTGGGCCGCCTTCTTCTGCTCCGCTACCCGCTGTTCTTCGATGCGGGCCTTCTCGCGCTGTGCCTCGCTCTGCGGCAGCACGTAAAAATACTGCCAAAGCGACAGGATCAGCACCGACAGCGCGATGGTGATGAAGAAGTTCCGGTTGTTTTCCATCGAAAGCCTTGGCCTATCGTGTTCCGCGCAATCGGCGGGAGAGTTCGGCCTTCAATTGGCCGAACGGAGTGGTAAGCACGTCTTCGCGCCCGACGATGACATAGTCATTGCCAGGCGCCATGTCACCCGCGGCATGGGTGCGCACGGCTTCCCTCAGCCGCCGCCGGATGCGGTTGCGCACGACTGCGTTGCCGACCTTCTTGGTGACCGTGTAGCCGACGCGAGGCGCCTCTGCGTCGCTGCGGTCCAGAACCTCGACGAGAAAAAGCCGCCCGCGGCGCTTCTCGCCACGCCGGACAGCCAGGAATTCCGCGCGTTTCAGAAGCCGCTTGGGATGTGCTCCCACTGGCTTGCCGGTTGCGGGCAACGATCTCGTCTTCCGTTCAGGCGCTGAGCCGCTTGCGACCGCGGTTGCGGCGGGCTGCGACGACGCCACGACCACCCTTGGTGGCCATGCGGGCACGAAAACCGTGCCGACGTTTGCGGACGAGTTTGGACGGTTGGTAGGTACGCTTCATTTGTTTTAATACCGCGGGGTGCGGCCCTTCTTGATTCTGTCACTCTGTAACAGGAGCTTTGCCGGGTCGGTTTTGGCGCGATCGAAACCGCGCCGGGACGAATGGCCCGAGCGTGAGCGGGCTTATAGAAAGAAGGGTTTTGGAAGTCAATCCGGCGCCGTCATGGCCGATGGCTGAAGTGATGGCCGAACTCTGGGCGGTCTTATCCCGTATTGGGACGAAGGATGAAATTGGCAAAAAAGCCGCAATGGCCTAATCTTGGCTGATCAAGTGATCGTGAAGAAAAAGCAGCATGAGTGAAATCCCATCCGCGGACGAAGGGACCGACCGGGCGACGGCCGCCGCTCGGACGGTGCCCCGTACTGTGCCCTTGTCGCGTGGATTGTCGACAAAGCTCCTGCTGCTCACGATCGTCTTCGTGCTTCTGGCCGAGGTCCTTATCTTTCTGCCCTGGATCGCCAGCTACCGAATGAGTTGGCTGAAGGAAAGGCTGAGCACCGCCGCGGCGGTCTCGATCGTGCTGGTGCAGGGAGAGCCAGCCTCGCTGTCGCGCGCCGCGCAGAACGACGTGCTGACGGCGATCGGCGCCAAGGCGATCGCCGTGCGCGACGGCGGCGTCTCGCGCCTTCTGGTCGTGGCTGAAATGCCGCCGCACGTCGACGAGCATATCGACATTGCCAATGTCGGCCTGGTCCAGGGCATGACCAGTGCTTTGGACACGCTGTTTTTCGGTGGCGAGCGGATGCTGCGCGTTTTCGGGCCGGTCGGCGACAGCGACAAGGAATTCGAGCTGATCATGCCCGACTACAGCCTGCGCAATGCCATGCTCATCTATTCGCGCAACGTCGCCTTCGTCTCGCTGCTGATCTCGCTGTTCACCGCCATGCTGGTCTATGCCGCCATCGACCTGATCATGATCGGCCCGATCCGGACGATGACGCGTTCGATGCTGGCCTTCTCCGAGGCGCCCGACGACCCCGGGCGGATCATCCACCCTGCCGCCCGCGCCGACGAGATCGGCGTTGCAGAGCGAGAGCTCTCGCAGATGCAGGAGCGGCTGCAGAAGATGCTCTCCGAGCAGAAGCATCTCGCCGATCTCGGTCTCGCCGTGTCGAAGATCAACCACGACATGCGCAACATCCTGGCGTCGGCGCAGCTGATGTCGGACCGTTTGCGTCAGGTCAAGGACCCGACCGTGCAGGCCTTCGCGCCGAAACTGCTGCGCGCGCTCGATCGTGCCGTATCCTACTCGGAAGGTGTGCTTTCTTATGGCCGCACCCAGGAGCCGCCGCCTTCGCGCCGCAGGCTCAGGCTGCGCCAACTGGTCGACGACGTCCATGGCCTGCTCGACACCGAAGGCGGCATCGAATTCGTCAACGCCGTCGATCAGGCTTTCGAGGTGGATGCCGATTCCGATCAGCTCTTTCGCGTGCTCACCAATCTTTGCCGCAACGCCGTGCAGGCAATGGCGGCGGACGCGGAAAGCGCGGTGGTGCGCCGGTTGGCGGTGTCGGCCGAGCGCGTCGGCAGCGTCAGCCGTATCACCGTCACCGACACCGGCCCCGGCCTGCCGCCGAAGGCGCGCGAGAACCTGTTCGCGGCGTTCCGCGGCTCGGCCCGCAGCGGCGGCACCGGCCTTGGCCTGGCGATCGCCTATGAATTGATCCGCGCTCACGGCGGCACGGTGGAGCTTGTCGAAAGCAGAGGCGGCCGCACCACATTCGCGGTCACCATCCCGGACGAGCCGGTCCGGCTCGACCAGGCCCGCAACGGCCTGCGCCGCCCGGCCTGATCCAGAGCAATTCCAGGAAAAGTGTGTGACGGTTTTCCGTCCGGAATTGCGCAGAACAAAGAGCCGGCCAGCACGAACAGCAAAACTTTTGCCGGATCGGCTTGCTTTTCGGAAATTCAGTCGCTAGGGAACACGTCACATCGCGGCCGGTCGTTAAGGATCGGATCGCGGGCTATGCAAAGCATGGCCTGTTGCGCGCCCGTAGCTCAGCTGGATAGAGCACCAGACTACGAATCTGGGGGTCAGGAGTTCGAATCTCTTCGGGCGCGCCAAATCTACGCTGCAGCACGCCGGACGCGCTTGTAGCCAGCGAAAGCCCTCCAACCTATGAGAGACGTTTTCGTGCGGGCGAGCCCCTGTGGCGCTTCGGCGCGGCCTGCACCGCTATTCCCGGCATGTCGAAGAGCACGCCAGACCCATGTCATTGAGCCGAAAGCTGCCCAGCGGCAGGCGATGCTAAGGCAACCCTATCCGACGCCATCAATCAACGCGTGCGCTGCTAACTCCTCAGCAGTAGTTCGGCGTTAGGAACTTAGGGCATGCACGACGCTGGCGCTCAATCTCCCTTAACTTTTCGTAAGACAGATCATGGGTGCTAACGCCCATTTCAACCAAAACAGATATCCTGATGTTGTGCCATTGAACTCTTCTTGTCCCCGTAGACTCTGATCGAATGTGCCTTAGATAGTCGCGGTCGCTGAGCCGCATGGTCTCCGCCCAACGAGCCCCGCTCTCATTTTCCACGGTGGTTACGATCTTTCGAGCCTTTTGGATGTACGGTCCCGTAAATGTGTCCATGGCTTCAGTAGGCTCAAAATCGCACCCGACGAACTCCACAGTCAGCTCATTTCTCCCATTCCAATTCTCTCTTTTTTGCTCCCGGCATCTGCTGGAGGAGCTGTCCGGCGGGTTTTCAGAAATTAAATCTGCGAATCGCGCGCCTAGTTCGCCACCTTCTTCGACAGTATAGACATAACGAACATTGACATCCTTAACGGATCCACGGCCATAATTCTTTGTGTGGGTAACTACTTGGAATATTTTCTGACCCTGGTCCGTGTGGATTACTTGTGCTTGACTGAGGAAGCAGGCCTTGCCGGAGGCGACTTCGGTAACAACAGAAGTAACACCCATTCCAATCAGGACACTACCTATGACGCCAATCGTCCACTTAGCCAAGGCCGGCAGTGAAGAAAACCATTGGTTCATTTTGCCACCCTCCAGCAGCGACATAGCGAGCAGGCACGCCCCCAGTGGACAGATCGGATTGTGAACATCTGCATGCTGGTGCGCCGCGAGCATAACAGCTGCGTAAAACTGGAGCTATCGCCGGGAACGCCGCCCATCGTAGCGGCTTTGGCGGGCTTCGGATTTTCCCGGCCGCGCCCGCTGACTGAAGCCGTCTAGGCCGGCTTCGCGTGGGCGCCAAGCCAAAGTGGACTTGCGCCGGCGGGAGCCACGCTGCCCGTTTCGTGGGCGGCCTCAGCCCGAATAGCGGAGCACATTGACAAGCAGAGCGAAAGCGGGGGACGTTTGGCGGCGGCTGGGATAGTAGAGGTGATATCCCGGCCAAGGCGGGGACCACTCGTCGAGCACCCGCACAAGGCGACCGCTGTCAAGGTGGGCCTGCGCCACGTCCTCCGGCATATAGGCGAGGCCGAAACCCTCCAACGCGGCTTCGAGAATCTCGACGGTGCCATTCAGGATGATCTGGCCGTCCACCCGCACCTTCAGCTCGCGACCGTCTCGCTCGAAATCCCAGGCCCACAGCCCGCCGTTGGAGGAAAAGCGCTGGTTGATGCAAATGTGACCAGTTAGCTCCTGCGGTGTCATTGGCGGCGGCCGCTTGGCGAAATATGATTTCGCCCCAACGACGGCGAAGCGGATGTCCGGCCCGACGCGCACAGCGATCATGTCTTTTGCGACGCTCTCTCCCATTCGCACGCCTGCGTCGAACCGTTCAGCTGCAATGTCTGTCAGTGCGTTGTCGAGGAACACCTCAACTGTGACGTCGGGATAGTCGGGAAGGAGCTTCGCCAACCTCGGCCAGATAACAGAATTAAATGCGTGATCGCTGGCGGTGAGGCGAATGGTGCCGGCAGGCTTTTCCCTCAATTCGCTCAACGCCTCGACCTCGACGTCGATCTCCTCGAAGCGCGGGCCGATGTTGCGCAGCAGCCGCGCGCCGGCCTCTGTAGGTGAAACGCTGCGGGTCGTGCGGGTCAGCAGCCGAATACCCAGTTGCTCTTCGAGTGCACGGACCGTGTGGCTCAGCGTGGACTGCGAAATTCCGAGCTGCGCCGCAGCCCGCGTGAAGCTGCCCTCCCGTGCGACGGCCAGAAAGGCCAGAAGCATATCAAGTCTTCCACGCCGCATTTATGGCTCAAACCGATAAGTCGATACTCATTATACAATCTAGTGGGACGAGTTGCACCCGGGCCCGATCGAAATCGCCGAGAGCGTGGAATATTCTAGGTGGGTCACACCTCGGTGAATCGGACGAGCAACGACGATGAAAGTAAGAGCAGCCAGCCGAAAGTGATCGACAACCTTCCAACGTTCTTTCTGCGTGATTGATCCGTCGTGGTAAAACGCGCCGAAGCGACAAGGCCGCATCACCGTTCCTCCGGGGGCTTGAGATGCCGGAACTGCATCAGCAGCAACAGATCGTAGGTGATCTTCAGGGCACCGCAAATGAGGAGGGGCCAAGCCCGGAACGAGGCCGCGAACAGCGCGCCAGCCAGCGCGGGGCTGACTGCGGCGGCCAGACTCCGCGGCACTGATGTGAAGCTCGCGGCCGCCGCCCGTTCCGCCTCCGTGACGACGGCCATCACGTAAGATGATCGCGTCGGCACGTCCATCTGCGAAAGTGCTGCGCGGATCAGCAGCAGGACGAGTGCCAGAGGCAGCGTGGGCGCCAACGCCGCCAGCATCAGGGCGATGCTCGACGGAATGTGGGTGAACACCATCGTGTTGATCAGTCCGATGCGCCGGGACAGCCAAGCTGAAACGGGGAAAGAGAACGCCGAAAGCACGCCGGACCAGAAGAAGAAAAATCCCGCTTCCGAAAGCGACAGATCGAACTTTTCGAAAAGCCAGAGGGCAAGCAGCGACTGGACTACAAAGCCTCCGGCAAAAGCATCGAGGCTGAAAAGCGCCGCGAGCTTGAACACAATCTTGCGCGAGGGGCCGAGCGCGGACCCGCTGCTGGAGTCCGTCGCTGGACGGCGCTGCGGAATCTGCGCGTAAAGGAGGCCGCCGAGAAGACCCAGAAACGCATAGAGCACGAACATCGCCTTGATGCCGGCGAGTTGGTCGAGGCCGGCCGGAGCCAGAAGATCAGGTGTCGCCGAAACGAGCGCGCCAACCGCGCCTGCCAGCGCACCCACAAGGCTGTAACGCGCGAACATCCTGGTCCGCGCGGCATCGGTGACTTCGCGTGTCAGCACCGCATGCTCCAATGGCACGAATACGCTGACGCTGCCGGCCGACGGGTTGATGGTGCCTGCGAACGCGACCACCAACAGCAGCGCGTAGTCATGGACCAAAGCAAAGGCCACGCCCGTGGCGACCATCAGGCTGGCGGCGGCAAACAGGAGTTGGCGGTGATCGTAACGGACGCCGAGGAACCCGACAACGATGGTTAAGAGCGCGGAACCAAGCAGTGACGCCGTTGCGATCACGCCTACCTGAAGGGGAGTGAAGCCTAACGCGAGGAGATAGACCGGCAACAGAACGGCCACGAAGCCATCGCCCATGTCGCGCAAGGCACGGGCCATGAAAAGAAAGGTCGTCGAATGGATCCGCAGCACTGATCTGCCTGCCCTCATCACCTGCGTGAGCGCCCGCGTGTTCTGTTTCAGGCGGCCGTTTCGACCGGCAGGCCGGCGGTCTTCCATTCGGGATAGCCGTCTTCGAGCCGACGCGCGAGATAGCCCTGCTCTCGCAAGGCGGCGACCGCTTCGAACGAGAGAACGCAATAGGGACCGCGGCAATAGGCGATCACTTCCCGATCTGCCTCTAGCTCGCCTAAGCGACGCTCCAACTCGGCCAGCGGGATGTTGAGGGCGCCTGGAAGATGTCCGGCCGCGAACTCATCCTCTGGCCGCACGTCGAGAACCGTGACCATGCCGTCATGCAGCCTTGAGACGAGCTCGTCTCGCGACACCGGCTCCATCGCATCGCGAGCCCGGAAGTAGTCGGCCATGACGCGGCCGATTTCGGCAACATTTCGCTCGCCGACGCGGCCGAGCGCCTTGATCAGCGCCACCACCTCGGTGTCGCCGGCGAGGCTATAGAGCATGTGCTTGCCGCGGCGCTCCGTCTCGACGAGGCGAGCCCGCCGCAGGATCTGCAGGTGGCGCGACGTGTTGGCGAAGCTCAGATGGGCTCGCGCGGAGAGGTCCTCGACGCTGCGCACCCCTTGCGCGAGGTGCTCCAGAAGCTCGAGCCGATGCGGATGGCCGAGCGCCTGAGCCACTTCGGCAAGGCTCGCGTAGATCGCCTGTTTCGGTCCGGTGCTTGACACGGCTTCTCCTCAGTGGAACATTCAGCGGAATGATTGAATGTCTCTAGCCCGTCGTCGCGAGGCGCGCAAGACCATGATCCTTCGCCAGTTCCTTCATACCGATCCAGTCGGCGTCTCATACCTGTTCGGCTGCGGCGGCAAGGCAGCCGCGGCCGTCGTCGATCCGGCCGGCGACATCGAGTTTTACCTGCGCGCCGCCGAAGACGCCGGCATGCGCATCCACTTCGTCGTCGACACGCATGTTCATGCCGACCATCTCTCTGTCGGCCGCGCGCTCGCCGAAGCGGCGGGCGCCGCATACGTGCTCGGGGCGGAGGCGTATGTCGCGTTCCCGTTCAAAGGAATGCGCGACGGAGAGGCCCTCTCGCTCGGCAACGTCGCCGCAACCGTCCTGCACACGCCCGGTCACACCCCGGAGCATATCTGCATTCTCGTCAGCGACCGCACGCGTGCCGACGAGCCATGGTTCGTGCTGACCGGCCACACGCTGATGGTCGGCGATCTCGGTCGCACCGAACTCGCCGTCAGCGCCGAGCAAGGCGCAAAGGATATGTTTCACAGCGCCGGTCGGCTCAAGGCTCTCCCAGATCATGTCGAGGTTCTCCCCGGCGCCTATGCTGGCTCGGTCTGCGGCCGGCGCCTGAGCGGCAAGCCCTGGTCGACCATCGGTTTCGAGAAACGCCACAACGAGGCCTTGCGGATCGAGGACGAAGCCGCGTTCATCCGCTTCATGCTCGCCGAGATTCCCCCGGCTCCGCCCGAGGCCGCGGCGCTCCGGGCCGCCAATTCCGCCTTGGCTGCGGCGGCGGCCTGACCCATGGACGAAGCGGCATCGGTGCCAGGCAAGGCGGGTTCACCCGTCAGGCTAGGCCTCAGAGAGAACTGGCCGCAATTCGCGCTGCTCGTCGTGATCAACGCCTTTGTCGGCGGCATGGTCGGGATAGAACGAACGGTGGTGCCGCTGATCGGATCGGAAGAGTTCCACGTCACGTCGACAACGCTCATCGTCTCCTTCATCGTCAGCTTCGGCGTCGTCAAGGCGCTCGCCAATCTGGTCTCGGGGCAGCTTGCCGACGCGTGGGGCCGCAAGCGCGTGCTCGTCTTGGGATGGCTGGTCGGCCTGCCGGTGCCGTTCATGATCATCTGGGCGCCGACCTGGGAATGGGTGATTGCGGCCAACGCATTGCTCGGCATCAACCAGGGGCTCGCCTGGTCGATGACCGTGATCATGAAAGTCGATCTCGTCGGGCCGAAGTCGCGCGGCCTTGCCGTTGGTCTTAACGAGTTCGCCGGCTATCTCGCCGTCGGGGTGACGGCGTTCCTGACCGGCTATCTCGCCTCACAATACGGACTTCGGCCAGTGCCGATCTATCTCGGCATCGGTTATGCGGTCGTCGGTGCCGCACTGTCGATCCTGCTCGTGCGCGACACGCGGGACCACGTTCGGCTGGAAGCTTCGTCCCACGCGCAGCAGTCCGCGCCGATCAGCTTTCGGGAAGTCTTCGCGCTCACCTCGTTCGGGGATCGCAACCTGTTCGCCGCTTCGCAGGCCGGCCTCGTCAACAATCTCAACGACGGCATGAGCTGGGGCATTTTCCCATTATTCTTCGCTTCCTTCGGTCTCGGCGTCGAGCGCATCGGCATCCTCAAGGCGGTCTATCCCGCGACATGGGGTGTCCTGCAGATCGCCACAGGCCCCTTGAGCGATCGCTGGGGGCGCAAGGGCCTGATCGTCGCCGGCATGTGGGTACAGGCCGCGGGTCTGTTTCTCACCGCGGCGACGCGCCAGTTCGAGTGGTGGATCGTCGGCAGCCTTCTGCTCGGCCTCGGCACGGCGATGGTCTACCCAAGCCTGATCGCAGCCGTCTCCGACGCCTCGCATCCGACCTGGCGCGCCCGCTCACTCAGCGTCTACCGCTTCTGGCGGGATCTCGGCTACGCGATCGGCGCGCTCTCCGCCGGCCTCATCGCCGACAGCTTCGGGCTGTCATGGGCGATCACATCGATCGCCGCGCTGACGTTTCTCTCAGGGGTAGTCGTGGCTGTTGTGATGAGCGAAACCGAGGCTCATCCGTCCGCGAGGAGGGCAACATGACAGCGGCGGCAGATCGCTGCCCAAGCAATTGATCCGGCGCAAGCTCGCCGCGCTGCCCGTTGGGCCTATATTGGAATTTGACCGCGACCGGCAGTTTGCCGGCAGTACGGAAAGAGCCCAAAGCATTTCCGGCCGCAGAGCCGCCAGTGGGTCAAAACTGCCGAGCCCATGAGAGGAAGGAGGATGCTATGACGTTGATTTCATTGACACGCGTGGCCGCGCTCGCCGCAATTGTCGCCGCCGGCATGACGGCTATAGCCGCCGCGCAAACGACCGCAGCCGATCCGCACCATCCCGATACGACGGTCGCACAGGCGGCGCCGTCCACCGAGCCTGGAGATATGGCGGGACAAGACCAAGGGGCACAGCCCGCTCAACCCGGCATGATGCCTCCCGGAATGATGGGTCAAGGCATGATGGGCCAAGGCATGGGTCAGGGCATGATGTGCGAGATGAAACAGCCCGGCATGATGGGCGCAATGCCGATGATGCGCATGCGTGGGCACATGATGAAGATCATGTTCGCCATTGCCGACACGGATGGCGACAGCGCGCTTTCCTTCGAAGAGATCACCGCTATCCATAAGCGAATCTTCGACAAGGTCGATGCAAACAAAGACGGCAAAGTGACACCCGAAGAGGTGCAGGCATTCATGCGGCAGTAGCCGCGCGCAGCTGATCGCCGGGCGACAAGCCGCGAAGGAGGCTCCCGAACATGACGTCGATCTACCTCGACTACAACGCGAGCACGCCGATCGATCCGGCCGTCACGGCTGCCATGCGGCCATATTTGGATGAGGCTTTCGGCAATCCGTCGAGCGGCCATTGGGCGAGCATGCCGGCGAAGGCTGCGCTGGAGAAGGCCCGCGGCCAGGTTGCGGCACTACTCGACTGCGCCCCCGACGAGATCGTGTTCACAAGCGGCGGCAGCGAGGCCAACAACCTGGCGATCAAGGGCACGTTCTTCGCGCTGAGGCACAAGGGCGAGCACATCGTCACCACCACGGTCGAGCACCCGGCCATTCTCGCGCCTTGCCGGTTTCTCGAGGAGCTCGGCGCGGCAGTGACCTATGTGCCGGTCGACAGCACGGGCCGGGTCAATCCCGAGGACGTGCGTCGTGCCATCACGCCGCGCACCATCCTGATCAGCGTCATGCACGCCAACAATGAAGTTGGCACGATCCAGCCGATCGAGGAGATCGGTGCTGTTGCGCGGGAACGTGGGGTCCGGTTTCACACCGACGCAGCGCAGTCGGTCGGCAAGATTGCAAGCAAGGTCGACACGCTTGGCGTCGATTTGCTGACCATCGCCGGCCACAAACTCTATGCACCAAAGGGTGTCGGTGCGCTTTATGTCCGAGGCGGGGTCAGGCTCGAGCCGCTGATCCATGGCGCCGGGCATGAACATGGCCGGCGCGCCGGCACTGAAAGCGCCTTGCTCGCGGTTGGCCTCGGTACGGCCTGTGCGCTCGCCAGCGACCTGGAGCCGATGGCGCGCGTCCGCGTGCTGCGTGATCGTTTTTGGGACGCGCTGCAGGAAAGTTTCGGCAACCGTGTCGTGCTCAACGGGCACCCTCAGCATCGCCTTCCCAACACGCTCAACGTTTCATTCGTAGGCATGATCGGCGCCGAGGTGCTTTCGCATCTCGACGGCGTCGCGGCATCGACCGGTTCGGCCTGTCATGCCGGCCGGGTCGAGCTCTCTCCAGTGCTCACGGCCATGGGCGTGCCCGAGAAGATCGGCATGGGCGCCGTTCGCTTCAGTCTTGGTCGAGCCACGACCAGCGCCGAAATCGACGCCGTCGTGGATCAGCTTCGAGCCGTCACGGTCCGATCCGCCATCCGCTAGACGATAGGACCCAAAGAGACGGCACCACCCATCGTTGCGTCATAAAGCCGGTCGCGCCGGCGGCTCTTTCGCCGCTGTGGGTTCCTCTGGACTGAGGGCGCCCGGCCGGAGCCTGAACAGGATCAGCAGCGGCCCGGCGACGAAGATGGAGGAATACGTCCCGGCGAGGATGCCGAAGATCATCGCGACCGTGAAGGACTGGATGACCTCGCCGCCCCAGATCGAAAGCGCCGCCAGCGCGAACAGCGTCGTCACGCCGGTGAGGACCGTTCGCGCCAGAGTCTGGTTCATCGACAGGTCGAGCAGCTCGGCGATCGGCATCTTTTTATAGCGGCGCAGGTTCTCGCGGACCCGGTCATAGACAACAACCGTATCGTTGATCGAATAGCCGACGATAGTCAGGATCGCGGCTATCGAGGTCAAATTGAACTCTATGCCCGCGACGACGTAGAAGCCGATCATCAGGATCACGTCGTGGAAGGTCGAAATGATGGCGCCGAGCCCGAACTGCCACTCGAACCTGACCCAGATGTAGATGAGCATCGCCAGCAGCGAGGCGAGCACGCCCATCGTGCCGTTGAAGGCTAGTTCCGAGGACACAGTCGGGCCGACGACCTCGATGCGGCGGAACTCGTAGTCAGATTCGAGCGCGCTTCTCACTTTCTGGACGGCGGACTGTTCGGCAACGTCGCCGCCCCCCTGGGTGCCGATGCGTATCAGCACATCCCGGGTCGACCCGAACTCCTGCACCTGCACCTCGCCCAGTTCGAGACCTGTCAGGCGCTCGCGGATGTTGCCGATGTCGGCCTGCTGACCCTTCGCTTGCACCTCGATGCTCGAACCGCCGCGGAAGTCGATGCCGTAGTTCATGCCGACAGTGAAGAACGCCGCGGCCGAAGCGATCGACAATAGCAGGGACAGCGTGAAGGCGTACTTTCGGAACGCCATGAACGGCACGCGCGTGTCGTCAGGCACCAGTCGCATGACACCGCTGGGCATGGTTTTCGGGCGTTGCCGGCGAAGCCAGAACGCGACCAGCCAGCGCGTCAGCGTGAACGCCGTGAACACGGTGGTGACGATGCCGATGGCGAGGGTGACGGCAAATCCCTTGATCGGCCCTGAGCCGAGAAAGAACAGGATGACGGCGGCAATCAGCGTCGTCACATTGGCGTCGACGACTGTCGCCAGCGCCTGTTTGAACCCGGAATCCATCGACTGCACGATCGAGCGCCCTTGGCGGCTCTCTTCGCGGACGCGCTCGAAGATGATGACGTTGGAATCGACCGCCATCCCCATCGTCAGCACGATGCCGGCGATGCCGGGCAGCGTCAGCGTCGCGCCGAGAACCGACAGGACGGCGATGATTAATGCGACGTTGGCCAGGAGCGCGATATTCGCGATCAGCCCCAGTCGCCCATAGGCGAACAGCATGAAGCCGACGACGAGGAACCCGGCGACGATTGACGCGAACTGGCCGGCGTCGATCGAATCGCTGCCGAGGCTCGGACCGACGGTGCGTTCCTCGACGATGGTGAGGTCGGCAGGCAGTGCGCCGGCGCGCAGCAGGACCGCAAGGTCGTTCGCGCTCTCCACCGTGAAACTGCCGGATATCTGCCCGGTGCCGCCCAGGATTGGTTCGCGGATCTGCGGCGCGGAGATCACCTCGTTGTCGAGGATGATCGCGAACAGGCGCCCGACATTGGTCTGAGTAGCCTGACCGAAGCGGCCGGCGCCGCGGCTGTCGAAGCGAAACGAGACCACCGGCTCGTTGGTGCGCTGGTCGAAGGTTGCCTGCGCATCGACGAGGTTTTCGCCGGAGACGATGATCCGATTCTCGATCAGATGCGGAACCCGCGGTTCGTCCGTCGAATACAACACCGTCGAGCCCGCCGGCGGGCGGCCGGAGATAGCCTCCTCGACCGGAATCGACTGGTCGACCATCTGAAAGGTCAGCTTCGCGGTCTGTCCGAGAATATCCTTCAGCCGCTGCGGATCCTGCAGGCCCGGCACCTGGACCATGATACGGTCCGAACCCTGGCGCTGGATGATCGGCTCGGTCGTGCCAAGCTCGTTCACGCGCCGGCCCACCACCTCGATCGATTGGGTCAGCGCCGCGGCGATCCGGTAGTCGATCCCGGCTTCGGTCAGCGTAAAACGCAGCAGCCCCGGTTCCGGCTCGGCCATCTCCATCTCGGTCACGGAGCCGCTCATGAAAAGTCCGGTCGAGATCGGCTGCGTCAATCTTTCGAGCGCGCTCTTCGCAGCTTCGACCTGACCTTGGTCGCGAATGCGGACCTGGATCGAATTGGCGGTGCCGGCAAGTCCGGTATAACCGATCTGGGCATCGCGCAGCGATGTGCGAACCTCGTCGCGGGCCGCTTCGAGGCGTTCGTTGGCGAGGTCCTGCCGATCGATCTGGAGCAGGATGTGCGAGCCGCCCTGCAGGTCGAGCCCCAGCGTCAGCTGCTGCTTTGGCAGCCAATTGGGCAGCGAGGCCAGAGTGGAGGCGGGAACCAAATTGGGCGCTGCGTACAGGACACCGGCTAGGACCGTCAGCCAGATGAGAATGGTCTTCCAGCGCGAAAAATGCAGCATATTCTTATCCGTTCAGCCCATATCGGGCGGAAACCGCCTCCGACAAGTGCTTTGGCGTTCCGATCGGCGAGCAACTCGACGAGAGCCCGGGAACGCGATGTGAAAGTTTTGGGAGCCGAGGGCCGCGGTCGCGCGGCCAAGATCATGCCGTGAGAAGCGGAGGCGCGCGCGCATCGAAGGCGCGGTTCGGCGACAGTTTCGGCCGGTCTTCGGACCCTATACCAAACGGTGCGGCTGACGCTGTTTCGAGCGGCAGGCGCAAATCCGGGATGATGCAAAAGGGCTTGCCGTTTCCCGCAGTGACAGGCGTTCCCGTCTTGAAACGGGAAGTCTCAGCAGCAACACGGCGTGCAATGTCGCGGACAAGGAAAGTCGGGTGTGTGACGGGCTCGGTCGCGCCGAGCCTCATTTGCCCCTTGGCAAGATCCTGTGCGACGTGCTCGGCTGTTGCCGCGGGAATGGTCCAGATCAAGAAGAGCAATGAAGCGAGCAGCCGCAGACCAGCACCCATGCTGAGCAGAGTGCCGGGCCTTATGCTAGCCTGTCTTCGACCGTTTCGTCTCATCTCACCGGCACGGCTCGTCATACACTGGGGCAAAATATGCTTTCGCCGTCGTTGTCTCAGCAAGCGGCAAGCCGCCCTCCTGGTCCTTAACTATAGTACTTGGATTGCGAATTGAAGCGCACCTTTCACGCACTCAAGGGTAAGTGTGTTGGCCGATCGGTTGGCGGCCTACCGCTTCTCTATCAACTGGACATAGTTTTTCAGGATACCGCTCCAGCCGCGATCGGAGTCGAAGATCTCACGCACCGCTTCGCCGGCCGCGCCCATGTTCTCAAGCCGACGATGCTCGAGCTCGACGCGAGTCGCGTTCTCGCCGGCCTCGGAGAAGTTGATCTCGACTTCGGTCAGCAGCGACGGATCATATTGCCAGTCGGCGCGAATCCGCCATGCCAGGACGATGCGGTTTGGCGGTTCCCACGCCAGCACTTCGCCCCAGTCGCATTCCGTCCCATCCTCGCCGGTCTCAAACCAGCGGCCTCCTGCCTTTGGCTCGATAGTCGCGCTCCTGAGCGCGGACTTGCCTATCGAGTGGGACGCCGGCCACCAACGTCCGAACCCGCTCGTGAACACTTCAAACGCCGTGGCAACCGGCACGTCCACGGTGACCGACTTGCGCACAGGCGCTGGTTTAATGATCGCCGTCATTATTTCGCTCCTTGGCTTTGTTGATCTCGTTTCGGAAGGCGTCGAGCGCGTTCCCCCACATCTGGTCGAGCCAGGCTCGCATCTCGCCAAGACCATGAGGGTCGACATGGTAGATGTTGCTGGCGCCGCGAGGCTCGGCGCGGACCAGCCGCGCCTCCCTCAGCACCTTCAGATGATGAGAGATCGCGGGCTGAGACACCGGCAGGGTTCGAGCGAGGTTCGCTACCGAACGCGGCTCTTCGGCCACAAGCTCGAATACCTTTCTGCGCGTGGGGTCGGCCAGCGCGACCATACCTGCATAATCATAAATCATGGTTTATGATAAGCACAGGTTTATGATCAAGGCAACCCCAGTTGCTTGCGAAGCAGGGCAGAGGGCAGCGTATTCTCTCCTCATTCAGGTCTCATGCTGCGCTTCCTTCAATGAGAGGAGCACTGGGGAGGAGACCGAACCCAAGCACCTCAGACACGGACTTGAATGGCCACCTCTCGACTCGTGTACGAGTATACGAGTCGATCATCTACATAACTTCATGACCTTCGTCGGGAACCGTTCGGGCTGCGCGCCGAGACCCAATGTGCCTACTGCCGGCATCCCTGCCAGACCATTTGGAGACGCTCATGGCCGACACCTCGAAAAGACTGCGCATTGCCGTGCTCTTTGGCGGACGCTCCGCCGAGCATGACGTTTCGGTGCTGTCGGCAACCAATGTCATGCGTGCGCTGGAACCCGCGAAATACGATGCCGTTCCCGTCTTCGTCACCCGCGAAGGACAATGGCTGCTGAGCAGCTTCGAGGATGGCACGCTGGCGAAACCTTCGACCGGTACAGAAGTCTGTCTGGTGCCGGGCGGACAAGGACGGGTGTTGGCGATCCCGACGAATGGCACGCCTCACGAACTGCCTGCCATCGACATCCTGTTTCCCGCCCTGCACGGCCTCCATGGCGAGGACGGCTCGGTGCAGGGGCTCGCGGAGGTGGCGCGTGTGCCGCTCGCCGGCTGCGGCATACTCGGTTCGGCCGCCGCCCTCGACAAGGACATTGCCAAGCGGCTGCTGAACGAGGCGGGCTTGCCCACCGCGCGTTCCGTCACAATCCACCACGGCGCCGCACCGGCCTTTGCGGAACTGGAGAGCGTGCTTGGTCTTCCGCTTTTCATCAAACCGGCCCGGCAGGGCTCCTCTGTCGGCGTCAGTAAGGTTTCGGCTGAAAAAGACTATGAGGCAGCGCTGACAGAAGGTTTTGGTCACGACCGCAAGCTGCTGGCCGAAGAATTCATTCGAGGCCGCGAGATCGAGTGCAGCGTGCTGGAGGATACGCAAGGCGGCCTCTTCGTTTCCCGTCCTGGCGAAATCATGCCAGCACAGAGCCACGGTTTCTACAGCTACGACGCCAAATATATCGACGAGCACGGCGCCGCGCTGAAAGTCCCGGCTGAACTGCCGCAGGAGATTGAGGGCAAGATCCGCGCGATGGCAGCAAAGGCCTTCCGTGCGGTCGGCTGCGACGGCATGGCCCGCGTTGATTTCTTCGTGACGCCTGACATGCGCGTCCTCATCAACGAGCTCAACACCATTCCCGGTTTCACCGATATCAGCATGTATTCCAAGGCGATGGCGGCAAGCGGCGTCAGCTATTCCGAAATCATCGATCGGCTGGTGGCGCACGGGCTGGCACGCGCTGGTCGATCTGCTTGATGGCGAGAGCTTGTCGGAATATCCCCAACTGAAGCGACGATCTTGCGACCGGATCTGGCTGAATAATTTGGTGCGTGGCCTATGACACTGAAGACCTTATCAACGGCCCGAAAAAGCCGACGATACGCGTTATTCGCTTCTGGCTGGAGTCGAGGAAGGCTATGTCCAAACCCTCGGGGAAGGACGATCCATCAGGCATCAGAAACTTCCACGCGAAGCGTGCGATCCCATGATGAACATCCACGTCACTTGTCCGTAAGATGCGGGCACCGGGATGCTTGGCCAGAACTCCTGCGATGTGCGCGAGCAGTTCTTCCGCGCCAGTCGCATGGACTGTAGGGTCGGTGTATGTTGCGCCATCGCTCCAGACCGATGACAGCAACGCCCGCCGCTGCTGGGCGTTCTCATCAGACCAGGCAGCACAATACGAATCGATGAGAAGCGTCAAAGGCATCCTATTCCCCTAATGCGGATCACTGGCCTGACTCGGCCCATGCTTGGACAACAAAGCCCGAACGCAGCTCACCGTTAAACGGCCCGCTGGCTGACGGTAAAGCATGATCCGCCTCAGTAAGGCCGAAAGCTGCATAATGAAAATCCGCTCAGCCAGTCAGAAAGGGCCTTCTCGCAATCCAGGTCGGAGAGGTCTCCTATCCGGACTTTCCCAGAAACTGCGATAACGCGGCAAAATCATCATGTAAGTGGCCAGCTGCAATCGCCCGTTGGAAGATCGCGTCGTAAGCGTTGACGACCGAGCGGTCGATCTTGCGCGCCTCCATCAGCTCCAAGAGATGCTGGAATGCGCCGTAGTGCGGGGAGATCGACGAGAGCGTCTCGTCGTCGCTGGCAAAACGGCCAGCATTCGTCCGCTTGATGAGGTCGACGATAAGCCCGTCAACAACAGGCGCTGTTGCGGTCCACTGCCGTGCCAACTCGCCGAGGTCGATCTCTTCGGCCTGAGACACGGCGATCGCATGGAGCGCTCCGAACAGCGCGCCCCACATGAGAGCAAGCAGCGCGCTATCAAGTGCGTTTGCCCGTCCCGGTTCTTCCCCGACATGCTGGACATTGCCGCCCAACGCACGAAACATCTCCTCGTTCGCGTCGAAAGCCTGCCTTGGCCCCGAGATCAGTATCGTCCCGGCATCTGTGCCAATGAAATCCGGCGTGGCCATGATCGCGCCATCGAGATAGTTGGCTCCGTGCTCGGCAAACCATTCAGCGGCTTCGCGTGCGCCATGCGGCGTTCCCGAAGTGAGTTCCACGATCAACTTGCCGCGAATAGCTGAAGCAACGGCATCGTCGCGCAGAACCGCGCTTGCCTGGTAGTCGCTTACGTTCACGATGATAATCTCAGCCGCATTGACAGCTTCGAGGACGGACCCCGCGACAGTGGCGCCGAGCGCGGCCAGCGGTTCGGCCTTTTGTTTTGTCCTGTTCCAGACCGTCGTCCGATATCCCGACTGAAGCAGGGCGCGGGCGAGCGCCGATCCCATACGACCCGTCCCCACAACGCTGATTGAAAGCTTCATTGCAACACTCCATACCAATAGATGCCAATAGGCGCCCGGCGCCATGGTTTTGCCGTCACGGGCAGAGGTATGCTGGAGTGAATGGCGCGCACAATACGCACCTGGAGGTAAGTGGTTACCCAACGGTAAGGAGAACATCATGAGTAAGCCGACGGCCAATTGCGGCTTCGCAACCGCGATCAAGGCGATCGAAGGGAAGTGGAAAGTGGATATTCTTTGTGAGCTTGGAACGGCGTCTCGCAGGTTCGGCCGGTTGAGGCAGTCGATTCCGGCGATCAGTGAAAAGATGCTGACGCAGCAATTGCGTGAACTGGAGGCCGACGGGCTTGTGAACCGAGAAGTCTATCCGGGATCGCCGACCAAGGTCGTCTATTCGTTGACAGAAAGCGGAGCGGCGCTCAATGCTGGAGCTGAGGCATTATGCCGTTGGGGTGAGCAATTCCCTTCCGGTATCGATGCTTAACGGAACTCCACAATTTTCAGAAGTGGTTTGGTCCATGCTCAGCTGGTTGTCGGACCGTTTGAGCGCGCGGGCGCCACAGCACCGACCGATTCCCGTTCGACCAGCGGGCATTCAAGCTTGGTGATGGGATAGCGGCCCCGGCCGGGCGGTGCGGGAACTTCCAATTGCTCGATCGCCCATTGCCCCATCGCCATATGCGGCAGGATCGAGGTCGTCAAAGGCGGGAACAGATGGCGGGCGATTTCCTCGTCGTCATAGCCGATAACCGAAATATCCCCAGGGATGTGCAGGCCGGCTTCCTTGAGCGCCTCGTAGCAGCCGATCGCGGTGCGGTCGTTCTGGCAGAAGATGGCGGTCGGGCGGTCCTTGAGCGCCAGAAGCTTGACGGTCGCGGCGTAGCCGGCGCTCGCCGACCAGTCGCCCTCGACCACCAGCTCCGCATCGAACGGGATGTCGGCCGTCGCTAGCGCCCGGCGGTAGCCCTTCAGCCGATCCTGTGCCGCCTGCATCCAGGGCTCGCCGGTGATGGTGGCGATGCGGCGATGGCCATGACTGATCAGGTGGCGAGTGGAGCTCTGCCCGCCGGCGATCTCGCTCGGCACCACGGCGGGAAAGGCGTAGTCGGCGGTGTAGCAATTGAGCAGGATGACCGGGATGTCGAGGCCGTAGAGATAATCTGGCGCGACGATCTCGCGCGTGAAGATGGTCATATAGATCAGCGCCGAAATGCCCCGCTTGGTCAGTGCCGCAATGGCGCGCGGCTCCATGACGGAATCACCCAAAGTCTGCGCGACCAGCACGACATTGCCGGCATTCCACGAGGCTTGGCGTGCCCCTTCGATGGCGACGACCGCTTCGGGGCTGGTCGCCAGTTGATCGACCGCGAAGCCGATCACCCCGTCCAGCCCCTCGAACGAGGCGACAGGGCCGCGAAGAGCAGAGAAGGCTGGTGGCGCATAGCCGAGACCCCGCGCGGCCTCGATCACCCGTTCGCGGGTCTGCTGCGACAGCCTTATGCCCGGCGTGTTGTTGAGCACGAACGAAACCGTCGCCTGCGAGCAGCCGGCGGCCCTGGCGATGTCCGTCATGGTGACGCGACCCTTGGGGTTTTTCGCAGGAGCCTTTCGGGGCTTGGAGACCTCAGGCGCAGGATCACGCAGATCCGTCGGTTCGTTCATGGCATTGTGTTCCAAATTACCGGCCTGGCTGATCAGAGGTCGCCCTGGACGTCGTTAAATACGGCAGCCCGGCCCGGTGCTTCGCGTTTATAAAACAAGCACTCGATTAATCATTATTACTATTCCTGGCAACCGAATTGGCTATCAGCGCGAAGAGAGCAATGTGAGAGATACACGCGGTCTTGAAGGGCGGATTCCTCACTTCTCGCGCCATGCGGCAGGCAGCCATTTCGTCAGCGACACCAGGTTCCAAGCAGAAGACTAATACTATTTACTAATAGTCGTAAGCGTTTTAAAGTCAATTTGTCATGCCGGCCCGGGGTCGAACGGGCCATGACGGGAAGCAGGCGTGTGGCGCGGCATCCGCGGCTCTTGGGCCGGCAAAGCAACGCCACGCAATTACAGAAATGTCAGACAAATCCGACTATACGAACAGCCAATGAGTCTCTAAAGTCCAAAATCGCGGCTGGAATGGCGCCGTTCTTTCGCTGCCAGCACCCCTTGAGGAGGAGGGCGTCCAAGCCGCATTCGACAAAGTTCAGATCAGCGAAAATGACTGAATCAAACGGGAGGTTGAACATGAAATCTGTAATACGAAATGCGTCCGTCGCCGCCGCGGCCTTGGCTCTCGGCCTGTCCATCACGGCAATTGCTCGCGCCCAGGACAAACCGACGCTGGCCTTCGTCGTCAACGGCGCTTCCGATTTCTGGAAGGCGGCCGAAGCCGGCGTCAAGAAGGCGCAGGCTGAATTGCCCGACTACGATCTGCAGCTCAAATATCCGGAGCAGTCCTCGGTCGCCATCCAGCAGCGGCTGATGGACGATCTGGTGACGGCCGGCGTCAAGGCCATCATGGTTTCTGCAGTCGACCCCAAGACCTCGACCGACGGGCTGAACAAGATCGCCTCGGAGACGGCGCTGTTCACCACCGACAGCGATGCACCGCAGACCAAGCGGGTCGCCTATATCGGCTCGTCCAATATCGACGCCGGCAAGCAGGCGGCAGAGATCGCCAAGAAGGCGATGCCTGACGGCGGCAAATGCCTCGGCTTCGTCGGCCTGCTCGGCGCCGACAACGCCAAGGAGCGCATTGAGGGCATGAAGGAAGGGCTCGCTGGCACCAACATCGAGTTGATCGACGTTCGTGGCGACGACATCGACCAGGCCCGCGCCAAGAAGAACGTCGAGGACGCGCTGGTCGCCAGCCCCGACGTCACCTGCATGGTCGGCTTCTATTCCTACAACACGCCGCGCATCTATGAAGCGCTGCGCGACGCCGGCAAGCTCGGCCAGATCACGGTCGTCGGCTTCGACGACGATCCGATCACGCTGGGCGGCGTCAAGGAAGGCACCGTTGCCGCCACCGTTGTGCAGCAGCCCTTCGAATGGGCCTACCAGGGCATGAAGCTGATGGCCGCCTATCTCAAGGGCGACAAATCGGGCGTTCCCGCCGACGGGCTGATCATCGTGCCGACCAAGATCATCGGCAAGGACGACGTCGACGCCTATGCCGCCAATCTGAAGACAATGGCGGGTAAATAATCGGCGTTGGCGCTGCCCCTCATCCGCCTGCCGGCACCTTCTCCGGTGAACAACGGGGAGAAGCGACAAGCTCCAGCGCTGGCGATCCCCCTCTCCCCGTTCTTCACGGGGAGAGGGTAAGGGTGAGGGGCAGCGCGACGCTGTTGTTGACGGGCCTCGCCAGGCCCGTCAGTCTGTGGCCCACCGGCTGCTGTCAGGCATGATGAATTATTCCGACGCATCCATCAGCGCATCCACGATTGCCCCGTTCCTCAGTCTCGAGGGCGTGCGCAAGACCTACCCCGGCGTGGTTGCGCTGGACGGGTTTTCGATGGACGTCAGGCCCGGCGAGGTCATCGGCCTCGTCGGCGAAAACGGCGCCGGCAAGTCGACGCTGATGAAGATACTCGGCGGCGTGACCACCCCCGACACCGGCACGATTATCGTCGACGGGGTCGCCCATGACGGGCTGACGGTCGAGGCCAGCATCGGTTCCGGCATCGCCTTCGTCCACCAGGAACTCAACCTGTTCGAAAACCTCGATGTTGCCGCCAACATTTTTTTCGGCCGTGAGCCGTTGCGCGCCGGCCCGCTCAAGCTGGTCGACCGCGCCAGGCTGCGCGCGTTGTCGGCGCCGCTGCTCAAACGCGTGGGCGCCAATTTTTCCGCCGACACGCCGGTATCGGCGCTGTCGCTTGCCCAGCAGCAGATGGTCGAAATCGCCAAGGCGCTGTCGATCGAGGCGCGGCTGGTCATCCTCGACGAGCCGACATCGAGCCTGCCCCTTGCCGAAACCGACAAGCTGCTCGATGTCATCAGGGCGCTGAAGGCGGAGGGCATCAGCGTCATCTTCATCTCGCACCGCCTTCACGAGGTCGAGCGGGTCGCCGATCGCGTCGTCGTGCTGAGGGACGGCATGCTTGCCGGCACGTTGCCGAAAAACGCCATCAATCACGACCAGATGGTCAAGCTGATGATCGGACGCTTGCTGAAGGAGAGGGAGAAGGCCGCAGAATCGGCGCGACCGCCCGGCACGGTCGCCTTGTCGGCCAAGGCTATTCGCACAAGCGCCTATCCCGACCGGCCAGTCGATCTCGGCGTCAGGCATGGCGAAATCCTCGGCCTGGCTGGTCTTGTCGGCTCCGGCCGCACCGAGCTGGCGCGCGTGCTTTTCGGTATTGAGAAGGCACTTGGCGGTGCGCTCCAGCTTGATGGAACAGATCTGGTTCTTGGTTCGGCTGCGGACGCAGTGGCCAACGGGATCTTCCTCGTCCCGGAAGACCGCAAGCTTACCGGCATCCTGCTCGACCTGTCGATTGCCCAGAATATTTCGCTCCCAAACCTCCCGGCGCATGCACGGCGGTTCCTGGTCTCGGCCAGCGCCGAAGCCGTCACCGCCGAGAAGCAGAAACGCAATCTCGGCATCAAGGCGCCCTCGGTGGCGACGCGCACCGGCACGCTGTCCGGCGGCAACCAGCAAAAGGTGGTGCTTGCCAAATGGCTGGCCATGCACCCTAAGGTGATGATCCTCGATGAGCCGACACGCGGCATCGATATCGGCGCCAAAGCCGAAATCTACGGGCTGATGCGGGCGCTGGCCGATGCCGGCGTCGCCGTGCTGATGATCTCGAGCGACATGGAGGAGGTGATCGGCGTCTCCGACCGCATCGCCGTCATGCATGAGGGCCAGATCTCAGGCATTCTCGACAAGGAGCAATTCAGCCAGGAAAACGTGCTGCTGCTGGCAGTTGGCAAACAGCCGAAATAGCTTTTTGTTTTGGCGCGGGTTCTAGTCAGGCATTGGGAGAAGACGATGAGCAAGAAAGATCTCGGCCTGCTGATCCTGATCCTTGTGGTGGGAGCGGTGGTGGCGATCATCAATCCGCGCTTCCTGCTGCCAATCAACCTCGCCAATACCTCGAACCTGATCGGGCTGTTCGGCATCCTGGCGATCGGCCAGGCCTTCGTCATCATCACCGGCGGCATCGAACTGTCGGTCGGCTCGGTGGTCGCGCTGCTCGGCGTCCTGTTCGTCGATTTTATCGCGACGCGCGGCATGGCATGGCCGGTGGCGCTGCCGCTGATCCTCGTGCTCGGCGGCCTCATCGGGCTGGCACATGGCTGGCTGATCACGCGGCTCAAATTGCAGCCCTTCGTGGTGACGCTCTGCGGCCTGCTGATCTACCGCGGCGTGGCGCGGTTCTACACAGCCGACGGCACCGCCGGCTTCGCCTTCGGACAGAACTTTCCGGAGCTCGAGTTCCTGACAGCGGGGCGATCCTATGGCGTGCCAAACAGCTTCATCGCGCTGATCGTCATCGCAATCGTGACGTGGGTGGTGCTGCACCGCTCGGTGTTCGGGCGCTACCTCTATGCCATCGGCAAAAACGAGGAGGCGGCGAAATATTCGGGCATCCGCACCGGTCGCGTCGTCATCGCCGCCTATGTCATCTGCGGTGTGCTGACGGCGCTGTCGGCGATCTACTTCGCCATGTACACGCGCTCGATCTCGCCGGCGAGCCACGGTCAGTTCTACGAACTCTACGCCATTGCCGCAGCCGTGCTCGGCGGCTTCTCGCTGCGCGGCGGCGAGGGCTCGCTGATCGGCGTCATCCTCGGCACGGTCTTGCTGCAGGAGCTGCAAAACCTCGTCAACCTGCTCGGCATCCCCTCCTCGCTCAACTTCGCGGTGATGGGCGGAGTGATCCTCATCGGCGTGCTGGTCGACCAGCAATGGGGCGTGTTCCGGGAGCGGCGACTGATGCTGGGGGCAGCCCGCAAGGGCGCGGCAGGTGCCGCCGCGGAATAGTTGCATCGCCTCGTCCTTCTCCCCTTGTGGGAGAAGGTGGATCGGCGCGTAGCGCCGAGACGGAAGAGGGGTGTTGGACGGATCGCTGGCGATGCCAAGCTGGAGCACCCCTCATCCGACCGCTTCGCGGCCACCTTCTCCCACAAGGGGAGAAGGTAAGGGGCAGCCTAGATCAGGCCCGACATGTCGGAGAAGGCCATCGCCTTGCGCAGCACATCGGCGAAGCGCTCGCCGGCTGCCTCGCGTGGGCCGCTATTGTCGATCGAGGTGACGCCTGGCCCGGACAGCGCCACATTGGCGCTGCGCGCCAGGCGCGCCAGCACCTCGCCGCGCGACTCGCGGCCGCGCATGGCCAATCGCTCGGCCAGGATTTCCGGTGAAGCGGTGATCTCGACGATGGCGAGATTTGCGTAACGCTCGCGTAGAACCGGGATAATGGCGCGGGAGACATTGGCAATGGCGACGCGTCCATTGGCGACCGACCAGTCGACTTCAGCCGGAATGCCGTAGCGCAAACCATGCGCCTCCCAGGAGATGGCGAAGGCGCCATCCGCCTCGGCCTCGACAAAGGCCGCATCGGCCAACGTGTCGTGATCCTCGCTTGTCGTGTCGCTCGGCCGGGTGATGACCCGGCGCACGAACTCCAGCCTTGTCTCGTCAGCGAAGCGGGTGCGGGCATAGCCGATCACCGTGTCCTTGCCGGCGCCGCTCGGCCCGACAACGGCGACAAAGACACCGTCGCGGATCGGAAACGCCGCGGCCGACAACTCACGCTCGATCAACGCCGACGCCATCATGCGACCCGGCGTCCCTGCCGCCAGACCGTGCGGACGACCGGGACATGGTCGTCGAGACGTACACGCACCAGATCGGCGCGCCGGCCCTGCTCGATGACGCCACGGTCGGTTAGGCCGACTGCCTCGGCCGGGTTCTTCGAGACCATCGCCACCGCCTGAGGCAGGGAAATGCCGTCGACCACGTCGCCGAGAAAAAAGGCCGACTGGATCAGGCTGAAGGGAATGTAGTCGGACGACAGTATGTCGAGCAGCCCGTCGCCGGCGAGTGTGCGGGCTGAAACGTTTCCAGAATGCGAGGCGCCGCGCATGACATTCGGCGCGCCCATCAGCACGCCAAGCCCTGCTTCTTTCGAGGCCCTGGCGGCTTCTTCTGTAGTTGGGAACTCGGCGACGCGGACACCCTGCTCGATCGCTTCGTCGACATGGCCTGTCGTGGCGTCGTCATGGCTGGCGAGCACGATGCCGCGCTGATGGCAGGCGGCGGCGATGAAGGCGCGGTTCGGGCCGGAATTCGTCGCCGATTCCGCCATCCGCTTCTCGCAAAATTGCTGGAATTCGCGATCCGTCAGCTTCAGCTTGCGCTGGTAGTAATAGGCATAGGTTTCCAAGTCGACGAACTGGCGCTGTCCCGGCGCATGGTCCATCAGCGACGCCAGCTTGATCCTGTCATCGCCGTCGAAATGGGCGAAGGCTGCGAGGCAATCCGGCGCCGAAACCTCGCAGCGCAGATGGATGAAATGATCGGCCCGCAGCCGGTCCTGCTGGACGCTGTCCTCGATCGCATCGGCCAGCTTGCGCATGTCGGCCGAATTCATGTCGGCATCGTCGTCCATGCCGACGCGCAAGGCATCGAGCACGGTGGTGATGCCGGCGGTCGCCACCTGCGCGTCGTGAGCGAGCACCGCGGCGATCGGGTTCCAGCGCACCTTCGGCCGCGGCGCGTAATGGCCTTCGAGGTGGTCGGTGTGAAGCTCGACCAGTCCGGGGATGATGAAATCGCCGCCCATGTCCTCGCCGGTCCGGCCGGCACCGGCATCGATCCCGGTGATCAAGCCGTCGCGCAGCACGATCGATCCTTCGACAATCTCGTCGGCAAGCACGATGCGGGCATTGTTGAGAACGGTCTCGGCGGTCATTTCAGGCAGTCCTTGGAGCATTTTGCAGCCAATTGGAATCGATTGGCGTCGCACAAACGCGGTTAAAACAGATAGTCATCTCAGGCAGTTTTTCTAGCCGGGCGGCGCCCGAGCGCGTGATGGGAAAGCACCATGAACGGGGCGCCAGGTTCGGTTTCGACAAACAGGGTCAGCGCGTCCACCGGCACCGGCTTTTGCAGGACCTGCGCAAACAGGCTGTCGATTGCTAAGCGAAGACGAGGGCTTTCCTGTGGCGAGGCCCGGCCGGACAGCGTCATATGGAAACGAAAGGTCTCGAAGACATAGGGGTAGCCCCATTGGCAGAGATTGCGGAATTCAGCCGGCTTCAGCGAATCCGGGCTGCGCCGCTCGATTTCCGCCTCGCTCAGCGGCGCGCGAAAACGGTCGAAGTCGCGCACCACGTCATCGGCGAAGCGGTTGAGCGCCGGCAGTGGTCCTTCCGGCACCAGTGCGAAGAAGCCGTCGATCTGGCTGACGACCAGCCGTGGGATGGTCACCACCGGCGTCGCCTCGGCAAAATCGTCGAGCGCCGCGCGAAGCGAGGCTTCCGTCTCGTTCGGGGCTAGCCGGAAGGGCGCCTTCAGCGTCGCATGGAAGCCGTAGCGGCGCGCCGAAGCGGTGTGGAAGGCGACTTCCGCCGCCGACAGCTCGCCCACGGCCTCGACCGGCCTTGTGGCGGCGCCGAATGGGTCGCGGCCGAGCCAATTGGCGGCGATCCGCGCCAGCGGTTCGTCCTGCCGGGGGGTGAAATAGATCGCGTAGCGCATCGAAGTTCCTCGTCAACACCCGCTGCCATAGGCGATTTGCATGACGAAATGACGAAGCTGATGATCGCTCCTGATAACAAAGTTGTTCAGGCGGGTCATTAGCCGACGATTTTTTCGCTTTGGGCCAGTTTGCCGGCCCGGAAGAGCCGCGCGATCAGCTCTTCATCAGCCATTCGTGCTCGGGCGCGTTGTGGAACTTCCACGTCCGCTTCGGCCCGGCCATGACATTGAGATAATAGAGGTCGTAGCCATGGCAGGCGGCGCAAGGGTGATAGCCCTTTGGCACCAGCACGACATCGCCGTCCTCGATCGCCATCGCCTCATCGAGCGAACGAGCGCCATTCCTGTCGGCATCCGTGTAGACGCGCTGGAAGGCGAAGCCCTGTGGCGGGTTGAGCCGGTGATAGTAGGTCTCCTCGAGATAGGACTCATCAGGCAGATTGTCCTGGTCATGCTTGTGCGGCGGGTAGCTCGAGGTGTGGCCGCCGGGCGTGATGACCTCGACCACCAGCAAGGAATCGGCCGGCTTGCCTTCCGGCAGGATGTTGGTGACATAGCGCGTGTTGGTGCCCTTGCCGCGAACCTCCTGGCCGAGATCCTTCGGCGCAATGACGCGGACGGGCAGGCCGCCGCCAAGCCCCGGCGCCGAGCAGACGGCGAGTTCGAGATCGGTGTCGGCAGTTACCGACCAGTCAGAGCCCTGCGGCACATAGACCGACCACGGCTTGCCTTCGAAGGGCGACATGCGTTCGCCGAGCAGGCCGAGATCCTTGTCGCCGGCCCTAGCCTTGCCCTTGCCGGTGACGAACACCAGGCAGACTTCGCAGTTCGCGGTCTGCCCGGAGGCTGCCTCACCGGGCCGCAGCCGATGCAGATCGAAACCGACATAGGTCCAGCCGGCGCTTTGCGGCGTCACATGGGCGACGCGGCCGTGGCCCTTATCGGCTTTGACGAGCAGTTTCGACATTGTGTCTCTCCTATCGCAAATCTTCGAGATTGGCCGAAGCCCCAACTTCGTCATCCTAGGGCGTAGCAGGAGCGAAGCTCCGTCGCGAAGACCCTAGGATCCATGCCGTAACCTCAGTCCAAGAGCGCAGCGGAACGGAATTCTGCACCGTAGCGGCCGTTTTGATGTCACGGCATGGATCCTGGGGTCTGCGCCGCGTCGCTTCGCTCCTTGCTCCGCCCCAGGATGACGAAGCGAGAGGCGTTTCAGCTAAATCTTCAACGCAGGCGATCCGTCATGGGCGCAGTGCCCGACCCGTAAGCCTTGAGCGCCATGGACTGCTTTATTCCTTCGGCTCGACCGGAGGCTTCGCCTCGTCGGCCGGCTTGTAGAGATAGAAGAACTGCCACACGGCATAGCCGGTGAAGCCGAGCGCGATCGTGCCCCAGAATGGTGCGCCGGTGGCAAACTCGACCACGGCCCACACCAGGCAGACCGCGACGATGGCAACGCGCCGCCACAGGGGCCGGAAGAACGGATGCTCAGAGTCCTTCATCGGATCAACCCCCGCATCGGATCAGCCATTTGCCGGGAATAGTGCATTCAAGCATTGGGGAAGCCCTGTGTTTCAACCGTGTAGCCTGCGGCCGTCATCACCCGCATCAATTCCTTGTAGCCGACTTGCGCCATCTTGAGCGGCGGATTTTTTCTGGGGTCCTGCTCGGCCTCGACCACGAACCAGCCTTCATAGCCGTAGTTCGCCAGCCTTTCCACAATGGCGCCAAAATCCAGCGAGCCATCTCCCGGGACCGTGAAGGCGCCGAGCGCCACGGCATCGAGGAAGGATTGCTTCTGGCGGTCGAGTTTCTCGATCACCCCCATGCGCACGTCCTTCACATGCACGTGGTTGATGCGCCGGTGATGATTGTCGATGGCGCGCAGCACGTCACCGCCGGCAAAAGCCAGGTGGCCCGCATCGAGCAGCAAGGGAATGCCTTCACCCGAATAGCGCATGAATGCATCTAGTTCCGGCTCGGTCTCGACCACCGCCGCCATATGATGGTGATAGGACAGCGGCATGCCCTGCTCGGCGCACCATTCGCCGAACTGCGTGAGGCGCCTCGCATAGGCTTTCATCTCGTCGTCCGAAAGCCTGGGCTTGGTGGCGAGCGGCTTCGAGCGGTCACCCTGGATGGAGCGGCCGACCTCGCCATAGACGATGCAGGGCGCGTTCACTGCCTTGAACAGATCGATCATCGGCTGGATGCGATCCTTATTGTCAGCCATGTCTTCGTCGACCAGCGTGCCGGAGAACCAGCCGCCGCAAAGCGTGACGTCGGCCTCTTTCAGGATCGGCAGCATGATCTCCGGATCGCTGGGAAAACGGCGGCCCATTTCCATGCCGGTGAAGCCTGCCGAACGCGACTGCGCCAGGCATTCCTCCAGCGACACATCATCGCTGAGTTCCGCAAGATCGTCGTTCCACCATGCAATGGGGGACATGCCCAGTTTGGCTCTCAAGTCGTTACTCCAGTTCAGGCCTTAGGATCAGCTTCACGGACGGCTTAAGGCCGCCCGCTCAGCGCTTCCTCGTATTTCTTGCGCGCCGCGTTCACTTGCGGGCGCACCGAGACTTCCGGCACGGCGACATCCCACCAGCTTCCACCGGCTTCGGTCGAAACCAGCGGATCGGTGTCGATGACAAGCACAGTGGTCCTGGTATTCTTCCGAGCTTGCGCCAGCGCCGTTTCCAGCCCGGCGATCGACGAAACTTTCTCGGCGATCGCGCCCAGGCTTGCCGCATGCGCGGCGAAGTCGATATCGGGCAGAACCTCGTGGCGGGCGTCCTTCAAGAGATTGTTGAAGTTGGCGCCGCCGGTCGCCATCTGCAGCCGGTTGATGCAGCCATAGCCTCGGTTGTCGAGCAGCACGATGGTCAGCTTGAGGCCGAGCATGACAGACGTTGCGATCTCGGAATTGAGCATCAGATAGGAGCCATCGCCAATCATCACGACGACCTCCTCGTCGGGCTTGGCCATTTTGACGCCAAGCCCGCCTGCGATCTCGTAACCCATGGTCGAGAAGCCGTATTCGGCATGGTAGGAGCCGGGCGCCCCCGCCTGCCAGAGCTTGTGCAATTCGCCGGGCAGGCCGCCGGCGGCATGAAGCAGCGTCACACCGGCGCCCATGGCGCGCTGAACGGCACCGATCACCTGCGCGTCGGAGGGATAGGCGGCATTGGTCGACGCCGTCACCTTGTCGGCATCGGCCTGCCAATCCTTCTTGCCCCTGGCCGCATTGTCGGTCCAGGCGACCGGCGCCTTCCAGTCTTTCAGCGCCGCGCCGAGCTCGGCGAGCCCTTCCGCCGCGTCTGCGACCAGCGGCAGCGCCTGGTGCTTTCCCGCATCGAAAGGTTGGACGTTCAGCCCGATGATGGTTTTGCCGGAATTCTTGAACAGCGCCCACGAGCCGGTGGTGAAGTCCTGCAGCCTGGTGCCGACGGCAAGCACGACGTCGGCTTCTTCGGCCAGCCGGTTGGCCGCCGAGGTGCCGGTGACGCCGACCGCCGCCATGTTGAGCGGATGATCGTCCGGCAGCGATGATTTGCCGCCTTGCGTCTCACAGACCGGGATGCCGGCGCCTTGCACCAGCTTCGCCAATTCACCCGATGCCTGCGAATAGAGCACGCCGCCGCCGGCAATCACCAATGGTTTAGTCGCCGCCTTCAGCGCCGCAACCGCAGCCGCGAGTTCCTGGCGGTCCGGACGCGGCCGCCGCTGATGCCAGACCCGTTCGGCAAAGAAGCTCTCGGGGTAATCATAGGCCTCGGCCTGCACGTCCTGGCAGAGCGCCAGCGTCACCGGCCCACATTCGGCCGGATCGGTCAGCACCTGCATGGCACGGTTCAGCGCCGGGATGATCTGCTCCGGCCGGGTGATGCGATCGAAGTAGCGCGACACCGGCCGGAAGCAGTCATTGACCGTCGCCGTGCCGTCAGAAAAATCCTCTGCCTGCTGCAGGACGGGGTCGGGGATGCGATTGGCGAAGACGTCGCCGGGGAGAAACAGGACGGGCAACCTGTTTACATGCGCGAGTGCCGCCGCCGTCACCATGTTGAGCGCGCCGGGGCCGATCGAGCTGGTCGCCGCCATGAAGCGGCGGCGAAAATTGGCCTTGGCATAGGCGATCGCCGCATGCGCCATCGCCTGCTCGTTATGGGCGCGGAAGGTAGGCAATTCGTCGCGCACCTGATAGAGCGCCTCGCCGACGCCGGCGACATTGCCATGGCCGAAGATCGCCCAGACTCCGCCGAAGATCGGCATTTTCTTGCCGTCGATCTCGGTCATCTGGCGAGCAAGAAAGCGGGTCAGCGCCTGCGCCATCGTCAGGCGGATTGTCTTGGTCATCTTGTTTTCCTCCGCAGTCCTTATGCCGCGCCTTCTTATGCTGCTTTGCGGCCGCGCGCGGCAAGCCATGCCTCGGTCAGTCTCTCGAAGCGAGACGCCATGTCGGCCACCGCTTCCTCGTCCGACATTCTGCCGGCAAGCCACTGTTCGGCTGCGTTGATGAAGATGGTTCGACCGACGGCGAAGCCCTTGACGATGGGCGCTTTGGCGGTGGCGGCAAAGGCGGCTTCCAGCTCGTCCTGTGGCGCTTCGAGGCCGAGCAGCACAATCCCGCGGCACCATGGGTCGTTCTTCAGGATCACCGCCTCGATCTTTGCCCAAGCCCCGGCTGAAGCCTGCGGTTCGAGCTTCCACCAGTCAGGCTTGATGCCAAGCGCGTAGAGTTCCTCGAGCGCGCGCGGGATCGTCGTGTCGTCGAGTTCGCCGTGCTTGCCGGCAATGATCTCGATGAGAAGTTCTCTGCCCACTTTCCGCGCGGCCTCGAACAGGCTTTTGAGCTTCTGCTGCTGCTCGGTCTTCAGCGGCTCCGGGTCGTCGGGGTGATAGAAGCATAGGCACTTGATGCAATGGTCGACCGGCCACTCGATCAATTGCGAGCCGATGTCCTGCGAGAATTCGAAACGAAGCGGCCGCGATCCCGGCAGTTCGACCGGCCGGCCGAGCCAGGCGAAGGAATGACGGGCGAATTCGAACATCGCCTCGCGGCCGTATTTCTCGTCGAGCAGCATGCCGTAGCCGGCACGGCCGGCGGCAACCCTTGCCGCCGCCTTGACCGTCAGCACCTTGAAATCATGGATGCGCGATGGGTCGGCACCGGCTTTCGCGGCGACATCGTCAAGCTGGATACGGTGGTCGCAGGCCAGCGCCATCAGCGAGGGAATGTCGCGCCTGCGCGTCGTCGCCCAATGGACATGGTTGATCGCCTCGTCCTTGCGCAGCGCCAAGTGCCTGCTGCCGTTCTTCAGGAAGAACTGCAATTCCTCGAAGGTCGGGTATTCCGGAGCGCAGAGCAGCCGCGACACGGCGAAGGCGCCGCAGGCATTGGCCCAGGTGGCCGCCGTCTCAAGACTTTCGCCGCCGAGCCAGCCGCGCAGGAAGCCCGACATGAAGGCATCGCCGGCGCCGAGCACGTTGTAGACCTCGATCGGAAAGCCTTTGCCGACAATGCCGTCTTCGAGATCGTCGCTGATCGGCCCGTCATAGACGATGCAGCCCATGGCGCCGCGCTTCAAGACGATGGTCGCCTTGGACAGCGAGCGGATCGTCTTCAACGCGCTCAGGCAATCGTCGGCGCCGGAGGCGATCATGATCTCTTCTTCGGTGCCGACGATCAGGTCGCAATCGGGCAGCACCGTCTTCAGCTGGGCGGAGACCCGGTCGGATTTCACGTAGCGCTCGAAGCCTTCGGCATGGCCGGCAAGGCCCCAGAGATTGGGCCGATAGTCGATGTCGAACACCACCTTGCCGCCCTTGGCCTTGATAGTGCGGATCGCCTTGCGCTGCGCGGCATCGCTGTTGGGCCGCGAAAAATGCGTGCCGGTGACGACGATGGCACGCGCTGAGCCGATGAACGCTTCGTCGATATCGTCTTCCGAAAGTGCCATGTCGGCGCAGTCGGAGCGGTAGAAGATCATCGGCGAGACGCCTTCCTCCTCGACCGACAACAGCACCAGCGCGGTCAGCCGGTCGGGGTCGGTCTTGAGGCCGTCGACGGAGACGCCCTCGCGTGTCAGCTGCTCGCGGATGAAGCGGCCCATCTGCTCGTTGCCGACGCGGGTGAGCAGCGCCGAGCGCAAGCCGAGCCTCGCCGTGCCGACCGAAATATTGGCCGGACAGCCGCCGACCGACTTGGCAAAGGAGGTGATGTCCTCCAGGCGGGAGCCGATCTGCTGGCCGTAGAGGTCGACGGAGGCGCGACCGATGGTGATAACGTCGAGCGGCGCATGTTTCGCGTCCACGGCTTCGCCCATTCGAACCTCCCATCAGCCTTGTTGTCTTGGGGTACACGCGCGAGCGGCAGCGTGGCGCCGGCAATATGAAATAATAATTCCAATCCATAGTCAATATGGAACGTGCGTTCCTTTGCTGAAAAGTGGCCCCTAGGTCTTGCGCTTCTTGCCCGTGTCGCGCCGCTTCTCGCCAACTGCAACAGTCAGCGCCATGGCCAGCGCCATCGTCGCCGACAGCGAGCGGAAGCCGGCGAAATCAGCCTCGGCGACCTCGAACCAGACCTTGGCGAACTGGGCGAGCGGCGAGAACGAGCTGTCGGTGATCGCCACGATCGGAACGCCTTGCTCGGAAATGACGCGCGCCTCCTCGATGGCTGCCGGGGCATAGGGTGAGAAACTGATGGCGATGACTGCATCCCGGGGCGAGGCAAAGCCGATCATCTCGGCATTGAGGCCGGCGGCCGATTCGATCAGTTGGTTGCGGATCTTGAGCTTGCCCAGCGCATAGGCGATGTAGGAGGCGACCGGATAGGAGCGGCGCTTGGCCAGCACATAGATGGTCTCCGCCTTTGCCAGCAAGGCGATCGCATCTTCGAAATGATCTTCGTTCAACCTGCCTGAAATATCGTTGAGCGAGGTGCTGGCCGCGGCGACGAAGCCGTCGAAGATCGCCCGGTGACCGGCGCCTTCCTCGGCCTTGGCGCGCAAGGCCGCCAGCCTTTCATCATAGGACGAATTGCGCTCACGCAGGCGCTCGCGAAACACCAGCTGCAGGCTGGTGAAGCCGTCGAAGCCGAGCTGCTGGGCGAAGCGGATCAGGGTCGACGGCTGGACGCCGGCGGAGGCCGCGATGCTGGCGGCGGTGCCGAAGGCAATATCGTCGGGATTGTCGAGCGCATAGGCGGCGATCTGCGCGATACGCTTGGGCAGGCTATGGCGCCGTTCCAGGATCGTCGTACGCAGCGTCTCGAAATCGCGGGGCACCCGTTCGTCCATCGTCGCTCCGCCTAGGCCCATCAGTCGATGCTGTGTGCCCCATCATAGCGAGCCTGTGCAATAAGGCCATAAAAAATGAGGCATGCGTTCCATTTCTGGATAAAATGGACTAATTCATCCACGCAAATCTTCCTGACAGCGGAGACAAGGGAATGGTCGGAGTCGGTCTTATCGGCACAGGCTTCATGGGCAAGTGCCACGCCATCGCCTGGAACGCGGTCGGCACTGTCTTTTCCGACGTGGCCAAACCAAGGCTGGTCCATCTCGGCGAGGTCGACGAGGACCTTGCCAAGCGCCGTGCCACCGAATTCGGCTTCGCCAAGGGTTCCGGTGACTGGCGCGCCGTCGTTAACGACCCCGAGGTCGATATCGTCTCGTTGACGACGCCAAACCAGTTCCATCCGGAAATGGCCATCGCCATCCTCGAAGCCGGCAAGCATCTATGGTGCGAAAAACCGATGGCGCCGGGCTTCGCAGAAGCCGAAGCCATGGCGGCAGCAGCGAAAAAATCCGGCAAGGTGGCAGCCCTCGGCTACAACTACATCCAGAACCCCGCGATCCGCCATATCGGTGCGCTGCTCGACGAAAAGATCATCGGCGAGGTCAACCATCTGCGCATCGAGATGGACGAGGATTTCATGGCCGATCCAGAGGCGCTGTTCTTCTGGAAGCACGAGGCGGCGTCCGGCTACGGCGCGCTCGACGATTTCGCGGTGCATCCGCTGTCGCTGGTCGCCGTGCTGTTCGGCCGCGTCGCCCGCGTCATGTGCGACATGGCAAAACCCTATGCCGATCGCCGCGTCGCTTCAGGCGGGCGCCGCACGGTCGAGACCTATGACATCGCCAGCGTGCTGATGCACCTCGAAAACGGCGTTGTCGGCACCTTGCTGGCCAACCGTTCGGCCTGGGGCCGCAAGGGCCGGATCGCTATCCAGATCTTCGGCTCGAAGGGCTCGATCCTGTACGATCAGGAGCGGATGAACGAGTTCCAGCTCTATCTCACCGCCGACCGGCCGACCGAGCAGGGTTACCGAACCATCCTGGTGGCGCCGCACCACAGACCTTACGACGCCTTCCTGCCGGCACCCGGCCACGGTCTCGGCTTCAACGATCTCAAGATCATCGAATGCCGAGAACTGCTGACCAGGCTCGCCGGCAAGCCGGCGCGCATCATCGATTTCGACGAAGGCCTGGAGATCGAGCGCACCGTGCATGCCATGGCGCGCTCGTTCGAGGAACAGCGCTGGTTGGATGTTAGGTAGCGCGGGCGTTGGCTCCCCTTCTCCCCTTACAAGGGGAGAAGGGGAAAGCGTCAAGCGGCTCCCGGGCGGCTGGCGACCAGGGCGCGTCGCGCCGACCGGCGTTGCTCGACCGCGTCGGCAAGGCCGTGCAGCACCGTTTCGGTGGTTGCCCAGTCGATGCAGCCATCGGTGATGCTCTGGCCGTAGACGAGCGGCTTGCCGGGCATGACGTCCTGCCGGCCGGCAACGAGGTTGCTCTCGATCATGACGCCGATGATGCGCTCGTCGCCTGCCGCAACCTGGCCCGCCACGTCGGCCGCTACCTTCGGTTGGTTCTCTGGCTTCTTGTTGCTGTTGGCGTGGCTGACATCGATCATCAGCCGGGGCGCGACACCGATCCGGGCGAGTTCCGCACTGGCGGCGGCGACGCTTGCCGCGTCATAATTGGGCTGAATGCCGCCGCGCAGGATGACGTGGCAGTCCTCGTTGCCGGTCGTCGTCGCGATGGCGCTGCGCCCGCCCTTCGTCACCGCCAAGAAATGATGCGGCTGGGCAGCGGATTTCACCGCCTCGGCGGCGATCCGCAAATTGCCGTCGGTGCCGTTCTTGAAGCCGACCGGGCAGGACAGGCCGGATGCGAGTTCGCGATGGATCTGGCTCTCGGTCGTGCGCGCGCCGATCGCGCCCCAGGCGACGAGGTCGGCAATGTATTGCGGGGTGGCCATGTCGAGGAATTCGGTCGCTGCCGGCAGGCCGAGATTGTTGACGGCGGAGAGCACATTGCGCGCCATCCTCAGTCCTTTGTCGATGTTGAAGCTGCCGTCCAGGTCGGGATCGTTGATCAGGCCTTTCCAGCCGACCGTCGTGCGCGGCTTCTCGAAATACACGCGCATCACGATCTCCAGCCGATCGGATAGGCTTTCGCGCAGCGATGCCAGGCGGCTGGCATAGTCTACGGCGGCGGCCGGGTCGTGGATCGAGCAGGGGCCGACGACGACGATCAGCCGATCGTCAGTGCCGGTCAGCACGGCGTGGATAGCGTTGCGCGACGCGGTCACGGTGCGCGTCGCCGTCAGCGTGCGCGGTATCTCCCGCATCACCTGGTCCGGCGTACTCAGTTCCCTTATTTCCTTGACCCGAAGATCATCTGTGGTGGTCAACACGGCTCTCTGCTCCTGATTGGGAGACCTGCCGGCTGAAACAAAAAAGCCGCCAGGTCTGGCGGCTGTTCGGATTTTGATGCTGCAATCTTCAGATCGAGCGCAATCCTCCCGCCGCCAGCAAGTTCCTAAAGTACCAATAGGTGGCGGTCAGGTTGATCATGGGGCTCATATAGTCGAAGCCGTGGCGATTGTCACGTGTCTGATGAGGAGGAGGTCTACTCCAGCCCATTCGCGATTGGCTGAAGCCTTCCGAACTTCGTCATCCTAGGGCGAAGCAGGAGCGAAGCTCCGTCGCGGAGACCCTGGGATCCATTCCGTGACGCTAGCCGAAGAGCGCAGCGGAGCAGAATTCTGCATCGCGGCAACGCGTTGAAGTCACGGCGTGGATCCTCGGGTCTGCGCTGCGTCGCTACGCTCCTTGCTCCGCCCGTGGATGACGAAGTGATGACGAGGACACATCGGTCGCTTTCGAGCCCCAACACGCAGTGCCGAGCGGTTCATGCAGTCCAGGGATTGAAGAGTTCAATTCCAAAGCCTTCGAAATCGTTCGTATTACGCGTTGCCAAGGTGAGCTCCTGCGCAATCGCCGTGGCTGCAATCAGGCCGTCCATCGACGACAGGCCGCGACCGCGGCGCTTCGCCAGGCCCATCAGGTCGCCCCACGCCAAGGCAATCGGTTCGTCCACCGAAAGAACCCTCTGTTCGAAGCGCTGCGGCAGGTCTTGAGCGAGCCATTGGGCCAGTGCCTCGCGTTTCCGGCTCTCATCCATGAGGGCGACGCCACGCCGGATCTCGGCGATCGACACGACGCTGATGAATGAGCGGTCCTCATCAAGCCCGTCCAGCCAGTCCAAAACGCGTGGGTCAGGCGCCGGCCTAGTCACCTCGGACAGGACATTCGTATCGAGCAGGAGCCTCACAGCGGCAGATCACGCGGTTCGTCGCGCTGACGCTCGAGGTCGAGATCGGCGCCGCGCAGCGGCGACTCCAGCAGAAACTCCGCAAGCGTACCCTTGCGCGCGGTCTTGCGCTGCCATTCCTCGGCGGAGACGACAACCACGCTTGGTTTGCCGTTTCTGGTGATCGTCTGCGGCGATGACTGGGCGCGCTCGATAACCTCCGAGAGCCGAGCTTTTGCCCCAGCGACCGTCCAGTTGGTGCCCTTTTTGGGCGCAGACAGCATTTCGTCCTCCATGACCATTCTGACCATCTTGACTATATGGGAATGATGATCCGGCGGCAACAAGGAAGGAGAGGGGTTTTTCAGCCCGAGCGCCTTGGTGAGTTTGGTCGAATCGATCACGCCGGCCGCGGGTATTCTCGGGTCATCTCGGCCGACGCGTGCCGAGCTGCTTCTGGACGTGAGGCTACTCGGCTGATCCTATTCCGGCGACGATCCCGCAATATTCTGGTCATAGTCGACCAGCGACCCGGTCATGACGCCCGACTGCGGGCTGACCATATAGCTGATCAGCCGGGCAAGCTGGTCCGGCTTCACCAATTGGCCCATCGGCTGCGCCGCCTCGGCCTTTTCCAGCCAGTTATCAGGCGCATCGTGCCATTTCTTCTGCACGATCGCCTCGCCCTCGGTGTCCATCCAGCCGGGCAGCACGGCGTTGCAACGGATGCGGTTGCTGCGGTACGCGTTGGCGACATTCTTGGTCAGCGTCGCCAGTGCGCCCTTGCTCGACGAATAGGGCGCCAGGAACGATTGCCCGCAATGCGCCGACATCGACAGCACATTGACGATCGAGCCTGGCGCCTTGCGGGCGAGCAGCTGCGCCACCACGCCCTGCATCAGGAAGAAGGGGCCGCGCACATTGGTCTGGAAAATCTGGTCGAAAAGCTCTTCACTCGTCTCGACCAGTGAACCGCGCGCCGAGGTGGCGGCGGCATTGACCAGCGCGTTGACGCTGCCGAAATGGCCGATCGCCGTTTCGACCGCGCGCTTGCAGTCGGCCACTTTGGAAACATCGGCGCTGATGAAGATGGCGTCGACGCCCGACTTCTTGAGGATGGCGACGGCCTTGTCGCCCTTCTCCTGCGAGCGGCCGACCAGCGCCAGCGCCCGGCAGCCCTCATCGGCCAGCGCCTCAGCGACGGCGAAGCCAATGCCTTGCGCACCGCCGGTGACGATGGCGCGTGTTTCTGAATTGCGACCGGCGGAACCGTTCATCGCCTTGCTCCTGTGCTTGATAGTCAGACTGTCTTGTCGAGGCGAACGGTCTTGCCTTCCTTCGCCGATTTCAGCGCCGCGTCCGCCAGCCTCAGCGCGACGAGCCCGTCCTTGCCGCTCGGCGCCGCCTTCTTGCCTGATGTCGCCGCCGCGATGAAGGCAGCGATCTCGTTGGCATAGGCGTCGAGGTAGCGGGTCATGAAGAAGTCGTGCAGCGGCGGGCGCGTATAGCCCTTTTCATTGGCCAGTTCGATCGACACCGGCCGCTGGTTCTCGGCCGCAATCATGCCTTTCGAGCCATGCACCTCGATGCGCTGGTCGTAGCCATAGGTGGCGCGGCGCGAATTGGAGATGATGCACTGCTTGCCGGAAGAGGTTTCGAGGATGACGCTGACGCTGTCGAAGTCGCCGGCCTCGCCGATTTGTCTGTCGACCAGCACCGAGGCATGGGCGCTGACGGCCACCGGCTCCTCGCCGAGCAGGAAGCGCGCCATGTCGAAATCATGGATGGTCATGTCGCGGAAGATGCCGCCCGAGCGGCCGATATAATCGAGTGGCGGCGGGCCGGGATCGCGCGACGTGATAGTCACCATCTCGACCGTGCCGATGGCGCCGTCGTCGATCGCCTTGCGCACGGCGGCGAAATGCGGATCGAAGCGGCGATTGAAGCCAACCATCAAAGTGGCTCCGGCCTTGTCGACCACTTCAAGGCATTCTTCCACTCTGCCGGCGTCGAGGTCGATCGGCTTCTCGCAGAAGATCGCCTTGCCGGCCTTGGCGAACCGCTCGATCAAGTCGGCATGGGTGTCGGTCGGCGTGCAGATGATGACTGCGTCGATATCTCCGGCTTTTTCGATGGCCTCGATGGTTCGTACTTCGGCGCCATAGGCCGACGCCAGATCCGTCGCCGCCTTCTCGAAGGCATCGGCAACTGCCACCAGCCTGGCCTGCGGATTGGAACCAACGGCACGGGCGTGGACCTTGCCGATGCGGCCGGCACCGAGAAGAGCGAAGCGGAGAGACATGGGAATTTCCTTTGAGGATTGTTCGAAAATGGAAGTGCGTCTTTCCTGCACCGTTCAGCGCGAGGCGCAGTAGATTTTCTTATCGCGGCAGATCGGCGACGGGTCGATGACCCGCGCCGGCATTGGCCCTAGGCCGCAAGTTCCGCCTCCCCGGTCTTGGCGCCGGTGATATATGAGACGATATCGTTGCCGTCGGTGTGCTGCTTGCGCAAATTGGCGACGATGCGGCCGCGCCGGAAGACAACGATGCGGTCGCAAAGGTCGAACACCTGGCGCATGTTGTGGCTGATCAGGATCAACGGCTCGCCATTGGCTTTCAGCGTGCGGATGATGTTTTCGACCTGCATCGTCTCCTGCACGCCAAGTGCTGCCGTCGGCTCATCCATGATGATGAGCTTGGACGCAAAGGTCGCGGTTCTGGCGATCGCCACGCACTGGCGCTGGCCGCCCGACATGTGGCGGATGGTGTTGTTGAGATTGGGAATCTTGACCGCCGTGCGGATCAACGCCGCCTCGGTCGCCTTGCGCATGAACTTGCGATCGAGGATCGAGAAAGGCCCGAGATTGAAAAGCACCTTCTCGCGGCCGAGAAACAGGTTCGACGGCACGTCGAGATCGTCGGCAAGCGCCAGGTTCTGGAACACCGTTTCGATGCCCGCCTCGCGCGCCGCGATCGGGCCGGCGAAGTTCACTTCCTTGCCATCGAACCAGACCTTGCCGCTGGTGCGCTGCTCGACGGCGGTGATCTGGCGCACGAAGGTCGACTTGCCAGCGCCGTTGTCACCCATGATGGCGACATGCTCGCCCTTGCGCAGCTCGAAATTCGCGCTTTCGAGCGCATGCACGCCGCCATAGTATTTGGTCAGGTTTTCGGTTTTCAGGACGATGTCTGACATGATCAAGCCCTCATTGCCCGCAGGCGCTGGCGCCACTGGTCGAGAACGACTGCGCCGATGATGATCACGCCCTTGACCATCTCTTGGTAGTAGGCGTCGAGGCGCAGGAAGGTGAAGCCGGAGATGATGACGCCGAAGATCAGCGCACCGATCACCGTTCCGATAATCGAGCCGCGGCCGCCCGACAGCGAGACGCCGCCGATGACCGCCATGGCGATGGCGTCCAACTCGTACATCACGCCCATGCCGGCCTGAGCGGTGAGGTTCTTGGAGCTCAGCACCACGGCGGCGAGCGAGGCGAGGATGCCGGCAATGACGAAGACGAGGATCTTGTGGTTCTGGACATTTATGCCGGACATCCGGGCGGCGTCCTCGTTGGAGCCGATGGCATAACAGTGCTTGCCGTACCTGGTGTATGACAGGATCAGCTGGAACAGAATCGCCAGCGATATGAAGATGATGACCGGCATCAGCCCCTTGCCGATGGCGGCGAAACTCTCGGTGGGAAACGAGATCGGCTGCCCCTTGGACCACCATTTGGCGATGCCGCGCGCGGTGACCATCATGCCGAGCGTGGCGATGAACGGCGGAATGCGCGTGTAGGCGATCAACGAGCCGTTGACCAGGCCCGCCAGCAGGCCGCAGCCGATCGCGACCAGCACCGGCACGATCACCGGCAGGTCGGTCCAGCCTTGCGCGAGGAACACCGCCTTGGGGTTAGGGTTGCCGTTGACCGTCGCCACCTGGGCGAAACTCATTGCGATCATCGCCGTAGCGCCGACGATCGAACCAGAGGAAAGGTCGATGCCGCCGGAAATGATCACCTGCGTCACGCCGATGGCGATGATGCCGACGATCGACACCTGCAGGATGATGATCTGCAGGCGCGCCTCGTTGAAGATCGTATCGACATTGGCGCGGGTATTGAACAGAAAGCTGTCGCCAAGAAAGACGCGGCCTATCAGCTCGAAGGCGCCGACAAGGATGATGAGCGCCAGGAAAACGTTGAATTCGGCAGGCCATGTGCGCTTCTTCGCATCATAGCTCAGCCCGCCGACGCCATGGGTTGTCTGTGCCAAATCTTGCTTCCTCCGTCAGCAGTCGCCTCCCGCCGCCTGTCTACGGCGATAAGGAAAAGAGGAGCGGCGCTTTTTGTTTTTCGAACATCGGATTCTTAAAACGGTCCGATGCTCTGCCGCGCCGCTCCCTATCGAAAAACCGTCCTCTGCCTCAGTTCTTCTGCAGGAACTTGTCGATGTTCGCCGGCGTGACCAGCTGGAAGGGGATGTAGACCTTCTGTTCGACCGCCTCGCCCTTGGAAAGCTTGAGCGCCGCGTCCAGCGCCCCGGCGCCCTGGCCGGCCGCGTCCTGGAACACGGTCACGTCGAGGTCGCCCGCCTGCATCGCGGAAAGCGCGTCCTGAGTGGCGTCAACGCCGCCGACGACAACCGACTTCATATCGATGTTGGCAGCCTTCATGGCCTGGATGGCACCGATGGCGCTTTCGTCATTATTGGCGATCACGCCATCGAATGGCGTGCCGGTCGACAGCCAGTTGGTCATCAGGTTCTGCGCTTCCTCGCGTTTCCAGTTCGATGTCTGCTTGTCGATGATCTTGATGAAGCTGCATTCCGGAGTGGCGATCACATCGTCAATGTCCTTGGTGCGCTGCACCGCGGCCTGGTTCGACAGCTCGCCCATGATCACGTAGACGTTGGCCTCGGTCTTGCCGGCCTCCTTGAACAGGCGGCAGACTTCCTGGGTTTCGAGAGTGCCTGACTCAACCTCGTTAGAGGCGACGAAGGCCTGGTTGTCCGGCAGCGTGTCGACATTGACCGGCTCGCGGTTGACATAGACCAACGGAACCTTGGCCGCAGCGGCGGCGTCAGACATCGCCTGGGTGGCCGAGGTGTCGACCGGATTGACGATGATCGCGTCGACGCCCGAGGCGACGAAGTTCTTGATCTGGTCGAGCTGCTTGGCGACGTCGTTCTGCGCGTCCTCGACCTGCAGCTCCACGCCTTCCATGCCCTTGGCCTGCTCGATCATGCCGTTGCGCAGCACGGTGAGAAAATTGTCGTCGAACAGCGCCATCGACACGCCGATCTTGGCCGCGAGGGCGGACGAACTCATCAGCGCCGAAAACACGACGCCCAAAAGCAGTTTCTTCATTTTATTTTCTCCTCCACAGAATTGGTGTCCGGCTGCACCGATCTACCCGGAATCCCCGATCTCACAGGGAATCTCTCCCGATCGCCATTTCCGTTCCCGATGGCGATTTCCGCGTTGACTGGAACGCCAAGCCCTCTGCTTGAAACAGATGTTCCGGAACGAAAGAACCAAAGTACCTATCTGGTGAAATATTTATTCCATTCTGCGTGCGGGCGTCAAGGAGATTCCGAGAGCGGATGCCGGATTTTCGGATAACGCAGCTGAGGGCCGGCAAATCTTCTGCGAGAATCCATCAGGCTGATGGTTCACATCATTGCCGACGCATCGTGGCGCCCGATCTGAACCTGGATGCACTGGCTGAGCCCAGATGGTTTACCCGAACCTAGATGTTTTCCGGCAGATAGATGTCGAAGGGCAGGAAGGTCTGGCCCGGCGCATTGGCAGCGCCTGCCTCGATGGCATGCGCCATCAGATCGACAAGCTCGCGGCATAGTGCTGCCAGTGGCGTCGAAATCACCATGGTCAGGATGTTGTCGGCGAGCGCCGCGCGTGACTCGGCGTTGATCTCATTGCAAACGACCACCGGCATATTAACGGGCCTCGCTGCCCTGAGCGCGGAAACCGCGCCTTCCATGCCGCCGCCAGCGACGTAGCAGCCGGCAAGATCCGGGTACCGCGCCAGAAGATCGATCATCGCATCATGGGTGACCTGGTTGGCTTCCAGGTTGACCAGCGTCTCCAGCACCGTGAATTCCGGCGCATGCTCGCGGAAGAATGATCTGAAGCCGATCTCGCGCAGCTCATGACCATGGAAGCGATGACTGCCTACAAAAAGCGCGACCTTGCCGGGCTTCCTCGCCGCCCTGGCGATCATCCAGGCCGCGGTGCGGCCGACCTTGCGGTTGTCGAGGCCGACATAGCCTTCGCGGATGCCGGCGGCAAAGTCGGACAGCAGCGAGAAGACGGGTTGCCCTCTCGCCTTCAGCGCCTCGACGGCTGCCGTCAGCGTCGGATGATCCGGACCGACAAGGGCGACCGCCCTGGATTTCGCCGCCAGCTTGCGCATCTGCGCGGCGATCTCGCCGGGGGCCAGCGAACCGGCGAAATCGATGGTTGCCACGCCGCGGAAGCGCTGCGACTGCGACACCGCCAGTTCGAGCTCCCGCGCGAAATCGCTGTAGAAAACATCATTGCCCCTCAGCAGCAGGAAACCGAGCCGGTACTCCGGCAGTTCCTGGCGCATCCGCTGCTTGATCAGTCCGGCAGCGTGATAGCCGATATCGGTCGCCGCCTCATAGACACGGCGCGCGGTTTCCTCGCGCACCGGCAGGCGATTGTTCAGCACCCGGTCGACGGTGGCGACGCTGACGCCGGAGGCGCGCGCCAGATCGGTGATGGTCGGCCGTTTTGCCATGGCTGTCTCTCCGCTTGCCAAAGCAATTTATATCATTCTGATGGGAAATGATAGAAACTATCTTTGTGATATTGAGCCTATCATGGCTTGGCGCTATTTCTAGCCTACGACGCTTGCGACCGCGGCCCGGTCATTGACCGGGGCGGATCGCAGGGCGCTGGTGGAGGCACTCCCATGGACGCAACGATGGACGCAGCACCGTCCCGGCGCGACTACAGCCTGATCGGCCGCGACGCCAAGCTCGCCGTCGAGACCGGGCTGGCGGCGGCCGAGTGGTATCACACCGACGTCCCCCGCAAGCAGATGAAGGCGCTGATGCAGCGCTCCGACGGCCCGGCGATCCGCGACACCATCATCTGGCTCGGCGCCCTGATCCTGAGCGGCGCGGGCGGCGCCTGGTTCTGGGGCACCTGGTGGTGCGTCCCGTTCTTCTTCGTCTATGGCGTGCTTTACGGCTCTTCCACCGATTCACGCTGGCACGAATGCGGTCACGGCACCGCGTTTAGGACGCAGTGGATGAATGATGCGGTCTACCAGCTCGCCTGCTTTATGATCATGCGAAACCCAGTGACCTGGCGCTGGAGCCATACGCGGCACCACACCGACACGATCATCGTCGGCCGCGATCCGGAGATCGCGGTGATGCGCCCGCCGGATCTGTTGCGCGTCGTGCTCAACTTCTTCGGCATTCTTGATGCCTGGCATGCCATGAGCGACATGCTGCGCAATGCGGCCGGCATCATCAGCCCGGCGGAAAAAACCTTCATTCCCGAGCAGGAGCAGCCAAAGGCGATCCGCATTGCCCGCATCTGGGTGGCAATCTATGCCGCGACCATCGCGCTGGCACTTTATAGCGGCTCGTTCCTGCCCCTGATGCTGGTCGGGCTGCCCAGGCTTTACGGCGCCTGGCATCATGTCATGACGGGCCTGCTGCAGCATGGCGGCCTCGCCGAAAATGTCATCGACCATCGCCTCAACAGCCGCACCGTCTACATGAACCCGATCAGCCGCTTCATCTACTGGAACATGAACTATCATGTGGAGCACCACATGTTCCCGATGGTGCCCTACCACGCGCTGCCCAGGCTGCACGAGATGATCAAGCACGACCTGCCGGCGCCGACGCCGTCGATCCTGGCCGGCTATCGCGAGATGGTGCCTGCCTTCCTGCGCCAGTTGCGCAATGAAGATTATTTCCTCAAGCGCGAACTGCCGCCGACCGCGAAGCCCTATCGTGAGAACTTCCATAACGACAGCCATGCTGTCGCGGCAGCAGCGGAATGATATGCGCCCATGCCAGGCAACGTGTCGGGCAAGTTGACCAAGCAAAAAAGCTGCCGGGAGGACTGATGAGCGACTGGGTCGAGGCCTGTGATGCCGAAGACATCGACGAAGAGGACGTGATGCGGTTCGACCATGAAGGCCGCACCTTCGCCATCTATCGAAGCCCCGACGACGAATATTTCGCGACGGACGGTCTTTGCACGCATGAGAAGGTGCACCTGGCCGACGGGCTGGTGATGGACGACATCATCGAATGCCCGAAGCACAATGGCCGCTTCAACTACAAGACCGGTGCGGCCAGGGGCGCGCCAGTCTGCGTCAATCTCAGGACATATCCGGTCAAGCTCGACGCCGGCAAAATCCTCATTCAGATCGGGTGACGGTGATGACGAACGGGATGGTCATCATCGGTGCCGGCGAATGCGGCGGGCGGGCTGCCTTGGCATTGCGCGATCTCGGCTATGACGGGCCGGTGACGCTGGTCGGCGACGAGCCGCATCTGCCCTATGAGCGGCCGCCGCTGTCGAAAGAAGCGATGGCTAGCGATGCGCCCGCGATCAAGGCGATCGCCAGCGACGAGATCCTGGCCGAGAGATCGATCCGGCATATCCATTCGGTTCAGGCAGTGGCGATCGATCGCGCCGCGCATCTCGTGCGCCTGTCGGACGGCTCAAGCCTTCCGTATGACAAGCTCTTGCTGGCGACGGGTTCGACCCCGCGCAAGCTGCCGATGCCGGGCCTTGGCGGGCGCTGCGTCTATCTCAGGACCTTCAACGATGCGCTGGCCATCCGCGCCCATCTCAGCGGCGGAAACCGCATCGCCATCGTCGGCGGCGGCTTCATCGGCCTCGAGCTTGCGGCCGCGGCGCGCAGGCTGGGCGCCGCGGTCACCGTCATCGAGGCGCAGGCGCGCATCCTGATGCGCGGGGTTCCGGCCGAGATCGCCAAAATCATTCACGAGGCGCATGAAGCCGAAGGCGTGAAAATCCTGTGCGGCGACGGCATCGCCGCGATCGCCGACGATGGCGCCGAGGTGCGCATCGCGCTTGCCGGCGGACTGGACATCGTCGCCGATCTCGCCGTGATCGGCATCGGCGCAGTGCCGGTGATCGGGCTCGCCGCGGAAGCCGGGCTGACGATCGACAACGGCATAGCAGTCGATGCCGAGCTTCGCACTGGCGATCCGGCCATCTTCGCCGCCGGCGATTGCTGCTCGTTTCCGCTTGCCGTCTATGGCGGCCGGCGCGTGCGACTGGAAGCTTGGCGCAACGCGCAGGAGCAGGGCGCGCTTGCGGCCAGGAACATGCTTGGCGCCGGCGAAAGCCACGCGGCGGTGCCATGGTTCTGGTCGGATCAATACGGCCTGACCTTGCAGATATCCGGCCTGTCGGACGAGGGCCGCAGCACTGTGCGCCGCGACCTCGACGATGGCGCCTTCATCCTGTTCCACCTCGCCGAGGACGGCAGGCTCGTCGCGGCGAGCGGCATCGGCCCGGGCAACACGGTCGCCCGCGACATCAGGCTGGCCGAGATGCTGATCGCGAAAAGGGCCAAGCCGGCGCCGGAAGCGCTCGGCTCGCAGACGGTCAAGCTGAAGTCTCTGCTGGCGGCGTGAGCCGTGGCGCCGATTGCCTAAAGCCGGCGCCGCCCCTCATCTGCCTGCCGGCATCTTCTCCCCGTATAGTGACCCACTGTCGCTTAGGATTTCGCCAATCGCCAGCGCCGCAGAACGGGCGTTGCAGCCGATGCCAGCGTTCTTTCTCCCCCGTCACTATACGGGGAGAAATGCCCGGCAGGGCAAAGAGGGGCAGCGCAAACGCCCGAAAGGGGCGACTTCGATCCGGCTCAAAATCCGAATCTCAACACGTTCTAAAACAGCGCCTTCAGCTCCGGCAATTTGTCGTTGACCAGCCAGCCATAGTAATTTTCCTCGGGCAGCTTCTCCGGTTCGCCCGCGGCACGGCGCTTGTCGTTCTCGGCCTTCAGCGCATAGGCGCGCTGTTCCGGATTACCGACATTGTAGAGCGTCGATGTGATCCCGGGATTGTCCGATATGTCGAAGCCGGCAATGCTCTGGTAGGCATCGATCGATTTCCGGATCGTCGCCGCGACATAAGCCAATGTCAGGTCCGGATCCATGATGGTCTTGTAGACCCCGTTCGGATCGCCGACGTCGAGCTTCGGCAGGCCGGAAACCTGGTGCACGAGATCGCTCATCTGCAACGCCGTCAGCGGATTGAGCTGCCCAAGACCGAAGGTCTGGCCGGCATAGTAGGGCTGGAAGAAAGTGGCGCCGAAGCGGTCATTGGGAAAGCTTGTCCCCCCGACATTCTTGCCGCGAAAGGACTGGTTCCACACCTGCTCGCGGCACGCCCACAGCGCGTAACTGTCCGATTCGCCGGCGCATTTGGCAAATTGCGGCCGTTGCACGAAATCGGTGATGTCCTCGCCTTCATAGGCGAAGGACAGCTTGCTCGACAGATAGGAGATCGCCTTGACGTAGTAGGTCTGCAGCCGGTCGTAGGCGTCGACATTGTAGGTGTGCTCGCCGACGATGGCGCCGACGATGTGCATCGGATCGATGCCATAGGTCGCCGCCGCTTGGCTGATCTTGCCGCGAAGACCGGCGTCGTTCTGCAGCAGCGCGTAGACCTTGCGGTATTTCGCCTGGAAGGTGGTGTTGGTGGCCTGGGTGCGCCTGCTCGATGCGCCCGGTATGTTGGGCTGCTCGGCATGACTGTTGCCAGGCGGCACCATCGTCGCCGCTTGCGCAGCGAACATGGCTGTCGCCAGCGTCAGCCCGAGAATGACGAGGATCAGTTTTTTCATGCGCCGCCGCCTGCAATAGTCGCCGGGCAAACTAGGTAAAGCTCCAGGTCGAGTCGAGAGCCCTTCGACAACTGAGACAAAAGGTGGCCAGATGCTTCCATTTGGCCACACACTGCGGAATGTCCGGAAATCGCTCGTCGCCCGGGCACCGGGCTTGGCCGGCGCCGTCTTACAGGATGAAACGCGACAAATCCGTGTTTCTGGATAGGTCGCCAACATGCTTTTGCACATAGGCGGCGTCGATGGTCACCGACGTGCCGTGGCGGTCCGGCGCGTCATAGGAGATCTCGTCCAGCACCCGCTCCATCACCGTCTGCAGCCGCCTGGCGCCGATGTTCTCGACGCTGGCGTTGAGATCGACGGCAATGCCGGCCAGCGAATCGATGGCGTCGTCGGTGAAGACGAGGTCGACGCCCTCGGTCTTCATCAGCGCGATATACTGCTTGATCAGGCTGGCCTCGGTCTCGGTCAGGATGCGGACGAAATCGTCCTTCTCCAGCGCCCGCAGCTCGACGCGGATTGGCAGACGGCCCTGCAGTTCCGGCAGCAGGTCGGACGGCTTGGCGACGTGGAACGCACCCGATGCGATGAACAGGATGTGGTCCGTCTTCACCGGTCCGTATTTGGTCGCGACCGTTGTGCCTTCGACAAGCGGCAGCAGGTCGCGCTGCACGCCTTCGCGGGAAACACCGGCGCCCATGCCGCCCTCGCGCGAGGCGATCTTGTCGATCTCGTCGAGGAAGACGATGCCGTCGTTTTCGGTCGATTCGAGCGCTCTGCGCACCACCTCATCCTGGTCGAGCAGCTTGTCGGACTCGTCGCCGACCAGCAGCGTGTAGGATTCCTTCACCGTCGTCTTGCGCGTCTTGGTCTTCTGGCCGCCCATCGCTTTCGACAGCATGTCGTTGATGTTCAACACGCCGATATTGGCGCCCGGCATGCCGGGGATCTCGAAGCCGGGCATGCCGCCCGTGCCGGTGTCGGCCACTTCGATCTCGATCTCCTTGTCGTCGAGTTCGCCGTCGCGCAGCTTCTTGCGGAAACTGTCGCGCGTGGCCGGGCTCGCCGTCTTGCCGACGAGCGCTTCCAGCACGCGTTCCTCGGCATTGATATGGGCGCGCGCCTTGACATCCTCGCGCATCTTCTCGCGCACCAGCCCGATGGCGATCTCGACCAGGTCGCGAATGATCTGCTCGACGTCGCGGCCGACATAGCCGACCTCGGTGAACTTGGTCGCCTCGACCTTGACGAACGGCGCACCGGCAAGGCGTGCCAGGCGGCGCGAAATCTCGGTCTTGCCGACGCCGGTCGGGCCGATCATCAAGATGTTCTTCGGCATCACCTCTTCACGCATCTGGCCTTCGAGCTGCTGGCGGCGCCAGCGGTTGCGCAAGGCGATGGCCACGGCGCGCTTGGCGTCCTTCTGGCCGATGATGAAGCGGTCGAGTTCCGAAACGATTTCGCGGGGAGAGAAGGTGGTCATGTCACTAAATTCCACTTTGCCACTGCCGGATGGACTCGAACGGATGCAGCAGCATGATCACGTTGAGTGTCAGATTGTCCCTGATGATGTAGCCGACACCGAATTCGAAGATGAGAGCGAGGGTCACGATCACCCATATAGGAAGCCTCCGCGCCATCACAAATCCCAGCACCATTGCCAGCGTGTCCGCCACCGAATTGATGATGCTGTCGCCGTAGTAATCGAGCGAAATTGTGCCGGCGCGATAGCGCTCGATGATCAAGGGGCTGTTCTCGAGAAGCTCCCAGCCGCCCTCGATGACGACCGCAAATGCCAGCCTGAGCCCGATCGGCGAGCGCGGGAACAGAGCCCACGCCAGCGCGTAGAACAGGAAGCCATGGATGATGTGCGAGAATGTGTACCAGTCGGAAATATGCTGGGAATTCTCCGAGCTCTGCACGATGCCGTGCCACAGCTTGACATAGCCGCATGTGCAGATCGGCGTTCGGCCCATGCCGTAAAGGGCTCCGGCCTGGAATATGATCAGGCCGAGGACGAGCAGAAGTCCCATCCGCCAGCTGTCTTCATAGGCCGAGACGGATTTGTCGGCGCCGGTTGTGCTCATGCTGTTACTGCCCCTCTTCGGCGTCGCCCACTTCGACATCGATTGCCATCAGCAAAACGTCGCCATATTCCGATTGCCTTCGATCGATAGCTCTGAAACCGGCCTTTTCATAGGCGCGGATGGCTCGTCCGTTGGCCGGATCCGGGTCGATGATGACACGCGGCGCCCCTTCCTCGAACAGCTGTTCCACGAATTGCCGCACAATTGCCGACCCGTGGCCGCGTCCGACAAGCTCAGGCCTGCCGATCGACAGATCGATGCCGAGCGTGCCGAACGGCTGGTCGCTATAGGGATGGCCGTCCTCCAGATGCGGGTCGTAGCTCTGCATGTAGCCGATCGGCTCGCCATCGAGCTCGATGATCAGCGGTTCGACGGAAATCGAGTCGATGTGCTCGCGGATTTGCGTGATCTCCGTCTCGGGATCATCCCACCACTCGGCGACATGCGGCTCGGCCAGCCATGCCGCGATCATCGGCAGGTCCGCCTCGGTCACCGGCCGAAAGTCATATGGCACGACCGGCTCAGCCGGCATCGAGCGTTTCGATGACGAAATTGTTGTTGGTGTAGACGCAAATGTCGGATGCAATCTGCATCGCCTTGCGGGCGATCTCCTCGGCATCCTTGTCGCTGTCCATCAGCGCGCGCGCCGCGGCCAGCGCGTAATTGCCGCCCGAACCGATCGCCATGACGCCATGTTCGGGCTCGAGCACATCGCCGGTGCCGGTCAGCGCCAGCGAGACCGACTTGTCGGCGACCAGCATCATCGCTTCCAGCCGGCGCAGATAGCGGTCTGTGCGCCAGTCCTTGGCGAGCTCGACGCAGGCCCGCGTCAATTGCTCCGGATATTGTTCGAGCTTGGCCTCGAGCCGCTCCAGAAGGGTGAAGGCGTCAGCGGTGGCGCCGGCGAAACCGGCAATGACATTGCCGCTTTTGCCAATGCGGCGCACCTTCTTGGCGTTGCCCTTCATGATGGTCTGGCCGAGGCTGACCTGGCCGTCGCCGGCGATCACCACCTTGCCGCCCTTGCGCACCGTCACGATGGTCGTGGCGTGCATGGTCAGTTTATCAGACATTCTCTGCTCCGATCAGCACCGATCCCGAAGGCAATTGGCGCGTTACGAGTGACTTGATCGGCCATATGTATGCATAGGCCCGATGATTGCAAACCGGTCATCTGCCAGGCTCGATATCCCCTGGCATGGCAACTGGCAATCGCCGGATCATGCTGCTAGAAGGCTCTCGTTTTCAAGCACGTGGGCGCTTGGAACGTCTGAACTCTGGACAAGGATGAGGTCATGCCGCCCCGTTCCGCCAACGCAAGCCGCAAGACTGGGGAAACCGACATCTCCGTATCGGTCCAGGTCGACGGCTCGGGAAAATCCGATATTTCGACGGGCGTCGGCTTCTTCGACCACATGCTGGACCAGCTTTCGCGCCATTCACTGATCGACATGACGGTCAAGGCCAAGGGCGATCTGCACATAGACGACCACCACACGGTCGAGGACACCGGCATCGCGCTCGGCCAGGCGCTGGCCAAGGCGTTGGGCGAGCGGCGCGGCATCATGCGCTATGCCTCGATCGATCTCGCCATGGACGAGACGCTGACACGCGCGGCGATCGACGTCTCCGGCCGTCCTTTCCTGGTCTGGAACGTTGCGTTCTCGTCGCCGAAAATCGGCACGTTCGACACCGAACTGGTGCGCGAATTCTTCCAGGCCCTGGCGCAGAATGCCGGCATCACGCTGCATGTCACCAATCACTACGGCGCCAACAATCACCACATTGCCGAGACCTGCTTCAAGGCAGTGGCCCGCGCGCTGCGCGCAGCACTTGAAAGCGACCCGCGCCAGCCAGACGCGGTCCCCTCCACCAAGGGATCTCTGAAGGGATAGGTCATGGCCATCTATGTCGTGATGGAACCGCCCGGCCGCGGCGAAAAGTCTGATATGACGGCCTTTGTCCGTGATGGTTTTTCCTGGCTCGGCTTCCTCGTGCCGCCGCTGTGGCTGCTCTGGCACCGGTTGTGGATCGAGGCAGCCCTGGCCTTTGTCGCCCAGGCTCTCCTTTCGATGCTTGCTGAAGGATTGAGCCTGGGGCTGGCAGGTCCGCTGCTGTCGCTGCTTGTATCGCTCTATGTCGGGCTGGAAGGGCAGGCCTTGCGGATTGCCGCACTGCGCCGCCGTGGCTGGCATGAATGGGGCGTCGTCGAGGCCGACAGGCTCGATGATGCCGATACGCGCTATGTGCTGGAAGCCGAAGCGCATTCGGATGAGCAAGCGCCCGCGCAACGCATCGTTCCCGACGCTGTCCATGCCCGGCCAGCACATATGGGCATAGCGCTAGGGCTGAACCACACGCCGGGAAGACCCTGACATGCGGGTCGCGATCATCGACTACGGCTCGGGCAATTTGCGCTCGGCCACCAAAGCCTTCGAGCGCGCCGCGCACGAAGCCGGCATCGCCGCCGCCATCGACCTGACCGCCGATGCCGAGCGTGTCAGAACCGCCGACCGCGTCGTCCTGCCCGGCGTCGGCGCCTACGCCGATTGCGCGGCCGGGCTGCGCGCTGTGGCCGGCATGTGGGAAGCGGTCGAGGAGGTCGCGATCGTCAAGGGGCGGCCGTTCCTCGGCATCTGCGTCGGCATGCAGCTGATGTCGGAGCGGGGGTTGGAGAAGACTGTTACAAAAGGCTTTGGCTGGATCGCCGGCGACGTCAAGGAGATCGCCCCGGCCGATCCTGCGCTGAAAATCCCGCAGATCGGCTGGAACACCATCGAGCTCACGCACAAGCACCCGCTGTTTTCCGGCATTCCGACCGGCGCCAAGGGACTGCACGCCTATTTCGTTCATTCCTATCATCTTAACGCCAGGAAAGCGGACGACGTGCTGGCGATTGCCGACTATGGTGGTCCGGTGACGGCTACGGTCGCCCGCGACAATCTCGCCGGCACGCAGTTCCATCCCGAAAAGAGCCAGGCGCTTGGCCTGGCGCTGATCACCAATTTCCTGAGCTGGAGGCCCTAGGATGAGCAAGAAAGGCTACTGGATGGCGATGGTCGATGTCCGCGATCCTGAGGTCTACAAGCAATATATAGAGGCGAACGCCGCAGCTTTTGCGAAATATGGCGCGAAGTTTCCCATGCGGGCCGGGCGTCACGCGAACCCGGAAGGGCCGACAGGCAATCGTCATGTCCTGGTGGAGTTCGAATCCTACGACAGGGCGATAGAATGCTACGAATCGCCTGAATACCGGGCGGCTTTGAAGTACAGGCTTGCCGCCTCGACCGGCCACTTCGTCATTGTCGAAGGCGCCTGAACGGTGATCCTGTTCCCGGCCATCGACCTCAAGGACGGCAAGTGCGTGCGCCTGAAGCATGGCGACATGGCGACCGCGACGATCTACAATGACGACCCGGCCGCGCAGGCCAGAGCCTTCGAGCAACAGGGCTTTGAATGGCTGCATGTGGTCGACCTCAACGGCGCCTTCAAGGGCCAGAGCGTCAACGGCGCGGCGGTCGGCGCCATCCTCAAGGCGACGAAAAATCCGGTGCAGCTCGGCGGCGGCATCCGCACCCTGGCGCAGGCCGAGGACTGGCTCGATCGCGGGCTGGCCCGCATCATTCTCGGCACGGTGGCCGTGCGCGATCCCGATCTGGTCAGGCAGGCCTGCAAGGCATTCCCCGGCAGGATCGCCGTCGGCATCGATGCCAAGGGCGGTAAGGTGGCGGTCGAGGGCTGGGCAGAGGCCTCAAGCCTTGGCGTCATCGAACTGGCGAAGAAATTCGAGGGCGCCGGCGTTGCCGCCATCATCTACACCGATATCGACCGCGACGGCGTTCTGACCGGCATCAACTGGGACGCCACCATCGATCTCGCCGAAGCGGTTTCGATCCCGGTCATCGCCTCTGGAGGTCTGGCCTCGATCGCCGACATCGTGCGCATGACCATGCCCGATGCGCAAAAACTCGAAGGCGCCATCTCGGGTCGCGCGCTTTATGACGGGCGTATCGATCCGGCCGAGGCACTGGCGATCCTGGCGGCAGGACCGGAGAAGGCGAGGACGCGATGAAACTCTCGATCATCCTCGCACCCTATGACAGCGGCCTTTACCATGCCGGCTGTGGCCAGGGCCCCGACGCCATCATTGCCGGCGGCCTCGTCGATGAACTTACTTTCCGCGGCCACGATGTCCTCGTCGAGGACATCGGCGAGGTCGGCGATGCCCAGAGACGCGAAATCGCGACGGGCTTCGCGGTTTGCCGGGCAGTCGCCACCAAGGTCGATCTGGCGCGCGACGGTGAGCGTTTTCCCATCGTGCTCGCCGGAAATTGCCTGACCGCCGCCGGTGCGGTGGCCGGCAACGCCGCGGATTCGATTATCTGGGTCGATCAGCATGGCGATCTCAACACGCCCGAGACGTCCGCCTACGGCTTCCTCGACGGCATGGCGCTGGCGACGACGCTGGGGCTCTGCTGGCGTCCGATGACGTCAGCGATTCCCCGCTTCCAGGCGATAGATCCATCGCGGTGCATGCTGGTCGATGCACGCGACCTCGATCCCGATGAAAAGCGCCTGCTGGACACATTGCCTGTCATTCGCACCCAATGCGCCGATGCGCTCGACAATGTCGGAAAGCTGAAGGCGGCCGGCGCGGTTCGGGCGCATCTGCATCTGGATTTGGACGTTCACGATCCGGATGTGCTGCAAGTGAACCGCTATGCGCAGCCTGGAGGCCCAAACCCGGATCAACTGCGGCAACTGGCTTGCGGGTTGGCCAGGTCGATCCCGATTGTCGGCGTCACCCTGTCTGCCTACGACCCGGCATTTGACGCCAAGGGCGAGGTTCCGCCTATCGTCGGGCAATTGCTTGGCGATTTTCTTGCCGCGCTTGAGAGGATTTGATGCTGAAAGCCCGAGTCATCCCCTGTCTCGATGTCAAGAACGGCCGCGTCGTCAAGGGCGTCAACTTCGTCGACCTGGTCGATGCCGGCGATCCGGTCGAGGCGGCAAAGGCCTATGACTCCGCCGGCGCCGATGAGCTCTGCTTCCTCGACATCACGGCTTCATCCGAAAATCGCGAGACGATCTTCGATATCGTCGCCCGCACGGCCGAACAATGTTTCATGCCGCTGACCGTCGGCGGTGGCGTGCGCCAGGTCGCCGACATAAGAAGGCTGCTTTTGGCCGGCGCCGACAAGGTGTCGATCAACACGGCGGCGGTGAAGAATCCCGATTTCGTTGCCGAGGCGGCCGACAAGTTCGGCAACCAGTGCATCGTCGTCGCCATCGACGCCAAGAAAGTATCGGGTGAAGACGAGGCCGATCGCTGGGAGATTTTCACCCATGGCGGCCGCGAGAAGACCGGCATCGACGCAGTCGAATTTGCTCGGCAGATGGTCGATCGCGGCGCCGGCGAGATCCTGCTGACGTCGATGGACCGCGACGGCACCAAGGCCGGCTACGACATTGCGCTCACCCGCGCGGTAGCCGACGCCGTGCGTGCGCCGGTCATCGCCTCCGGCGGCGTCGGCACGCTCGATCACATGGTCGAGGGCATCCGCGATGGCCATGCCGGTGCGGTGCTGGCGGCATCGATCTTCCATTTTGGCACTTACAGCATCGCCGAAGCCAAGGCGCATATGGCCCGCGCCGGGCTGCCGATGCGACTGGACTCAACGGCTGATCGGCTCTAAGCATGACCGCCAGCGGGAACCGGTTTTCGGGAAAGATCATGCTTAAACAAGCAGATAGATGGCGCCATGGCTGAGTTTTCGCTCTCCGATCTGGAGATAATCATCAGGGAACGCGCGCATTCCGGCGATGCGGATTCATGGACGGCAAAGCTGTTCGCGCGCGGCATCGACAAGGCGGCACAGAAGCTCGGCGAAGAGGCGGTCGAAACGGTGATCGCGGCCGTTAGCGGTGACAGACAAGCCCTCGTTTCGGAAAGCGCCGATCTCATCTATCATTGGCTCGTCGTTCTGGGTGTCGCCGGCATTCCGCTTGCCGATGTCCTGACCGAGCTCGAGCGCCGCACCAGTCGTTCGGGCATCGCCGAAAAGGCGTCTCGGCAGGACCGGGGCTGATCGCTGCGGAGGGTAGGAAACTCGATGGACCAGCTCGCCCCCACCGAGAAATATTCGCCCTTTCGTTTTTTCTCGGCGGAGCAATGGTCGCAGTTCCGTGCCGACACGCCGATGACGCTCGGCGCGGATGAGATCCGTCGTCTGCGCTCGCTCAACGACCCTGTCGACCTCGAAGAGGTCAAGCGCATCTATCTTTCGCTGTCGCGGCTTTTGTCGGCCCATGTCGAGGCGAGCCAGCTGCTGTTCAGGCAGCGCCAGGCCTTCTTCAACGCGGTGGATATCGTCAAAACGCCGTTCATCATCGGCATTGCCGGCTCTGTCGCGGTCGGCAAATCGACCACGGCGCGCGTGCTCAAGGAATTGCTGGCGCGCTGGCCGTCGAGCCCCAAGGTCGATCTGATCACCACCGACGGCTTCCTGCTTCCCAACGAAATCCTGCGCCGCAACAACCTGATGGAACGCAAGGGCTTCCCCGACAGCTATGATGTCGGCGCCCTGCTGCGTTTCCTGTCGGGCATCAAATCGGCGCAGCGCAATGTCCGCGCGCCTGTTTATTCGCACCTGACTTACGACGTCATTCCCGGTGAGTTCCAGACCATCGACCGGCCGGACATATTGATCTTCGAAGGCATCAACGTGCTTCAGCCCGGCAAGCTGCCGAAGGACGGCAAGATCGTGCCTTTCCTGTCGGATTTCTTCGATTTCGCCATCTATATCGATGCCGAAGAGGAGCTGATCCATCACTGGTACATCGCCCGCTTCATGCGGCTGCGCGAGACCGCCTTCCGCAATCCGGATTCCTTCTTCCACCGCTATTCGCAACTTTCGCAAGCAGCGGCTCGCGCCATCGCCGAAGGCTTGTGGGCCAACATCAACCTGAAGAATTTGCGCGAGAACATCCTGCCGACGCGAGCCCGCGCCGATCTCATCCTGCGCAAGGGCGCCAATCACCTGGTCGAGGAAGTGGCGCTCAGGAAGCTGTGAAATTCCGAGCCATTCCTTAAAGTCATCTTAACCCAGTCTTTCTATTGTCGAGCCTGATCTGCGGGCTCCGGCAAACAATGAACGCGCCATTCCTTCATATTGATCGACCGGCAGCTGACCGCGTCGCACATCCGGCGAACGGGACCGCCACGATTGCGCTGATCGTGCCGGTGCACAATGAGGAAGGCGCGATCGCGCCATTTCTGAAGGCCGTATGCGAAAGCATCGATCCGCTGCAGGAAAATGGCGTTACCTTCGATCTCATCTTCGTCAATGACGGCAGCAGCGATGCGACGCTCGAACGGCTGATCGAAGCCCGGCAAGCCGATCCGCGTATTCGGGTGATCGACCTTTCACGCAATTTCGGCAAGGAGGCCGCGATGACCGCCGGTCTCGACAGTTGCGATGCCGATGCCGCAATTCCCATGGATGTCGACCTGCAGGACCCGCCGCATGTCATTCCGCTGCTTGTCGAAAAATGGCGCGAGGGTTTCGAGGTCGTTCTGGCCAAGCGAGCCAATCGGTCGAGCGACAGTTTTCTAAAGCAGCGCTCCGCCTCGACGTTTTACCGCGTTCACAACTGGATCGCGCAGCAGAAGATCCCGCACGATGTCGGCGACTTCAGGTTGATCGATCGTCAGGTCATCGAAGCGCTGCGCTCCTTGCCCGAACGCCGTCGTTTCATGAAGGGCCTGTTCGCCTGGGTGGGCTTCCGCACTGCGACCGTCGAATATGTCCGCGATCGGCGCATCGCCGGCCAGTCGAAATTCTCCGGCTGGAGGCTGTGGAACTTCGCGCTCGAAGGTATCACCAGCTTCTCCACCGCGCCGCTTGAAATCTGGACCTATGTCGGCGCGACGATCTCGGCATTGTCGTTTCTCTACGGCCTGCTGATCGTCGCCAAGACGATGATCTTTGGCGCGGACGTGCCAGGCTACGCTTCGCTGCTGGTCAGTGTTCTTTTCCTTGGCGGCATCCAGTTGCTCGGCATCGGCATCATCGGACAGTACCTCGGCAGGGTCTACGCCGAGATCAAGCAGCGTCCGATCTACATCGTGCGTCGCAAATATGAGGGGATGAACTGATGGAGCTCGACGCCTACCGACAGATGGCCGCCACCGAAGACGAGCATTGGTGGTTCTGCGGGCGGCGCGCCATCGCGGAGGCGGTCATTCGCCAGCTCGACCTGCCCGCAAAGGCGCGCATCGTCGAGATCGGCGCCGGCACCGGCGGCAACATCGCGATGCTGGAACAGTTCGGCGCGGTGACGGCGGTGGAAATGAGTGATCTGGCGCGCGAGATCGCCGGGGAAAAGACCGGCCGCGACTTTCTCGCCGGCCATCTGCCGGACAACATTCCTGTCGCGCCGCAAAGTTGTGACCTCATCTGCCTGTTCGACGTGCTGGAGCATGTCGCGGAGGACGAAGCATCGCTGGCCGCAATCCGCCAAATGCTGAAACCAGGTGGCCGCGTCATCCTTACGGTGCCTGCACATCAATGGCTGTGGAGCGCCCACGATGTGGGGCTGCATCACATGCGGCGCTATTCCCGCAATCTGCTGCGTGAGCGCATTGAAAAGGCCGGCTTCACGATCGACCGGCTGAGCTACACCAATGCCGCGCTGTTTCCCGCAGCTGTGTTGGCACGACTGGTTGACAGGCTGCGCAAACCGGCCAGGCCAGCGGGCCACGCGACGCCGCCGAAGCCGGTCAATGCGGCGATGAAGGCTGTGTTTTCGGCGGAGGGCCGTATCGTGCCAAACGCAAGCCTGCCGTTTGGTGTCTCGCTACTGGCCGTGTTTCGTAGGGATGGCGCCGTCGACACCGGTCGCCTCGACGAGAAACTGGCGGCCTGATCGCGCCATGTCGGCTACTGGCTCGTATCGTCGCCTGTCGCGCTTTGCCCTGATCGGGATTGCCTCGACGCTGATCTATGCCGCTTGCGCTTTCCTGCTGTCGCGTGGACAGGCAACGGCGGGCCTGCCGGCAGCGCTCACATCCTTTGCGGCTTACGCCATCGCCGCGCTGTTTTCTTATACCGGGCATAAATATTTCACATTCATCTCTGGCGGCAGCCACGCAATGGAACTGCCCCGCTTCCTCCTGCTCACCGCTTCGGGCCTCGCTGTCGCGGTCGCTCTGCCGGGGCTTTTGACCCAGATGCTCGGCGTCCCTGCTTCAGTCCCGATCCTGCTGACCTGCATTGCCGTGCCGGTTATCAACTATGTCGTCCTCGGGCGCTGGGTGTTTCGTGGTCTCTAGCGCGCGATCCCTCGGTGAACCGCTGCCTGCCATAGGCCGTTTCTCGCGGTTTGTCGGCGGCGCAGGTGCTGCTCCGTCGTTGCTGGTCGGCGTGGTCGTGGCGTATGCCGTCTGGTTATCGACAGTTGTGACGCCGACCAATGTCGATGTGTCATGGCTCCTGGTTGCGTGTGATCGGTTGCTCGGCGGAGAGCGACTGAACACCGACATCATGGAGACCAATCCGCCTTTCTCGATCTTTCTCTACATGCCGTTTATGCTCTTGGAAAAGCTTAGCGGCATACGCGCCGAAGTCTGGCTGACGCTCGGTGTCGTCTGCCTGAGCTTGGCCAGCCTGTTTGTTTCCGCCCGCATTCTCGTCCGCGTCGACCCGATTTACCGACAGCCTAACGCTCTCTGGGCAGCTCCGGTCGCGCTGTTCATGGTCCTGTGTTTCCTGCCGGACCAATTCGGCCAACGCGAGCATTTCGCGCTGATTGCCATTCTGCCCTGGTTGGCATTGCAGTGCGCACGCCAGCGCACGCCGGACTTCGTCGCAGGCTCGACCGTGGAGCGCGTTCTGGCGGGGCTGGGCGCGGCCACCGTCATCATGCTCAAACCACCGCATTTTGCCCTGGCTCTCCTGCTGCCCTCGCTGTGCCTTGCGCTCCAGAGACGGTCTCTAAAGCCGTTCTTCGCCATGGAAAATCTTCTCGGCGCTGCGATCATTGTCATCTATGTGGCTTCCATTGCGATCTTCGATCGTGCCTATTTCAGCGAAATACTGCCCTTCGTCAGGGAGGTGTATCTGCCGCTGAGAGCTTCGGTCGTCGAGATGATGGCAAACTGGCCGAAGATAGTGCTGCTTCTGGCCGCGGCTGTCGTGCTGGCAGCGGGCGACATCAGACAATTGCATTGGGACGTCCGGATTCCGCTCCTGGCCGCTCTCGGGTTCATCCCCGCCTTCGTCGTCATGGGCAAGGGTTGGCCTAACCATGCGCTGCCGATGGTGGTTGTGGCGGTACTTGCATTCGCTGTCCAGCTTCCGCGGTTCGGTGAGTTCCGCGCTGCAGGCTTCGTTCGCAAAGCCGGCTTTGTCTTCGGCTGCGTGTTGGTGCTGCAAATAACGGGTAGAGCACAATACGCTGCGCTGACCGCGGACAACGAGCCGATAGAGCGGTCCGCCGCCACAATCAGAGCCACGATCGAAAACCCGACGATCATGTCGATCGCGGATCGGATGCAGGTGGGCCATCCCCTCACCAGGCTGGTCGGCGGCAAGTTCATGTCGCGTCACCCAGGCGCCTGGGCGGTGTTCAATGCGGAAATACTTGCCCGCAAGGCCGATGAGTACGGACAGAAACGGAAATTTGAAGGGATCCGCGATCGGGTGATCGGCGAATACGCCGCCGAGATATCAACGAAGAAGCCCGACATCGTGCTGTCAGGCTCTCCCTCGTGGACTGCCTTGATGCTGCAGGACAAGCGAATCGCGGTTGCCTTGAGCGACTATCATGTGCTGCACGCCGAGCCGGAGATCACCGTCTTTCTGCACGGCGGCGCGCGCCAGTTGACGCCCGTTTCGAACTAGTTCCGTCCGGACGATTGGCTGATCGAGGGAGAGGCTACAGAGAACATGGTAAGGACTATCCAATCGTTTTATCGGAGAGCACATATGTCAACGTTCCGGGGCAGGACAGCACCGTGAGCGTCGCGAACGAGACTGGCGGCTGGGGCCGGTGGGGCAGTCGGGATTTTGCGGCGTCGCTGCATCCTGGCCGCAATGTCCTTGCGATTGCTGCGCTCACAGTCTTGTCGATCGCCTGTCAGGTGCGCTGGGGAACTATTCCGGATACGAGTTGGCTGATCACCGTCTGCGAGCGGATACTCTCTGGTGAGCGGCTCTACACGCAAATCTACGAGACCAACCCTCCATTCAGCGTATGGCTCTATCTGCCGCCAGTGGCTGCGGCCAGGTTGCTGGGAATCGCCCCGGAAGTCCTGGTTCAGGCCTGGACCTATCTTGCCGCACTTGTCGGACTTTCGTTTTCGGGCGTGATCGTCAAGCGTGCGGGTTTCGCCGAAGCAGCATCACTATTTGCATTGGCGCCAGCTTTCTACGCAATGCTGGTGGTCTTTCCCGGCAACGCCTTCAGCGAGCGAGAGCATATCGGCATAGCGCTTTTCATGCCGCTGCTCGCACTTCATGCCTGGCGCGCGCGCCGAGATGCAACGGCGCAACCAGGCTTGGGTCTTGCAGCCCTTGCCGGCCTGTCGGGCAGTGTTCTGTTGCTGATCAAGCCCTACTACGCGATCATGGTGTTGGCGCCGGCACTGCTCGTCGCAGCACGCCAATGCAGTCTGAAATCGGTTTTCGCTCCGGAGCACTGGGTCATAGGCGGCGTCTGCATCGCTTATTTCGGCGCGGTCACATTGATCCATCCGGAATTCCTGCGCGACGTTTATCCCCTGATGGCGGATGTTTATGCAAAGGTCAGCGTCTTTCTGCCGATTGTGATCGTCTACGGTTTTACGTGGGGCTTTCTCGTATTCCTGACGTGGTGGCTGTGGCCGGCCGGGCGATTTCCGGAGCTGGCGGCGGTAGCGCTGACCGCGTCGGTCGCCGGCATGTTCCCGCTGTTCTACCAGGCGAAAGGCTGGGCCTATCATGCCTATCCCGCCATCTTTTGCGCCGTGGCAGCCATTCTCTGCCTGCTGGCATTGCCCAGGATCGAGCAGCAGCAGCCAAGGCTGTTGTCATTTGTGACGGCACCTTCGCGAGCTTGGGCGCTGGCGGGGGTGGCGATCGCTTTCTTGCCGTACTGGAGCACTCAGAAGCCAGACCCCGCGCTGGTTGCCGCCATTCGCGCCGCGACCGATCGGCCGACCGTCGCGTTGGTCAGCCCGGACATTTCCTCTGGACATCCGCTGAACCGCATGATCGACGGGCAGTTCGTTTCGACCCATGTCAGCGATTGGCTTGGAGCGTTCTCGCTCCGCCTGTCCCAGCAGGCGGTCCTCTCCGGTGACACCGCCGAGGCGACACGTTACCAAGCCATCATGGTGCGCTACGCCGAAAGCAAGCGCGAAGAATTTGAGCGCCTGCGCGCGGATGTCATCATCTTCAAGAAAAACAACACCAACTGGACAAGCCAACTGACCGAGCGTTTTGGCTTTGACGCGATCCTGGCCCGTTACCACGTGCTCGCCGAAGACGGTGCCCTGCGCATCTATCTACGCGATGACTATGTCCGCCCCGGCCCGTTGACGGTCGGGCGCCTCACGTCGGCGTCGTCACCCGCCTCAGCGTCAGATTGATCCGTCCGCCATTCCTGAGCAACGCCGAGGTCGAGGGATAGATGCGGTCGACGCCGTGAAAAGAGAGGCGGCCTTCGCCGCCAAGCACGACGACGTCGCCGCTTTTCAGCCTGAACGATTTTGTGCCGCCTTCGCGCGTGCTTTGGCCGACCCTGAACAGGCAATCGTCGCCCAGTGAGACCGACACGACCGGCGCGGCGAAATCCTCCTCGTCGCGGTCCTGGTGAAGGCCCATCTTCGCGTCCGGCCAATAGAAATTGACCAAACAAGCCTCCGGCGGATGCGGATAGGCAGACACGTCCCGCCACAACTCGAGCAGCACGTCCGGGATTGGCGGCCAGGGCGTTCCGGTCACCGGGTGCGTCGGCTGGTAGCGATAGCCGTGCTCCTTGTCGGTGACCCAGCCGAGCGGGCCGCAATTGGTCATGCGCACGCTCATCTCCTTGCCGGTGCGCGGCATGGCCGGCACGAACAGGGGAGCCTCCTGGACGACCCGTCTCACATCCTCGACCAGCGCTTCCTGCACCGCACGGGACAGGTAGCCGGGCATGTGGCGGACACCTTTGGGCAGAACGAGCATCAGCTTGGTCGCTCCATTAGGTTCATCTGGCGGATAATGCCACCAACAAACAAGAACGGCGACCCGAAAGCCGCCGTTCTTCTCTTGTCGCGATTGCACCGGGCTTAGAGACTGTTTCGAAATTCGCTCTGGCGAGTCATATGGTGGTGGTTTCGAGAACCGGAGCGGAGCGTACTTAAGCACGTGAGCACCGGAAGCGCAGAAAACGCTATCAGATAGCCGCCGGAGTAGAGTTTCCAAACAGTCTCTTAGTCGAGGTCCGGTATGCGCAGGACTTGCCCCGGATAGATCTTGTCCGGGTGGGTCAGCATCGGCTTGTTGGCCTCGAAAATGATCGGGTTCTTCGCACCCTTGCCCTTGCCGTAGCTCTTTTCGGCGATCTTCCAGAGGTTGTCGCCTTTCTTGACCGTGTAGAAGGTCGGTTCCTTGGCCGCGGTAGCGGGCGTGCCGGACTCGGGTGCGGCGACCTGCAATTCGTCTGCCTGCACCTTGGAGACGCCGAGCGTGTTGCCGACGGCGATGACAGCCTTTTCGAAGATCGATTGATCCTTGACCACGCCTTTCAGGACGGCCGTATCGCCTTTGACGACGACTTCCACATTGTCGGTGCCGAGCGCGTGCGAATCGAGCTCCTTCTTGAGCGTATCGGCGGTCGGCTCCGGCTCATCGTCGCCGAAGCCGAGCTTCTTGCCGACGCCCTTGACGAAATCAAACATGCCCATCTGTGGTCTCCCTTGCTGTGGCGAATACAGAACTTGCCATCTGCAACCTTGAATTGGAAGCCGTCTCGACAGCGGGATCGATGTCGCGCCTGCCACATCGTGGACGCACGTCGCTCTAATCGTCGTCCACCCGGCCGCGCAGTTTCTTGATTGTGCCGCGCCCAGCTTTAGTCTTCAGCCGCCTTTCGACCGCGCCTTTCGACGGCCTCGTCTTCTTGCGCGGCGGCGGCGGCGGTTCGGCGGCCTTGGCGACCAGTTCCGCAAGCCGCGCCCGGGCGTCAGCCCGGTTCTGCTCTTGCGTGCGGAAGCGTCCGGCCTCGATGACGATGACGCCGTCCTTGGTGGCGCGTTGGCCAGCCAGCTTTATGGTTCGCTCGCGGACGCGCTCCGACAGGCCCGGCGCATTCGCCGCATCGAAGCGCAATTGCACCGCCGTCGCCACCTTGTTGACGTTCTGGCCGCCAGGGCCGGACGAGCGGATGAAGTCCTCATGCAGGTCATCCGGATGGATCACCGCATCGTCGGCAATGATGATCTTGTCGTCGGCGTTCATGCCGCAGTCATGGCGCGGCAAGCGAAAAAAGAAAAGGCCCGATCCCCGGGGTCGGGCGTTCCCGTTCCCCGGGTCGGGCCTTCCCGATCCCGGTCCGGGCCTTGAGGTGCAGGATATCCGCCCGGCGATTATTCCGCGGCTTCGCGCATGCGCGGGGCGGCGCCGAGCACAATGGCGTCGACATGAGGTTCGAATTTTTCGAAATTGATGGCGAACATGCCGACCAGCCTCGCCGCCTGCAGGTCATAGGCTGATGTGTCGGCCCAGGTCGATCTCGGATCGAGAATGGCGCGGTCGACGCCAGCGACCGCCACCGGCACATCGAAACCAAAATTGGCGTCGGTGCGGAAATCGGCCCCGTTCAGCGAGCCGTCGAGTGCCGCGGCAAGCAGCGCCCGCGTCGCCTTGATCGGCATCCGCTTGCCGGTGCCATAGGCGCCGCCGGTCCAGCCGGTGTTGACCAGCCAGCAATCGACACCGTGATGGGCGATCAGCTCGCGCAGCAGATTGCCGTATTCCGACGGATGGCGCGGCATGAACGGTGCGCCGAAACAGGTCGAAAACGTCGCTTCGGGTTCAGTGACGCCCTTTTCGGTCCCTGCCACCTTGGCGGTATAGCCGGAGAGGAAATGATACATCGCCTGCGCCGGAGTGAGCCGGGCGATCGGCGGCATCACGCCGAATGCGTCGGCGGTCAGCATGATGATGTTTTTCGGGTGACCGGCGCGGCCCGTCTTGCTGGCGTTGGGGATGAAGTCGAGCGGATAGGCGCAGCGCGTGTTTTCGGTGAGACTGCCGTCGTCGAAATCCGGCACACGGTCCGCGTCGAGCACCACATTCTCCAGCACCGTGCCGAAGCGCTGCGTGGTGGCGAAGATCTCCGGCTCGGCTTCGGCCGAAAGCTTTATCGTCTTGGCATAGCAGCCGCCTTCGAAATTGAAGATGCCATCCGGACCCCAGCCGTGCTCGTCGTCGCCGACCAGCGTGCGCGACGGGTCGGCCGACAGCGTCGTCTTGCCGGTTCCCGAAAGGCCGAAGAAAATGGCCGCGTCTCCGCCAGCGCCTTCATTGGCCGAGCAATGCATCGGCATCACGCCCTTCGCCGGCAACAGATAGTTGAGCACGGTGAACACCGATTTCTTCATTTCGCCGGCATAGGAGGTGCCACCGATCAGCACGATCATGCGCGAGAGATCGACGGCGATCACCGTTTCGGTGCGGGTGCCGTGGCGGACGGGATCGGCGCGGAATGACGGCAGGTCGATGATCGTCATGTCAGGCACGAAATGCTCGAGCTCGGCGGCTTCCGGACGAATGAGCAGATTGCGGATGAACAAGGAGTGCCAGGCAAGCTCCGTGACGACCCTGGTCGTCAGCTTCAAGTCCTCGTCGGCGCCGCCGACCAGATCCTGCACATAAAGATCCTTGTCCGCCGCATGGGCGCGAAAATCGGCGAGCAGCGCGTCGAACTGGGACGGCGAAATCGCCTTGTTGTTGTCCCACCACACATGCGGCCCGGTGGTCTCGTCGCGCACGATGAATTTGTCCTTGGGCGAGCGGCCGGTGTGCTGCCCGGTTTCGGCGACGAGCGCGCCATGCGCGGTTGTCCGGGCCTCGCCGCGGCGGATCGCTTCCTCGTAAAGGGCCGCCACGCCGAAATTATAGCGCACCGCGCCCGTGGTTTTCAGGCCGATCCGATCGATCGCCCATGCGGGATTGCGTTTGCCGGCTTCCGACATGAGGGTTCCTTCTTCGATTTGAGCATCCTGGCCGGCGAATTTCCGGAGCCCCCACGACGGAGACTGTAAGCGTCAGAACCAGAAAAGCCAAATGATATCAAATAATTAATCGATTTAAATATTTTGAAAGTTGTTTAAATCGTTTATATATGCAAAAAATCAGGCGGTTGCCCAAAGGATTGGCGGTCTTTATCAGTCCAATCCATATCGAGGTGAGATTGTGGCCGCCGGCATGCCGCTCGTGACTGCGGACTGAGCCTGTGCCACATTTTGTACCTAATTTGTCCTGCAAAAGCCCCTTCTCGACCAAAGAAGGGACAGCTCATGAGGGAGCCACTTGAAATGGCAACAATCGCGCTTGTCGACGACGATCGCAACATTCTGACTTCGGTGTCGATCGCCCTCGAATCGGAGGGGTATCGCGTCGAAACCTACACGGATGGGGCATCGGCGCTGGAAGGCCTGGCGGCGCGTCCGCCGAATCTCGCCATCCTCGACATCAAGATGCCGCGCATGGACGGCATGGAGCTTCTGCGCCGGATGCGCCAGAAATCCGACCTGCCGGTGATCTTCCTGACGTCCAAGGACGACGAGATCGACGAGCTTTTCGGCCTCAAGATGGGCGCCGACGACTTCATCCGCAAACCCTTCTCGCAGCGTCTTCTGGTCGAGCGGGTTCGGGCCGTGCTGCGCCGCGCCAGCGCCCGCGAGGCGTCGGCCAAGACGCCCAACCAGCAGGCACGTTCGCTCGAGCGCGGCCAGCTTGTCATGGACCAGGAGCGCCACACCTGCACCTGGAAGGGCGAGCCGGTGACGCTTACCGTCACCGAGTTCCTGATCCTGCATTCTCTGGCCCAGCGTCCCGGTGTGGTAAAAAGCCGTGATGCGCTTATGGATTCGGCCTATGATGAGCAGGTCTATGTCGATGACCGCACCATCGACAGTCACATCAAGCGGCTTCGCAAGAAGTTCAAGGCCGTCGATGATGACTTCGAGATGATCGAAACCCTTTACGGAGTCGGATACCGGTTCCGCGAAGCATGAATTGATGCATGTCGCCCAAAAGTGGTCCCGGTTTTGGGGACAACGACATGCATCGAAAACGTTATTGCATGTCGCCCAAAAGTGGTCCCGGTTTTGGGGACAACGACATGCATCGAAAACGTTATTGCATGTCGCCCAAAAGTGGTCCCGGTTTTGGGACAACGACATGCTCAAAACTAAAGACCGAGCGGGGGCTGCTATTCGATGGCAGTGGACGTAGAGCGAGTGAGACGGACGGGCGGCCGGCGCCCGTCGCGGATTCTGCCCGCATTCCTGTCGAGGATCACGGTGCCGATGCGCCGCTTCCTCGGCCACCATATCTTTTCCAGCCTGACGCGGCGCATTCTCTTCCTCAACCTCGCCGGCCTGGCCGTCCTGGTCACCGGCATTCTCTACCTCAACACGTTTCGCGACGGGCTGATCGATGCCCGCGTCGAGAGCCTGATGACCCAGGGCGAGATCATCGCCGGCGCGATCGCGGCATCGGCGACGGTCGAGACCGATTCGATCAGCATCGATCCGGAAAAACTGCTGGAACTGCAGGCCGGCGAAAGCCTGGGTCCCGGCTCCGATCAGCTCGACAATCTGGACTTTCCGATCAATCCGGAGCGCGTCGCGCCGGTGCTCAGGCGGTTGATTTCGCCGACGCGGACGCGTGCCCGCATCTATGACCGCGACGCTAACCTGCTGCTCGATTCCCGCCATCTCTATTCGCGCGGCCAGATCCTTCGCTACGACCTGCCGCCGGTCTCCGCGGAAGAGCCCGACCTTCTGGAGCGTATCCAGAAATTCGTCTTCGATTTCTTCCGCAACACCGCGCTGCCGGTCTATCATGAGCAGCCGGGCGGCAATGGCGCTGCATTTCCGGAGGTGGTCAAGGCGCTTACCGGCAGCCCGTCGACCATCGTGCGGATCTCGGAACAGGGCGAGCAGATTGTTTCGGTCGCCGTGCCGATCCAGCGCTTCCGCGCCGTTCTCGGCGTATTGATGCTGTCGACGGAAGGCGGCGACATCGACAGGATCGTCGCGGCCGAGCGCAAGGCGATCCTGCGCGTCTTCGGCATTGCCGCCCTTGTCACCGCCATCCTGTCGATGCTGCTCGCCTCGACCATCGCCAACCCGCTGCGCCGGCTGTCGGCGGCGGCGGTCAGGGTGCGGCGCGGCGTCAAGAACCGCGAGGAAATTCCTGATTTCTCCGACCGGCAGGACGAGATCGGCAATCTGTCGATCGCCGTGCGCGACATGACCAATGCGCTCTATGCCCGCATTGAGGCGATCGAAAGTTTCGCGGCTGACGTCTCGCATGAGTTGAAGAACCCGCTGACCTCGCTGCGCAGCGCAGTGGAGACCCTGCCGCTGGCCAAGAACGACACGTCGCGCAGCCGGCTGATGGATATCATCCAGCACGACGTCAGGCGGCTGGACCGTCTCATCACCGACATTTCCGATGCCTCCCGTCTTGACGCCGAGCTCGCGCGGGAAGACGCAGGAACCGTGGATCTCAAGAAGTTCATCACGGATCTGGTCGACGTTTCACGCACGGCCACGCGCAACAAAAAGACGGTCGAGATCGAGTTCAAGGTCGCCAAGCCGCCGCAGGGCGTCAAGGGCTACTTCGTCGCCGGCCACGATCTGAGGATCGGCCAGGTCATCACCAATCTGATCGAGAATGCCCGCTCCTTCGTTCCTGAAGAGCGCGGCCACATCACTATCTCACTGGCGCGTGCCGGCAAGGTCAACATCATCACCATCGACGACAATGGTCCCGGTATAAGAGCAGACAACATCGACCGCATCTTCGAACGCTTCTACACCGACCGGCCGGCCGGCGAGGCGTTCGGCCAGAATTCAGGGCTTGGCCTGTCGATCAGCAGGCAGATCGTCGAAGCCCATGGCGGCACGCTGACCGCCGAGAACATCCCGGGCACCAAACCCGGCGAGATCAAGGGCGCGCGCTTCGTCGTGACGTTGCCGGCCGAAGGCTGATCTATGCGCGCTGAAAACATTCATGGAACGGCGCTGCTGATCGGCGAGCGCGGCGTCCTCATCACCGGACCGTCCGGCGCCGGCAAGACGACGCTGGCGCTGACGCTCCTGGATCATTGCCGCGCGCGCGGGCTGTTTTCGCGGCTTATCGGCGATGACAGGCTGCTCGCCGTGGCCCACGCCGGGCGGCTGGTCTGTCGCGTGCCGGCGACCATCGCCGGTCTCGCCGAAGTGCCTGGGTTCATGCCGCGCCCGCTGCCCTTCGAGCCGGGTGGAGTGATCGACCTGCATGTCCGGCTGGTGCCGAAGGCAGAAATGGCCCGTTTCCAGGAGGAAATCAGCGAACCGGTGGCAGGCTGTCCGGTGCCGCGTATCGACCTTGCCGAGCGCAACGCCGCCACGGCCTTGCCGGCGGTGATGGCACGGCTCTCCATCGCGCCTTTTCTATGATCCGGTTCCGGTTTTTTGCTGCAATGCGTCAAAATGGCCTAGGCCTATGCAATTTTGGGCTTGTCAACGCGTCTCGCGTCGACAAGATAGCGCTCCCGCCGCCTAAAATGGCCGGCGAGTATGAAACGCCTTATGAAGCGGCGATGACGGGAGCCACCAAAGAATGATCGGACTCGTGCTTGTAACGCACGGTCAACTGGCCGCCGAATTCCGCCATGCCGTGGAACATGTCGTCGGGCCACAAGACAGTTTCGAGACCGTGGCGATCGGCGCCGATGACGATATGGAGCAGCGCCGCAGCGACATCGTCGACGCCGTTGCCCGTGTCGACACGGGGGCGGGCGTCATCGTTTTGACAGACATGTTCGGCGGCACGCCCTCCAATCTCGCCATTTCGGTGATGGAATCCGGTCGTACCGAGGTCATTGCCGGCATGAACCTGCCGATGCTGATCAAGCTGTCCAGCATTCGCAAGGGCGACAATATGAGCGCAGCGCTGGACGAGGCGCAGGCAGCCGGCCGCAAATACATCAATGTCGCCAGCCAGCTTTTGAGCAGCAAATGAACGCGCTGTCGGCCAAGAAGGATGACATCGTCCGGGAGTTTCCAATCGTCAACCAGCGTGGCCTGCATGCCCGCGCCTCGGCGAAGTTCGTTCAGGTTGCCAGCGGCTTCGACGCCTCCGTCCATGTCGAGAAGGACGGCGTCAAGGTCGGCGGCACCTCGATCATGGGTTTGATGATGCTGGCGGCGAGCCCCGGCTATTCGATTCGCGTCACCGCCAGCGGCCCGGAGGCCGAGCAGGTCATCGACGCACTGGAGAAACTGGTCGCCTCCCGCTTCGGCGAAGAGTCCTGACGCCTGGAGCGCCGCGCGTCCTTTGGACTCGAATTTGCGCATCGTGCTTTCCGAAAATCGCTTCCGAAGACATGCACGGATAAAGATTTCTTTATATCCCATTGTCGTCCGACCGGCGATCTGCTAGTCAGGCCGGCAACTCGCGCCCTTCGAAACGCCTTTGGCGCGGGCGCATCCCGAAGACAATTCTTGATCGGAGCACTGCCATGACGGGTAGCAAAGACTATGTGGTCGCCGACATCTCTCTTGCCGGCTGGGGCCGCAAGGAGATCGAGATCGCCGAAACCGAAATGCCGGGTCTGATGGCCTGCCGCGAGGAATTCGGCAAGGCGCAGCCGCTCAAGGGCGCGCGCATCACCGGTTCGCTGCACATGACCATTCAGACGGCGGTGCTGATCGAAACGCTGAAGGTGCTCGGCGCCGATATCCGCTGGGCCTCCTGCAACATCTTCTCGACCCAGGACCATGCGGCCGCGGCCATCGCCGAGGCCGGCATTCCGGTCTTCGCCATCAAGGGCGAGACGCTCGAAGACTACTGGGTCTACACCGACAGGATTTTCCAGTGGGCCGATGGCGGCACCTCCAACATGATCCTGGATGATGGCGGCGACGCCACCATGTACATCCTGATCGGCGCGCGCGCCGAAGCCGGCGAGGATGTGCTCTCCAATCCGGGCAGCGAGGAGGAAGAGATCCTGTTTGCGCAGATCAAGAAGCGTATGGCGGCTTCGCCCGGCTTCTTCACCAAGCAGAAGGAAGCGATCCGCGGCGTCACCGAAGAGACGACGACCGGCGTCAACCGGCTCTATCAGTTGCAGAAGAAGGGCCTGCTGCCGTTCCCGGCCATCAACGTCAACGATAGCGTGACCAAGTCGAAATTCGACAACAAATACGGCTGCAAGGAATCTCTGGTCGACGGCATTCGCCGCGGCACCGACACGATGATGGCCGGCAAGGTCGCGGTCGTCTGCGGCTATGGCGACGTCGGCAAGGGCTCTTCGGCGTCGCTCAAGGGCGCCGGCGCCCGCGTCAAGGTCACCGAGGTCGATCCGATCTGCGCGTTGCAGGCGGCGATGGACGGCTTCGAAGTCGTCACGCTCGAGGATGCCGCACCGACGGCCGACATCATCATCACCACCACCGGCAACAAGGACGTCGTCACCCTCGACCACATGCGGTCGTTCAAGGACATGGTGATCGTCGGCAATATCGGTCACTTCGACAACGAGATCCAGGTGGCGTCGCTGCGCAATCTGAAGTGGACCAACATCAAGCCGCAGGTCGACATGATCACCTTCCCGGACGGCAAGCGGATGATCCTTTTGTCGGAAGGCCGCCTGCTCAATCTCGGCAATGCCACCGGCCATCCGAGCTTCGTCATGTCGGCGTCCTTCACCAACCAGGTGTTGGCCCAGATCGAGCTCTACACCAAGCCCGGCCAGTACGAGAATCAGGTCTATGTCCTGCCGAAGCATCTCGATGAAAAGGTCGCGCGCCTGCATCTCGACAAGCTTGGCGCCCGGCTTACCGAACTGTCCGGCGAACAGGCCGCCTATATCGGCGTGACCCCGCAGGGGCCGTTCAAGCCGGAACACTACCGCTATTAACCAAAGCTTAAATTACCACTAGATATTGATGCCGGGCGATTGACTTTTCGCCCGGCTTTATTTTTGCGCTGATTGATTCTTCACGCCGATTCGCGCAAGCGCTATGGTGCTGATTCGCGGGTCCGGGGACGAGGGCCGACGCACGCATCAGGGCGGTCTTGCATTCAGGCGGCGAAGAGGACCAAGACATGCCGGGGGATAACCCGCCTCGCGCGGGACAGGCCGTTTCCGGCGGCCACACCGATTCGGTGACCACGGATTCCGCTGCAACAGGCGGAAGCCTCCTATGGTGCGCTGGCGCTCGCGTCGGAAAATTACTTGCCTCTTCCGCGCTCGCCGGTCCGCTGCTCGGTTTTGCGGCGCATGCTGAAACCGTCGCTGCGCAAAAAGCCGGGCTGTCGGTCTCCACGGTCGAGGTCATGCAGCTCGCCATGTTTGTCGGCGTCATGGGCGCGGCACTTGTCTCGGCCATCGCCCTGATCCGCGAAAGAGCGCGCACCTCGGCACAGAATGTCGAACTCAGAGCCCGCCTGGCCGACGTCAACGCTGCGCTGCGGCGCTCCGAGGCGCTGCTCAATCTGCGCGACCAGCGTGTCATCGTATGGGCCGCGGAAAACAAGAAACCCGAGCTCGTCGGAACATTGCCGGTTGAGAGCGGCGCCCCGGAAGACCGCGCCGCTTTCCTCGCCTTCGGCCGTTGGCTGATGCCGCGCTCGGCGGCGGCGCTCGAGAATGCCGTGGCGGGACTGCGGGAAAAGGCGAGGCCGTTCGATCTCGTCATCGAATCGCAGGTCGGTGCGCCGCTCGAAGTGCACGGTCGCAAGAGCGCAGCACACGTGCTTGTGCGCTTCGTCTCGCTGTCTGAAACGCAGCGAAGCGAGGCCAGGCTGAAAATCGAGAACCAGCGCCTCGCCACCGACTATGACACGATGCTCGGCCTTCTCGACGCGCTCAGCATGCCGTCATGGCTGCGCACGGCGGACGGGCGGTTGAAATGGGTCAACCGCGCCTATGCCAACGCAGTCGAAGCGGAAAATGCCGAAGCGGCCGTTCGCGACGCGAAGGAATTCCTGGGTGGCCAGGCGCGCGATGCGATCGCTGCGCAGCACAAGTCGCATCCCGTCTTCGAGCAGGCGCTTTCCACCGTCATCGAAGGCGACCGCCGCATGTTCGCTGTGACCGACTTCGCCGGCGCGGATGGTTCGGCGGGTCTTGCCTGTGACACCAGCGGCATCGAGATCATCCGTAACGAATACGAGCGGACCGTGCGGAGCCATGCCGACACGCTCGATCAACTCAACACCGCCGTGGCGATTTTCGATACCGACGAGAAGCTGCGGTTTTTCAACCAGGCGTTCCAGAAACTATGGGGCCTCGACAGCGGCTTCCTGCACAGCGCCCCGGACAACGCCTTGTTGCTCGACAGGCTGCGCAGCGAAGGCAAGATCGCCGAGCAGCCCGAATGGCGGCGCTGGAAGGAGAGCCTGCTAGGCGCCTATCGCGCGGTCGAGTCGCAGGAACATTGGTGGCATCTGCCGGACGGCAAGACCATCCGCGTTGTCGCCAATCCGCAGCCCAAGGGCGGCGTGACCTGGGTGTTCGAGAACCTGACCGAGAAGATGGACCTCGAAAGCCGCTACCAGACCGCGGTGCGGGTCCAGGGCGAGACGCTCGACAATCTTGCCGAGGGCGTGGCCGTGTTCGGCCCGGACGGAAGGCTCAGATTGTCGAACCCGGCATTCGCAGCACTTTGGGGACTGGACGCCGACGCCGCCAAGCCCAACGTCCACGTCTCCACGATCCGCGATCTTTGCGACCGGCGCGCCGCCGACAGTCCCTGGGCCGGGTTCGTTGCCGCCATCACCGGTTTCGACGATGAGCGCCGCGACCGCCACGGCCAGACCGAGCTGAACAACGGCAACGTGCTGCGCTACGCGATGATCCCGCTGCCCAACGGGCAGGTGATGATGACCTTCGTCGACGTCACCGACAGCGTCAATGTCGAGCGGGCCCTGAAGGACAAGAACGAGGCGCTGGAAAAATCCGACCAGCTCAAGAACGAGTTCGTGCAGCACGTCTCCTACGAATTGCGCTCGCCGCTGACCAACATCATCGGCTTCACCGAGCTTCTTTCGCTGCCGTCGACCGGGCCATTGAGCCAGAAGCAGCGCGAATATGTCGAGCATGTCGGCTCGTCTTCCTCGGTCCTGCTCACCATCGTCAACGACATCCTCGACCTGGCGACCGTGGATGCCGGCATCATGGAGCTCGACATCTCCGAAGTTCACGTCGACCGGACCATCGCCGCCGCCGCCGAGCTTGTTGCCGACCGGCTGGAGGAGCATGCAATCAGGCTCAAGATTGACGCGGCCACCGCGCCAAAGACGTTCCACGGCGACGAAACCCGCGTCCGCCAGATCCTCTACAATCTGCTGAGCAACGCCGCGAACTACGCTCCGGAGGCGAGCACCATCACGCTCGCCTGCCGCTCGCTTGCCGAAGGCGTGGAATTCTCCGTCCACGATGACGGTCCCGGGATGCCGCCGGACCTGCTCGATTCGGTGTTCCGTCGTTTCGAGCCGCGCACCAATGGTGGCCGCCGGCGCGGCGCCGGCCTCGGCCTGTCGATCGTCAAGAGCTTTGTCGAGCTGCATGGCGGCAGCGTCCGCATCGAGACCGGCAAGGACAGGGGCACCACCGTCATTTGTGCCTTTCCCGACACGCCGTCCGGCATCCGCGCGGCGGCCGAGTAGCGCGCTCGATGGCAGGCGTGGTGCTGGAGCGTTTTCTCGCCGACGAGGCTGCGACCGCAAGGCTGGGCGAGGATCTGGCCATGTCGCTGCGCCCCGGCGACGTGCTGGCGCTCAAAGGCGACCTTGGCGCCGGCAAGTCGAGTTTGGCGCGGGCGCTGATCAGGGCAATGACCGACGATTCCGGTCTCGATGTGCCGAGCCCGACCTTCACGCTCGTCCAGAGCTATGAGGCGCGCGTTCCCATCCATCATTTCGACCTCTATCGCCTGTCCTCGGCGTCCGAGCTGGACGAGCTGGGCTTCGACGAGGCGCTGGCGCAAGGCGCTGCCCTGGTCGAATGGCCGGAACGGGCAGGGTCCTATTTGCCAAAGACTTCGGTCCAGATCGAGCTGCTCCATCAGGGCGACGGCCGCCTGGCGAGACTGTCGGGACAAGGCGCTGCCTTCGAGCGCGCGGCGCGATCGCTGGCGATGCGCGATTTTCTGGAAAGAGCTGGCTGGGGCAAAGCGCAGCGACGATACTTTGTTGGCGACGCATCGGCCCGCTCCTATGAGATCGTCTCGCTGGCCGGCCTGCCGCGGCGCGTGTTAATGAATTCACCAAGGCTGGTGCTCGGGTCGCCGGTCCGCGACGGCAAGCCCTATGCGGTGATCGCCCACACCGCGCAATCCGTCTCGGCCTTCGTCGCCATCGACCGGGCGTTGCGGGCCGGCGGCGTCAGCGCCCCGGAGATCCATGCGCAGGACCTGGACCAAGGCTTTCTTCTCTTGGAGCATCTCGGCTCGGAGGGATTTCTCGGCCAGCATGGTCAGCCGGTGGCGGAGCGGTACGCAGCGGCGGCCAAACTGCTTGCCATGATGCATGGCAAATCATGGCCCGATCGAATGGAGGCCGCGCCCGGCGTCTTTCACGACGTGCCGCCTTTCGACCGCGACGCCATGATGATCGAAGCCGAATTGCTGCTCGACTGGTATGTGCCGGCGATATCGGATGGCCCGGCAAGCGATGCCTTGCGCGCCGGCTATGACAGGGAATGGAATGCGGTCCTCGACCGGCTGGAAGGGCGCGAATACACGCTCATGCTGCGCGATTTTCATTCGCCCAATATCATCTGGCGCGGCAATCGTACCGGTCACGATCGCCTTGGGGTCGTCGATGTCCAGGACGCGCTGATCGGCCCGTCCGCCTATGACCTCGCTTCGCTTGCCATGGATGCGCGCGTCACGGTTTCGCCTGAGATCGAGAAGCGGACGCTCGAAGCCTATATCGCCGCGCGCCATAAGGCTGGCGCCTTTAACGAAGACGAATTCGTCGAGACCTATGCGATCATGGCCGCGCAGCGCAATTCGAAGATACTCGGCATTTTCGTTCGGCTCGAAAAGCGCGACGGGAAGCCCTATTATCTAAAACACCTGCCGCGCATTCGCGACTATCTCAGGCGAGCGCTGGCGCATCCCGGGCTGGCCAGCTTGCGGGATTTCTATACCGCCCACGGCCTGCTAGAGGAGCGGTCGCTGTGACGACACACCTCAAAACCGCAATGGTGCTTGCCGCCGGGCTGGGAAAGCGCATGCGGCCAATCACCGACACGATGCCGAAGCCGCTGGTCAAGATATCAGGCAAGACATTGCTCGACTGGTGCCTGGACAGCCTGGCGCAGGCCGGCGTCGACAAGGCGATGGTCAACGTCCATTATTTCCCCGAACAGATCGTCGCCCATGTCGCCGCGCGCCGCGCCCCGAAAGTCGTCATTTCCGATGAAAGCGAAAGACTGCTCGATTCCGCCGGCGGTATCGTCCATGCTTTGCCGGAACTGGGAGGGGCTCCCTTTTACATCGTCAACGCCGACACCTTCTGGATCGACAGCGGCGTGCCCAACCTTGCCCGCCTCGCCCTTGCATGGGACGCGGCGAAAATGGATATTCTGCTGATGCTCGCGGATCTCCAGTCAGCAACCGGACACAGCGGCGGCACGGACTTCCTGATGGCGCCGGACGGCGCCTTGCGGCGTTCGAAAGGCGACCCGACAGGCCTGATCTATGCCGGGGCGGCGATCGTCCATCCCAGGCTTTTCGCGGATGCGCCGGCCGGTCCGCATTCGCTCAACGCCTATTTCGATGCGGCCATTGCTGCCGGCCGCCTGTTCGGCACGGTGATGCACGGCCATTGGATCACCGTCGGCACGCCAGACGCCATTCCGCTTGCGGAAGCCGCCGTCGCCGCTGCTCTCGCTGAGTCACCCAGTGCTTTTACCGAGTTGACCAGCGCCTTCACTGAGTTGAAATGAGCGGCTCCCGCCGCGTTTTCTCGATCCCGCCCGGAGCGCCGTTTCTGCCGACGCTGGCCGAGGCCCTGCTGTCGGGGCGGCTTGTTCCCGGTTTCCGCTTCGACGGCGACCCGCTGGCGCTGGCCGACGCCACCATCTACGTGCCGACGCGCCGCGCCGCGCGGGCGCTGCGCGGCGTCTTCGTCGACCGTCTGGGTGGCCGCTCGGCGATCCTGCCGGTCATCCGTCCGCTTGGCGAGTTCGACGAGGACGAAGCTGCATTCGAGGCCGACGCATCGGCGGCGATCGATCTCGCGCCGCCGATCGCGGCGATCGAGCGGCTGCTGCTGCTGGCACCGCTGGTGCGCGCCTGGAAGCGCCGCTTGCCTGCCCATGTCGCGGCACTTTTCGATGAGGAGATCGTTGTGCCGGCCTCCGCCGCCGACGCCATCTGGCTGGCGCGCGACCTGGCCCGGCTGATGGACGAGATCGAGACCGAAGGCACGGACTGGACCAGGCTCGCCGATCTGGTCACCGGCAACCTTGCCGGCTGGTGGCAAGTGACACTCGACTTCCTGAGCATCGTCACCGAAAACTGGCCGGATCTCCTCGAGGAACGCAACCGCTCCAACCCCGCCGCGCATCGCAATGCGCTGATAAGGCTGGAAGCGGCGCGGCTGAAGCGCAATCCGCCCACTGGGCCGGTGATCGCAGCCGGCTCCACCGGGTCGATTCCGGCCACCGCCGAATTGCTTGCGGTGATCGCCGGCCTGCCCAGCGGCGCCGTCGTGCTGCCCGGCCTCGATTTGATGCTGGATGAGCCGTCATTCCAGGCAATCGCGGCGCCCGGGGCGCGCCCGGCCTTGCTTGGCCATCCGCAATACGGCCTGGCAAAACTGGTCGGCAAGATCGGCGTGCTGCGCGGCGATGTCGAGGAAATCGCCGTTGCCGAAAGGCCGCTCGCGCTGCGCGCCGCACTTGTCGGCGAGGCGCTGCGGCCGGCCGAAACCACTGAGCTATGGGCGCAGACGCGCGCTGGCTTTGCCGCCGCGGACATCACTGATGCCTTCGCCGACGTGACGCTTCTCGAAGCCGCCGGCGAACGCGACGAAGCGGTGGCGATCGCCGTCGCGCTCAAACGTGCCGTCGAGCAGCCCGGCCAGCGTGCGGCGCTCGTCACCGGCGACCGCGCCCTGGCGCGGCGCGTCTCGGTCGAGCTGTTGCGGTTTGGGGTCGTGGCCGACGATTCGGGCGGCACGCCGCTCATCAACACGCCAGCCGCCAGTCTGCTCAGGCTGGCGCTTCAGGCCGCGTTCCGGCCCGGCGATCCGGTCGCCCTGCTGTCGCTGCTCAAGCACCCGCTGCTTGGCCTCGGCCTGGAACGCACAAGCGTCCGTCATGCGGCGGAGATCATCGAACTGGTGGCGCTGCGTGGCGGCACCGGCCGCCCCGACATTGCATCGTTGCCGGAGCTCTTCGACATACGTCTCACCGGCCTGGGCGATGCCCGCCCGCCCTTCTGGTTTTCCCGCCTGACCGTGCGCAACATCGAGGGCGCCCGCAAATTGCTCATCCGCCTAGCCGCGGCGCTGGCGCCGCTGATCGCCTTTCGCAATCAAGCCGAGGCCGATCTTGCCGAATTGACCCGGGCCAGCGTCGTCACGCTCGAAGGTCTCGGCCGCACCGCGGATGGCAGCCTGAGCGAACTCTATGCGGGCGATGCCGGTGAGAAGCTCGCCGAGCTCTTGCGCGGGCTGGTCGCCGCCTCGGCGTCGTTCTCCTTCGCGGCGGACGAATGGCCCGATGTGATGGAGGCGCTGATCGCGCCCGAAACCGTCAAGCCGGCACAAGGCACCGACAGGAACATCGCCATCTGGGGCGCGTTGGAAGCCCGGTTGCAGAGCGTCGACACGCTGGTCGTCGGCGGGCTCAATGAAGGCGTGTGGCCGCGCAAGCCGGAGAGCGACCGCTTCATGTCGCGGCTGATGAAGACCGGCATCGATCTCGAACCGCCCGAACGGCGCATCGGCCTGGCCGCCCATGATTTCCAGATGGCGATGGGGGCGAAGAAAGTGGTGCTGGCGCGCTCCGCCCGCTCGGGCGACGCGCCGGCGGTGCCGTCGCGCTGGCTGCAGCGCCTCCTGACCTTCATCGGCAAGGACCATGCGGCAGTGCTGCGCCGGCGTGGTGATGAATTCCTTTCCTGGGCACGTGCGCTCGATGCCGGCGAAAGGAGAGATTTCGCGCCGCGACCGCAGCCGCAGCCGCCGCTGGCTGAGCGGCCGCAGCATTTCTCGGTCACCGAGATCGAGACGCTGCGCCGCGACCCTTACGCGATCTATGCCAGGAGGATCCTGCGCCTGATGCCGCTCGACCCGGTCATCCGCGACCCGGGTGCTGCCGAGCGCGGCACGCTGTTTCACGCCATCCTGCATCTTTTCTCGGCGAAGGTGGCCGATCCGCTTGTGCCGGAGGCGCTTGACGGTCTCATCGTCGCCGGCCGCCAATGCTTTGCCGAAGCGGCCCTTCCTAACGATGTCGAGGCGGTATGGTGGCCGCGCTTCGAAAAGCTTGCGGCCGGGATCATCGAATGGGAGCGCGGCCGCGCCCTTGCCGTGACAATGCGGCACGCCGAGGAGCGCGCCGAGAAAACCGGCGTTGGCCGGTCCGGCGTGACGCTGTCCGGCTACGCTGATCGCGTCGACCTGCTGGCCGGCGGCATGGCCGACATTCTCGACTACAAGACCGGCTCCTCGCCGTCCAAGGCGCAGGCGCACACGCTGCTGTCGCCACAATTGGCGCTGGAAGGGGCATTGCTGAGGCGCGGGGCCTTCAAGGGGCTTGGCGCGCGCGAGCCGTCGCAACTGGCCTTCGTCAGGCTGAAGCCGAACGGCGAGGTATTCGAGGAATCCATCCTCGAATACAACCGCAAGCCGCGAACCGCCGCCGATCTCGCCGAGGAGGCCTGGGCGCGGTTGGAAAAACTGCTGATCCATTACGCCGACCCGACGACCGGCTATTTGTCGCGGGCGCTGCCATTTCGCGAGGGCGAGACCGATGGCGACTACGACCATCTCGCCCGCGTTCTCGAATGGTCCGCCGGCGGCGACGCCGACGACGAAGGAGGGGAGGCATGAAGAAGGCCTATCCCATCCCGACCGATACCGCCGCCAGCCAGGCAAGCGCCTCCGACCCGAAAAATTCCGCCTGGGTGTCGGCCAATGCCGGATCGGGCAAGACCCATGTGCTGGCCCAGCGCGTCATCAGGCTCTTGCTGCGTGGCACCGATCCATCGAAGATCCTGTGCCTGACCTACACCCGTGCCGCCGCCGCCAACATGTCGAACCGGGTGTTTTCGACGTTGTCGGAATGGACTGCGCTTGCCGACGTCGATCTGGCGGCGAGGGTAGAGGCGCTGGACGGTCGCCAGCCCGATCGCGAAACCATGCGCCGCGCGCGCCGGCTGTTCGCCGAGGCGCTGGAGACGCCGGGCGGGCTGAAGATCCAGACCATCCACGCCTTCTGCGAATCGGTGCTGCACCAGTTCCCGCTGGAAGCCAACATTCCGGCCCATTTCGAAATGCTCGATCCGCAGATGGAGGCGTCGCTCTTCGCCGCCGCCCGTCGTGACATGATCTCGGGCACGGCCGCCGGCGATGCGGGACTGGCAGAGGCATTCGCCACCATTCTGGAGCGCGGCGGCGAACATGGGCTCGACGCATTGCTGGCCGAGATCGTGCGCAAGCGCGACGGCTTGCGCGCCTTCATCAGCGCGGCCGGTGGCGATGGCTTCCGGGCGCTGTTCGACGAGTTCAGGTTTCGCGCCGGCCAGACCGCCGAAGGCCTGGCGGCCTCCGTCTGGCCGCTGCCGGGCTTCCTGCCGGACTATTTCATCGCCTTTGCCCGCGCTGCCGAAGCCGCCGATGCCCGCATCGTGCTGAACAATCTTCTGCCCTATGCGCGTCTTGCCTTCGCCGAGGATGATCCGGTTCGCCGGCTGCATCTGCTGGCAAAAGCTTTCCTGCGGGCGGATGGCGAGCCTTATGAGCCGGCAAAGACATTCAAGAAGGCGTTGCTCGACCGGCTGCCCGATCTTGCCGAGCGCTATCTCTCAGCTGCCGATGCGATCCTCGAAATCTCCGATCGATTGGCCTTGTTCAGGATGCTGGAGGGCACACGTGCCGCGCTGACCATCGCCGACTGGCTCATCGCCCGCTACGAGCACTTGAAGCGCGCCCGCGGCTTTCTCGACTTCAACGACCTCATCACCCGAACGGTTAATCTTCTGGCGCGGCCCGACGCCGGCCCTTGGGTGCAATACAAGCTCGACCAGGGCATCGACCACATCCTGCTCGACGAGGCGCAGGACACAAGCCCCGACCAATGGGAGGTGGTTAAGCGGCTGGCGGAGGAATTCTTTGCCGGGCTCGGCGCGCGCGACAATGTTCATCGCACGGTCTTTGCCGTCGGCGACGAAAAGCAGTCGATCTATTCCTTTCAAGGAGCGGCGCCCGACTCCTTTGCCGACTCAAGGATCCTGTTTGCCGGAAGGGTGCGCGACGCCAACGCCGCCTTCGCCGATCTCAAGCTGACCTGGTCGTTCCGCTCGACCGACGACGTGCTTGCGGCGGTGGACCGTGTCTTTGCCGACCCGATCGTGCGGCGCGGCATCAGCCACGATCCCGACCCGCTGAATCACAAGGCGATCCGCACCGATGCGCCGGGCTATGTCGAGGTCTGGCCGTCGATCGGCGCCGACGTCGTCGACGAACCCGACGACTGGACGCAGGCCGTCGACCACGCCCATGCACCGGCGGTGCGTGTTGCCGAGAACGTGGCGGCGACCATTGCTGGCTGGATCGGCACCGGCGAGATCATCGAAGGCCGTGGCAAGAAGCTTCGGCCCGGCGACGTGCTGGTGCTGGTGCGCAAGCGCGATCGCTTTGTCCATGCGCTGACGCGTGCGCTGAAGCGCCGCGACATCCCGGTCGCCGGCGCCGACCGGCTCAGCCTGCCCGGCCATATCGCGGTGAAGGACCTGATCGCGCTCGGCCACTTTCTCATCCAGCCCGAGGATGATCTGTCGCTTGCGGCAGTGCTGCGCAGCCCGATTTTCGATGTTTCGGAAGAGATGCTTTTCGCGCTGGCGGGCGAGCGGCCGTCTGGTCTCTCGCTGATCGCTTCGCTCAGGCAGCAAGCCGGCGAAAGCGCTGCCTTGGCCGCAATCGTTGCCCAACTCGACACATGGTCTGATGAAGCCGCATTCAAGCCGGTGTTCGAATTCTATGCCGGGGCTCTCGCCCGCGACGGCCTGCGCAAGAAGATGATCGCGCGGCTCGGGCCGGAGGCCGGCGACATCCTCGACGAGTTTCTAAGCTTTTGCCTGGCCGGGGAACGGACCGGCCTGCCGGGACTGGAATCCTTCCTGTCGACGCTGGAAAATGCCGGCCCCGAGATCAAGCGCGAAATGGACCAGACCCGCGACGAGGTTCGCGTCATGACCGTGCATGCCGCCAAGGGCCTGGAGGCGCCTGTCGTGTTCCTGGTCGATGGCGGCTCGGCGCCGTTCAGCGACCAGCATCTGCCGCGACTGATGCCGTTCGATGGCTCGGGCGAGCACTGGGGTGGCAAGGGCTATCTCTGGCGCTCGGCCAGCGATGTCGCCAATGGATTCTCGCGGGCCGCTTCGGTTCGCGCTCGCGAGCTGTCCGACGACGAATACCGTCGGCTGCTCTATGTCGGCATGACCCGCGCCGAGGACCGGCTGATCGTCTGCGGCTACCATGGCAAGCGGGCACCGAACGCCGGTACCTGGCATTCGATCGTCAGCCGCGCGCTGGTCGGCGCCCCCGAAAGCGATGAGCGACTGCACCCCGCCACCGGCGAGACCGTGCATCGGTTTCACGTGACAAAATTGCCGCCGGTCGCACAGGCGGCGGCCGAAGAGGCGCGGCAGACGCAACAGTTCGAGCCGTTGCCGAAGACCCTGTTCCAGCCCTTGCCGCCTTTCGAGGATCTGCCGCGACCGCTGTCGCCCTCCGGCGCCTCGGCCCTGATCGATGAGGCCAAGGAAGCCGTAATCGACACCGGCTCGCCGGTGCTGGACACCGAGGCGGAACCTGGCTTTGCCGTGATGCGAGGGCTGGCGCTGCACAAATTGTTGCAGATGCTGCCCGGCATTGCCGAGGCCGAACGCCGGGATGCCGCGGAACGCTATCTCAAGCGCGCCGGCGCGCAATGGCCAGAAAGCGAGCGTGACAAGGCCTTGGCCTCGGTGGCGGCAATACTTGCCGACAGCCGCTTCGATCAGCTGTTCGCATCATCGTCGCGCGCCGAAGTCGCGATCATGGGCAGCCTGGAGGTCAAGGGCAAGCTGCGCTCCATCTCCGGCAAGATCGACCGGCTGGCGGTCACATCAGGCAAGGTGTCGATCGTCGACTACAAGACCAACCGGCCGGCGCCAGCAGCGCTGGCGGACGTTCCACCGGCCTATGTCCTGCAGCTCGCGCTCTATCGCGCGCTGCTCCAGCCGCTTTACCCCCGGCATGAGGTCTCGGCGGCGCTGCTGTTCACTGAAGTGCCGCGGCTGATCGAGCTGCCGCCGGCGGTCATGGACGACGCTCTTGCCCGACTCACGGGAGCGTGACACAACAGCTGCTTGAAGAAGGCCACGATCACCACCACATTTGGTGCGACAATAACTCTCGAAAGGATTTTCGCATGGCCACCGTCAAGGTCGACAAGAGCAACTTCCAGACCGATGTGCTTGACGCCAAGGAGCCGGTCGTGGTCGATTTCTGGGCGGAATGGTGTGGCCCGTGCAAGATGATCGCGCCGGCGCTGGAAGACATCGCCATCGAACTCGGCAGCAAGGTGAAGATCGCCAAGCTCAACATCGACGAGAATCCGGAGCTGGCCGCGCAGTTCGGCGTGCGCTCTATCCCGACGCTGATGATCTTCAAGGGCGGCGAAATGGCCGACATGAAGGTTGGCGCCGCGCCGAAGACGGCGCTGTCGCACTGGATCAACGGCAATCTCGCCTGATCCGACCGAAAATTTCGCAGACGAGCCCGGCCCTCGCGCCGGGCTTTTTGTTGGTGTCACCAATCCGCCGATCTGGCACTCGCCACTTACCGCGTCATGTTCTTGTCTGGCTTAAAGCAGGAGAACGACATGACCGGATCCGCCAAAGCCACCGTCTTCATCGACAATGAGCGCGTCATCGTCACCGAATATCGCTTCGCGCCGGGCGACAACACCGGCTGGCACCGTCATGGCCACGACTATGTCATCGTGCCGCTGATGGACGGCAAGCTCAAGCTCCTGACCAAGGACGGCGAATCCTTCGCCGAAATGAAGAAGGGCGCGCCCTATTTCCGCAAGGAGGGCGTGGAGCATGACGTCATCAATGCCAATGAGGGCGAGTATGCCTTCATCGAGATTGAGCTGAAGTAGTCCCCACCGAGGCCGTCTCCGCCATAGGCGTGAGGCGATCACCAATCCGCGATACGATCGCCTCCGACGAACTGCGCACTTTTCTCAGTGTATTCAAACAGTTCTATCTTCACGTCGTTAGGGTCGCGAATCCACGCCTGGTAGGTATCATCGCATGCGTGTTTCTTTGACGTGACTTCAACGCCTTTCGCTCTTACGTGGGCGATCGCGGCGTCAAGGTTTTCCACTTCAAGGCAGAAGTGGTCGATCTGGTTCAAGTCGCTATAGCTGGCCCCGTCTTTCTGGAACACCTCGACGTGGCTGCGGCTGCCGCAATTAAGGTAGAAACCGAAAATCTTGCCGTCGCGCAGGAAGTTGAACTGGGTGTCCATGCCGAGGACGTCCCGATAGAAGCTTCGCGTCACTTCGAGATCATCTGCGAAGATGCAAACGTGAGCGAGCTGCTTTACGTTGATCATGGCTGACTCCTCGTGGTGATTTGACGAAGTCCGTCATCATGGCCTGGTGAACCAGAGCCTCAAACCGGCGGCGTGCCGTTTTCGGCCAGCACCGCGCCGGCCAGATAGAGCGAGCCGCTGATCAGGATGCGCGGCGGCGGTCCGTCCCAGGTATCGCGCAGCAGCATCAGCGCATTGGCGACAGAACTCACCGGTTCGGCCGACAGGCCGGCCTCGACGGCGCGGACCGCCAGTTCGTCATTCGGCACGCTGGCCTCGCTGAGGCTCACCGGCACCGTGTAGACATGCCGCACCAAGCCCTTGAAGGCGCTGAAATAACCGCTCTGGTCCTTGGTGTTGATCATGCCGGAAATCAGGAACAGCGGCCGCGGGTTCTTTTCCTCCTGCTCGGCCAGCGCCTCTGCGACGACCACGCCGGCGCCCGGATTATGGCCGCCGTCGAGCCAGATGTCGGCGCCCTTCGGTGCCAGTTCCGTCAGCCTGCCTTGCGGCAATTTCTGCATCCGCCCCGGCCAGGCGACATTGGCCATCGCCTTGTCGGCGACGCGATGGCTGATCTCGAAGCCCGCCGCCTTGACCGCCGCAATCGCCGCCGCCGCATTGGCGAACTGGTGGCGACCCGGCAGCCGCGGTGGCGACAGGTCCATCAATCCGACTTCGTCCTGATAAACCATGCGGCCGTTTTCCTCGAAGGCGAGGAAATCCTGGCCATAGACGAAGGCGGGACAGTCGAGCCGCTCGGCGGTTTCGAGAAGCACCTGCAGCGCCGTCTCGCTTTCCTGCGCGCCGATGACCACCGGGCAACCGCGCTTGATGATGCCGGCCTTTTCGGCAGCGATCAGTTCGACACGGTCGCCGAGAAAGGATTCGTGATCGAGCGAGACCGGCATGATCACCGACACTGCCGGCTCGGTGATGACATTGGTGGCGTCGAAGCGGCCGCCGAGGCCGACCTCGATGATGACGGCATCCGCCGGATGTTCGGAAAACAGCAGGAAGGTGACCGCGGTGAGGATTTCGAAGACGGTGATCTTCTGGCCTTCATTGGCCTTGGCGACCCGGGCGATGGCGTCGGCAAAGACTTTGTCCTCGACCAGCCTGCCGCCGCCGTCGGCGGCCAGCCGGTAGCGCTCATGCCAGTTCACCAGATGAGGCGATGTGTGGACATGGACGCGGTGGCCGGACGCTTCGAGCAGCGCCCGCGAAAACGCGGCGCAGGAGCCCTTGCCGTTGGTGCCGGCGATGTGGATGACCGGCGGCAAATGGTTCTGCGGATTGCCCAGCCGCTCCAGCAGTCGCGAAATGCGGTCGAGCGAAAGATCGAAGCCCTTCGGATGAAGCGACATCAGGCTTTCGATTTCGCGGTCGGCGGCAAGCGTGGTCATGGGAGAATCCTAGGCGCGCCACAGATGGCGCGCAATCGCGGTTCGCGACGAAGGATGTCGCGTCAGGCTTGCGGGCGTGCTTCCGCCGGGATCGCCGCCGGCGGCAGGATTTCCGGTTCCATCGGCTTTTGCTCTTCCGGCAGCTTGAGCAGCATTTTCAGGAGCCGTGCAATCGTCTGGCGCATCTCCAGCCGCGAGACCACCATGTCGACCATGCCGTGCTCCATCAGATACTCGGAGCGCTGGAAGCCGTCGGGCAGCTTTTCCCTGATGGTCTGCTCGATGACGCGCGGCCCGGCAAAGCCGATCAGCGCGCCGGGCTCGGCGATGTGCACGTCGCCCAACATGGCGTAGGAGGCGGTGACGCCGCCGGTGGTTGGGTTGGTCAGAACGACGATATAGGGAAGACCGGCCTCTTTCAGCCGATCGACGCCGATCGTGGTCCTCGGCAATTGCATGAGCGACAGGATGCCTTCCTGCATGCGGGCGCCGCCGGAGGCCGCGAACAGGATCAGCGGCCGCTTGCGTTGCAAGGCGACCTCGAAGCCACGAACAATGGCGTCGCCGGCGGCCATGCCGAGCGAGCCGCCCATGAAGGCGAAGTCCTGCACGGTCACCACCACCGGCAGGCCTTCGACGGTGCCCAGCGCATTGATGATCGCGTCTTCCAGGCTGGTCTTGGCCTTGGCGTCCTTCAGCCGGTCGGTGTAGCGCTTCTCGTCGCGGAATTTCAGCGGGTCCTGCACCACCTTGGGATTTTCGAGCGTCTCGTACTTCCCGTCGTCCATGAAGAATCTCAGCCGCTCCTTGGCCGAGATCTTCATGTGGTGGCCGGAGGATGGGATGACGAACTGGTTCTGCTCCAGATCCTTGTGGAAGACCATCTCGCCGGTCTCGGGATCCTTGATCCAGAGGTTCTCAGGCATGTCGGTGCGCCGGCCGAGCATCGAATTGATCTTCGGGCGAACGTAGTTGGTGATCCAGTTCATCGCTTCGGCTCCTGTCCTGACGAAGACGTAGGAAGACTATTCGGCGGCAGCAAGGCGAGCCGCACGCACGCCTTGCGAAAGCCCGCTGACCAGCGTGGCGACCGCCTCGGCCGGGTCGGCGGTTTTTTCGCCCTTCGGCCCCAGAACATTGGCGACCGCATTGACGATCGCGGTGCCGACGACGACGCCATCGGCATTGGCGCCGATCACGCGCGCCTGCTCGGCGGTCTTGACGCCGAAGCCGACGCAGACCGGCAGGTCGGTATGGCCCTTGATGCGCGTGACCGCTGCCGCCACCTTGCCGGTGTCGGCAAGTGCGGAACCGGTGATGCCGGTCATCGACACGTAGTAGACGAAGCCGGAGGTGTTCTGCAGCACCTTGGGCAGGCGCTTGTCGTCGGTGGTCGGCGTCGCCAGCCGGATGAAATTGATGCCGGCCTTCAGTGCCGGAATGCACAGCTCCTCATCCATTTCCGGCGGCAGGTCGACGACGATCAGCCCGTCGATGCCGCTGGCCAGCGCGTCGCTCAGGAAGCGGTCGACGCCGTGGATGTAGATCGGATTGTAGTAGCCCATCAAAACGATCGGCGTTTCATTGTCTCCGGCGCGGAATTCCGACGCCATCTTCAGCGTCTTGACCAGCGTCTGGCCGCCTTTTAGCGCCCGCAGGCCGGCCGCCTGGATTGCCGGGCCGTCGGCCATCGGATCGGAAAACGGCATGCCAAGCTCGATGATGTCACTGCCGGCGCCGGGCAGCGCTTTCATGATCGACAGGGAGGTGTCGTAGTCCGGGTCGCCGCCCATGAAATAGGTGACGAGCGCCGGGCGGCCTTCGGCCTTCAGCTTGGCCATGCGGCGGTCGATGCGGGTGGTCATGATCAGATCTCCATGCCCAGCATATTGGCCACCGTATGCACGTCCTTGTCGCCGCGGCCGGACAGGTTGACGATGACAATCTGGTCCTTGTCCATGGCGGGCACGATCTTCACCGCATGCGCGATGGCATGGGCAGATTCGAGCGCCGGAATGATGCCTTCGACGCGCGTCGTCAGCTGGAACGCCTCCAGCGCCTCATCGTCGAGAACAGGCACATAGTCGACGCGGCCACTGTCGCGCAGCCAGGAATGCTCCGGCCCGACGCCCGGATAATCGAGGCCGGCCGAGATCGAATGCCCGTCCATTATCTGCCCGTCGGCATTCTGCAGAAGGTAGGTGCGGTTGCCGTGCAGCACGCCGGGCGCGCCGGCGCTCATCGAGGCGCAGTGCTCGATGCCGTCCAGACCGCGGCCGCCGGCCTCGATGCCGATGATGCGAACCTCTTTGTCATCGAGGAAGGGGTGGAACAGGCCGATGGCGTTGGAACCGCCGCCGACGCAGGCGATAATGGTGTCCGGCAGCCGGCCTTCCTGCTCGAGGATCTGCGCGCGCGCCTCGGTGCCGATCACCGACTGGAAGTCGCGCACCAGCTCCGGATAGGGGTGCGGGCCGGCGGCGGTGCCGATCAGGTAATAGGTATCCTCGACATTCGTCACCCAGTCGCGCAGGGCCTCGTTCATGGCGTCCTTGAGCGTGCCGTGGCCTGCTGTCACCGGCCGCACCTCGGCGCCGAGCAGCTTCATCCGGAAGACGTTCGGGCTTTGCCGGGCGACGTCGGTTGCGCCCATATAGACGACGCAAGGAAAGCCGAAACGCGCCGCCACCGTGGCCGACGCCACGCCGTGCTGGCCGGCGCCGGTCTCGGCGATGATGCGCTTCTTGCCCATGCGCTTGGCCAGCAGGATCTGGCCAAGGCAGTTGTTGATCTTGTGCGAGCCGGTGTGGTTCAAATCCTCGCGCTTGAAATAGACTTTCGCACCGCCCCCGAGGCCCTTCGCCGCGGAAACCTCACGAAGATGCCTGGTCAGGCCTTCGGCGAAATAAAGCTTCGACGGCCGCCCGGCATAGTGGGTCGAAAGGTCCGTTAGCTCAGCCTTGAAATCCGGATCGTCCTTGACCTCGTTCCAGTGCCGTTCCAGGTCGAGGATCAGCGGCATCAGCGTTTCGGCAACGAAACGACCGCCGAAGATGCCGAACATGCCCTGTTCGTCGGGTCCGGTGCGGAAGGAATTGGGTATCGCCGGCTTGTCCATCGCCGATCTCCTACTTCTTGTTTGGAGCATGTCCTTGTCGGAAAACCGGTTTCCACGTTTCCGGGACATGCTCCGGGTTCTATCCTCAGGCGGCGCGGTTGTCGCGTGCTGCCCTGACGGCCCGGAAAAACTGTTCGATCAGCGCCGGATCCTTGACGCCCGGCGCGCTTTCCACGCCCGAGGAAATGTCTAATCCGGACGGGTTGGCAAGCAGAAGGGCATCGCCGATATTGGCGGCGTTGATCCCACCGGAAAGCATGTAATCGACGCCTGCGTCAAGACCGGCCAGAATGCGCCAGTCGAAGGCAACGCCGTTGCCGCCCGGCAGTTCCGAACCCCTCGGCGGCTTGGCGTCGAACAGGAAGCGGTCGGCAACGCCGACGAAGGGTTTTAGCCGCTTCAGATCGACAGCCTCGCTGACCGACAGCGCCTTCATCACCGGCAGGCCATAGCGCGCCTTCAACTCGACCACCCGCTCGGGCGTTTCCGAACCATGCAGCTGCAGCATGTCCGGGCGCATTTTCCCGACGATTTCATTCAAAAACGCGTCGCTGGCGTCGACCGTCACGGCAACCGCCTTGGCCTTGCCGATCGCCGCTCCGCGCAAGCGGCCGGCTTCCGCCGGCTCGACATAGCGCGGGCTTTTGGCAAAGAAAATAAAGCCGACATGACTGGCGCCGCCGGCCAATGCCGCGGCCAATGCCTTGTCGGTCTTCAATCCGCATATCTTAATGTCGAGCGCCATGGCGCGGGATTGGCACGAAACGGCAAAAGAGTCGAGAAAAAGCATCCTGTTTGCCACCAGCGCGGAACGCGCTACCTTACTTCAGACAGTACAGGCGGGAGCAAACAAGCATGGCAGACCAAACCGTCGCCCAACTCAGGCAAAAGATCGCCCAGGCCCACGAGGTCATCGCTCATCTGATGGACAAGGCCGCCTTCAACGGCGCCGAGGCACATCGCGCGCTGGCCTATTTCAGCAACGATGGCTTCGAGAAGAATTTCTTGCCATGGCCGCGCCATACCGACGAAGGCTTACGTCCCGAAGAGCTGAACGCCGCCAACGACGATTGATCGGGCGATCTACTCGAACATGATCGCTTGCAGCGCGCCGCCATTGCGCTTGAGCCAATCCTTGCAGCGCTCGGTGTCGGGGCAAAGCTGCTCGCACAATTTCCAGAATTTCGGGCCGTGGTTCATCTCCTTGAGATGCGCCACCTCATGCGCGACGAGATAGTTTATAACAGGCGATGGCGCCATCATGATGCGCCAGGAGAAGGACAGATTGCCGTCGGAGGTGCACGATCCCCAGCGGCTCGACGTGTCCTTGAAGCGGATCGCCTTGGCGCGCTTGCCGACCGCGCCTGTATGCTTGACCACCAGCGCCTCGATCTCGCGCTTGGCTTCGCGCTTGAGGAAATCGGCGATGCGGCGCGGCAGGTGCACGCGATCGCCATGCACGATCATCAGCGGACCGCGCTCGTCGCGCGACAGCGTGACGGTCCCGCGTTTCGAAGGCTCATGAACGATGCGATGCGGCACGCCGCGCACCGGTACCTTGATGCCGGGCCGCACCTGCGGCCGGTTGGGCACCTTGGCCAGCCGCTGCTCCAGCCAGTCCTGATGGCGGTCCAGGAATTTTTCGACTTCGCCACGGCGCAAGCCCGGCGGCACGGTGATGCGCAAGCCACGGCCGCCGGAATCGATGCGCAGCGTCAGGCGCCGCGCCCGGTCGCTCTCGACGATCTTGAGCGGCAGCGTGCGGCCGGCAACACAATGCTCTCGCTCCACGACGGGGGCGGGCCTGGGTTTGGTCAGGTTGCGGAAGAAGCCGAATGACATGGGGCGACGATACGTGATTCGAGGAAAACGAATAGAACATAAAAGAAACGGCGCCGCTGACGCGACGCCGTTTTTTGATTATTTATCGGGGCAAGTGCCTTACTCGTCCAGTAGGCCTGGCGTGGATTTGCCACCGCGTTTGCCGGTCCCCGTCGAGCCGGTTGATCCACCGGTTGTAGGCGACGTCGACTTGTTGCGGTTCGCCATGAAGCGGTCGAACTCTTCCTGGTCCTTGGCGCGACGCAGTTCCCTGGCATATTCGTCGAACTCGCTCAGCATCTCGTCGAGCTTGCGGCGCTCTTCATTGAGCCGCTCGAGTTCCTTTTCGCGCCAGTCGTCGAAAGCGACGTTGCCGGTGCGGGCGGAGCCGTGGCCCCAGCGCGCCGCTTTGTCGGAACTGCGGCGGCAGCCGGCGAAGATGCCGTCGGTGGCGCGGTTGACGTCGCGCTTGAAGCCTTCAAGCCGGTCGCCCCAGATGATGTAGGCGAGCATGGCGAGGCCGAGCGGCCAGAACACCATGAAGCCGATCACCATCAGTGCGATGGTTGCCGGCGTCCAGGCCGGACGGATCAATGCAGATGTGTTCATTTTCTCCCAATCCTTCAGTTGGAGACAGCCAATCCCGGCTGCGTGGAATCGAAATGGGAAGGGAAAAACGGCGATTCAAGACAGTGTCAGCCAAAACCGGACAAGCAGCTGAAATGATTATCGCTTTTTGAGAGTTTCAAGGAAAAGGATGACCAGGCCCGCAATCAGGCCCCAGAACGCCGCGCCGACGCCGAACAGCGTCAGCCCCGAGGCGGTGACGGCAAAAGTGACGGTGGCGGCCATGCGCTCGCCGTCTTCCTTCAAGGCGATCGACAGCGCGTTGGCGAGCGGTGCCATCAGCGCCAGTCCGGCAACCAGCACGATCAGGCTCTGCGGCAGCACGGCGAAGATCGCCACCAGCGAGGCGCCGAAAATGGCGAAGACGAGATAGGCAAGCGCGTAGAAGGGACCGGTCTTCCAGCGCTCGCCCGGATCGGGATGGACGTCGGGGCCGGTGCAGATCGCCGCCGAGATCGCCGCCAGATTGGTGGTCGAGGCCCCGAATGGCGCCGACAGCAGCGAAAGCAGGCCGGTGACGCCGATCAGCGGGCCGGGTTCTGGGTGGTAGCCCGCGGCCCTCAGCACGGCGAGGCCGGACAGGTTCTGCGAGGCCATGGTGACCAGATAAAGCGGCAGCGCCAGGCCGATGATCGCCGTGACGGTGAACTGCGGCGCAATCAGCGTCAAAGTCGAAAGCTCCGGCGTCGGCAGGCCACCGACCCGGCCGGTGAGGAAGGCGGCAGCGCCGCCGCCGATCAGGACCGCCAGCACCGAGAGCGCCGGATTGAACAGGCGGATGACGAAGAAGGCGGCGATCAGCGGCAGGATGAGCAGCGGGTCGGTGAAAATGGCCTGCAC
>NZ_RZTJ01000006.1:0-40634 GCF_003997065.1 Mesorhizobium sp. M6A.T.Ce.TU.016.01.1.1 | reverse complement strand
AGCCACGGGTCGGCGGGAATGGCCTTCACCGCGTTGATGGCGAAGGTGACGACGATGCCGGCAAGCATTCCCGACGCGACCGAGGCCGGTATCCTGGCGATCAGCTTGGTCAAAGGCCTGAACAGGCCGGTGGCGATCAGCAAAATCCCGGTGACTATGAAGGCGCCGACAGCCTCGCCGATTGAAAAGCCGCTCGATGCCGCGATCAGCGCCACCCCCGGCGTCGACCATGCCGCGATGACCGGCATCCTGGTGCGCCATGACAACCACAGGCTCTCGATCGCCATGGCGAGGCAGATCGCCGTCACCCAGCTCGCGGTTTCGACCTGCGTCGCGCCGACCGCCTTGGCGGCGGCGATGACGATGGCCAGCGTGCCGCCGAAGCCGACGATCGCCGCGACGAAGGCGGATACCGGAATGGAAATGCGCATGTCTCTACCCCGCCTGCCGCACCATGGCGTCGACCGCACGTACCAGCATGTCGAGGTCATGCGGCCGCGACAGGCGGTGATCGCCGTCGGGGATCAGCGACAGCGTGACGTCGTCGGCCGGCAGCAGGCCGACCAGCTTCAGCGCATGGCTCGACGGCACGTCAGCATCGGCCAGCCCTTGCAATATGTGGACGGGGCAATGGGTGTCGATTGGCCCGGTCATTGTCAGGTTGTTGCGGCCGTCCTCGATCAGCGCTCGGGTGTAGACGTAAGGCTCGGCCGAATAGTTCGACGGCTCCTCGAAAAAACCCTTTTTGGCAAGGTCTCGCTTCTGCGCTTTGGTCAGCGCCGGCTCGACCAGCTCGGCGGTGAAATCCGGCGCCGGAGCCAGAAGCACCAGGCCGGCGATGCGGTTCTCGCCTGCCTTGTGCGATTCCTGAACCATGCGCAGCGCGATCCATGCGCCCATCGACGAGCCGACCAGGATTTGTCTGCCTTGCGTGAAATGGCGGAAGACAGCGAGGCTCTGCGAAAGCCATTTCGAGATGGTGCCGTCGGCAAAGGCGCCATCCGATTCGCCATGGCCGGAATAATCATGGCGCAGGAAAGCACGACCTTGCCCGCTCGCCCATTCCGACAGCTTCTCGGCCTTGGTGCCCAGCATGTCCGACTTGTAGCCGCCGAGCCAGACAATGCCTGGTGCAGCACCCGCAGCGCGCCTGACAGCGATGCTGGTTCCGTCGACGTCGAGAAAAATCGGTGCGGTCATGGCTAACTCCTCAGGCAGGTCTTTTGGCACGGCTGGCGGTTCAACGAAAAGCGCTCGGCAAGTTTCTTCGTTTGGTGCAGGCTGCGGTCAGGGAACAGGTGATTTCCTGTGAACGCTGTGCTATTGACTCCGGCCGCGCGCTCACCACATTGGCGCGTTCACAAATCTGAACTGAAAATCCTGAACGAAACGGCTCAAGGAGACCACGACCATTCGCAGACCTTTCAAAGCAACGGCGCCCACCAAGGAGGGCCCGCGCTCCAACCGTGACATCCGGGTCCCCCGGGTCCAGCTTATCGACGCCGAAGGCCAGAACCACGGCGATGTCTCCATCAACGACGCATTGTTGCTCGCCGAAGAGGCTGGGCTCGATCTGGTTGAGATATCGCCCAACGCGGTGCCGCCCGTCGTAAAAATCCTCGATCTCGGCAAGCTGAAATACGCCAACCAGAAGAAGGCGGCCGAGGCGCGCAAGAACCAGAAGGTCATCGAGATCAAGGAGATCAAGATGCGCCCCAACATCGACAGTCATGACTACGAGACCAAGATGAAAGCCGTCCGGCGGTTTTTCGAAGAAGGTGACAAGGTCAAGCTGACATTGCGCTTTCGCGGCCGCGAGATGGCGCATATGGAACTCGGCATGCAGCTTCTGAACAAGGTTCGCGAGGAAGTGGCGCCGATCGCCAAGGTCGAAGCCGAACCGAAGCTCGAAGGCCGCCAGATGATGATGGTGCTGGCACCCCGCTAAAAGCGATTCCGTCAAAGCAAAGGCCGCTTCGGCGGCCTTTTGTTTTTGTTTTTGTCTTCGCCATGATTTCTCCGCAAGTTGCCCATGATTTCTCCGCAAGTTGCATCGACAAGGAACCTGGTTGCCGGTCCTCGCGGCAAAGGATTGTTCCATGGCCGCTGCGGCACGTTCTCCGATCGAAAAGTCGTTCGACGAAATGGGCCGCTATCAGCGGCGCCGGCGCATCCTGCTGGCGCTGCTGGTTGGCGTTTTTTGCGCTTTGCTGATCTTCGGCGGCTCCGCGCACGATGAGCTTGGCCACGAACGCATAGAGGGGCAGTACGGCGTCGCCCTGATACTGATCGGGATCGGCGGCCGGCTCTGGTCGATCCTCTATATCGGCGATCGCAAGTCGGCCGAAGTGGTTGCTACCGGCCCATATTCGGTGATGCGCAACCCCTTGTATTTTTTCTCTACCGTAGCGGCCGCCGGCATCGGCGCCCAGACCGGCAGCGTGATCGTCTCGGTGGCGTCGGCGGTTTTGTGCGCGGCCGCGTTCTACATCGTCACGCTGCGCGAGGAACGGCATTTGACCACCGTGCTCGGGGCGCCGTACAAGGACTACATCGCACGGGTGCCGCGGTTTTTTCCCAATCCCCTGCTTTTTCGCGATCAGGCCGAGGTCACCTTCACACCGCGCGTCTTCAATCACACGCTGCGCGATGGCTTGATGTTCCTGGCTTCCATACCGTTTTTCGAACTCATCGAGTCCGGACAGGAAAGCGGTGTAATTCCCGTCCTCTTCTGGCTGTATTGAGCTGCGGATGCCGGCAAAAGAGGCGACATGCATTAAATCCGCCTGAATTATCCTACAAAGGCGTCCCGGCGATCGGCGGGGCGCCTGTTTTCTTAGCCAGACGCTGCGATCGCCGGCAAAGTTCCTCGACGATCGGATTCCCGACATGCTCAATGAAGTTAAATCGGCGCAGGCCGAACAAGTGCAGGCCAAGCGTGCGCTGGGCAGCTACCAGCACGCGCGCAGGATGGTGCTTGCCGTGCTCGTGCTCGTCATGTTCGTGGCGCTGCTGTTCGGCCAATCTGCCTTTCCTCCCGAAAGCGTGCCGCACGAAACGATCGAAATGGTCGGCATCCTGCTGATCTTTCTCGGCATTGTCGGGCGCTTGTGGTCGACGCTCTATATCGGCGGACGCAAATCCTCCGAGGTGGTCACCGGCGGACCCTATTCGATTACCCGCAATCCGCTCTATGTCTTCTCCTCGATGGCTGCCGCCGGCGTCGGCGCGCAGATGGGCTCGATCACCGCGACGGTAGGCTTCGCGGTGATTTGCGCCGCCGCCTTTCATGTCGTCATCCTGCGCGAGGAGAAGTTCCTGAAGGAAGCACTCGGCACTCCATTCCAGGCCTATGTGGCGCGGGTGCCGCGCTTCTTCCCGAAGCTTTCGCTGTATCAGGAAGGCGACACCGGCAGCTTCAAGCCGCGCCTGCTGCGCACGACGCTGCTGGACGGATTGGTGTTCCTCGTTGCCTTGCCGTTTTTCGAGTTGATCGACGGCGCCCAACAGTCGGGCATACTGCCGGTGCTGTTCCGTTTCCCATGAGTGCTGGTGTTGCTGAGCACTGGGTGTTGCGCGCCGGCCCGCTTTGACGTATAGGACCGCCGTTCCCAAAAACCGCCCGGCAGGGCATGCCGTGGCGGTTTCATTTGCTTTTCGGGCTTTGGTCGGCCTGAAGCGAACAAAAAGCGCGATGATGCGCATATAAACGGAGTAGCAAAATGCCCAAGATGAAGACCAAGTCAGCCGCCAAGAAGCGGTTCAAGATCACAGGTACGGGTAAAGTCCTGTCGGCTGCGGCCGGCAAGCGTCACGGCATGATTAAGCGTTCCAACAAGTTCATTCGAAATGCCCGCGGCACGATGGTTCTGGCTGAACCGGATGGCAAGAAGGTCATCAAGAATTTTCTGCCGAACGGCCTCTAAGGCATTCGGTCTGGACAGCGTTTTAAGGAGATCATGACATGGCACGCGTAAAAAGAGGCGTCACCTCGCACGCCAAGCACAAGAAGGTCCTGAAAGCCGCCAAGGGTTTCTACGGCCGTCGCAAGAACACCATCCGCATCGCCAAGCAGGCGGTGGAAAAGTCGCTGCAGTATGCCTACCGCGACCGCAAGAACCGCAAGCGTTCGTTCCGCGCTCTGTGGATCCAGCGCATCAATGCCGCGACCCACGAGCATGGCCTGACCTATGGCCGCTTCATCGACGGCCTCAACAAGGCCGGCATCGAGATCGACCGCAAGATCCTGTCGGATATGGCCATCCACGAGCCGCAGGCATTTGCCGCACTTGTGGCTAAGGCGAAGGTCGCGCTTGAATACCTCAAGAACACCACGCCGAACGCTTTTGAAAGCGCTGTCGCCTAAGCCAGCGCTTCCCAAGCATTCGCAATTCTGATTTTGGGGAACCCGCGCTGGCACGGCTGGCGCGGGTTTTCTTTGCTTCCAATCGAGTCTGAAACATGAGTGACATGGAAACTCTCGAAAATTCCCTGATGACCGACATTGCGTCGGCCGCCGACGAGCAGGCGATCGAAGCCGTGCGTGTTTCAGCGCTCGGCAAGAAGGGCTCGGTCTCAGAAATGCTGAAGACGCTCGGCTCGATGAGCGCAGAAGAGCGCCAGATAAAAGGCCCGGCTATCAACGGCCTCAAGAACCGCGTCACCGAGGCGCTTACAGCGCGCCGCGCCGAGCTGAAGGACGTGGCGATCTCAGCCAGGCTCGCGGCGGAAAAGGTCGACGTCACGCTGCCGGTGCGGCAATCGCCGGCCGAGCGCGGTCGTATCCATCCGATCAGCCAGGTCAGCGACGAGATCGCCGCCATCTTCGGTGACCTCGGCTTTGCCATCGCAGAAGGTCCCGATATCGAGACCGATTATTACAATTTCACCGCGCTGAATTTCCCGGAAGGCCATCCGGCGCGCGAGATGCACGACACCTTCTTCTTCCAGCCGGACGAGAAGGGCGAGCGCAAGCTGTTGCGCACCCACACCTCGCCGGTGCAGATCCGCACCATGGAGGCGCAGAAGCCGCCGATCCGCATCGTCATTCCCGGAAAAACCTACCGGCAGGATTCCGATGCCACCCACTCGCCGATGTTCCATCAGGTCGAGGGTCTGGTGATCGACAAGACAGCCAATGTCGCCAACATGAAATGGGTGCTGGAGGAGTTCTGTAAGGCCTTCTTCGAGGTGCCACAGGTCAAGATGCGCTTCCGGCCGTCCTTCTTCCCGTTCACCGAACCCAGCATGGAGGTCGACATCCAGTGCGACCGTTCGCGGCCGGGCGAGGTGCGCTTCGGTGAAGGCTCCGACTGGATGGAGATCCTCGGTTGCGGCATGGTCCACCCCAATGTGTTGAGATATGGCGGGCTCGATCCCGACGAGTATCAGGGCTTTGCCTGGGGCATGGGCATCGACCGCATCGCCATGCTGAAATACGGCATGCCGGACCTGCGCGCCTTCTTCGACGCCGATGTGCGCTGGCTGTCGCATTACGGCTTCCGGCCGCTCGACATGCCGACGCTATTCGCAGGCTTGAGCGCATGACAGCGGCCCACACCGGCGGCTGCCGCTGCGGCGCCGTGCGGTTCGAGGCTTCGGCCGAACCGCACCATGTCAGCTATTGCCATTGCGGCGATTGCCGGCGGGCCAGTGGCGCGCCGGTGTCGGCCTTCGTCGGGTTCCTGACTGAGCAGGTCGCCTTTACGGGCAAGGCGCTGAAGATGTTCGAGAACGGGTCGGTGACGCGCTCCTTTTGCGGTGTCTGCGGCTCGCCGATCGCCTATGTCGACGAGCGGCTGGCCGACCACATCTATTTTATGCTCGGCGCCATGGACATGCCGGCCTATTTCAAGCCGATGCACCACGCCCATGTACGCGAGCAGCTTCCCTTCGTGCACATGCCGGACGACTTGCCGCGCCATCTGAAGACCAGCGTGCCCAGGCCTGACGGGCAAAGACCAGACGGAACACAGTCATGAAATTCACTCTCTCCTGGCTCAAGGACCACCTCGAGACCGACGCCTCGCTGGCCGAAATCGTCGAGCGGCTGACCTCGATCGGCCTCGAAGTCGAGCATGTCGACGACAAGGCGAGCCTGAAACCCTTCGTCATCGCCAAGGTGCTGACGGCGGTGCAGCATCCCGACGCCGACCGGCTGCGCGTGCTGACCGTCGACACCGGCGACGGCAAGCCGCCGGTGCAGGTTGTCTGTGGAGCGCCGAACGCCCGCGCGGGCCTGATCGGCGCCTTTGCAGCGCCCGGCACCTATGTTCCCGGCATCGACGTGACGCTGACGGTCGGCAAGATCCGCGGCGTAGAAAGTCATGGCATGATGTGCTCCGAGCGCGAGCTCGAGCTTTCTGACGAGCATGACGGCATCATCGATCTGCCGGAAGATGCGCCGGTCGGCATCAGCTACGCCGCCTATGCGCATCTCGACGATCCGCTGATCGAGATCAACCTGACGCCGAACCGACCGGATGCGACCAGCGTGTACGGCATTGCCAGGGATCTCGCGGCAAGCGGGCTCGGCACGCTGAAGGCAGCGCCGGTCGAGGCGATCCCCGGCAAGGGCGAGACGCCGGTCAAGGTGACGATCGAGGCGCCGGAGCTCTGCCCCGGTTTTGCGCTGCGCCTGGTGCGCGGTGTGAAAAACGGCCCGTCGCCGAAATGGCTGCAGCAAAGGCTGATCGCCATTGGTCTGCGGCCGATCAGCGCGCTGGTCGACATCACCAACTATGTCACCTTCGACCGCGGCCGGCCCTTGCATGTGTTCGACGCGAACAAGGTCGCCGGCAACCTGGTCGTGCGCCGAGCGCGCGACGGCGAAAAGGTGCTGGCGCTCGACGGCCGCGAATACACGCTGACGCCTGATATGTGCGTGATAGCAGACCAGGACGGCGTCGAGTCGATCGCCGGCATAATGGGCGGCGAGCATTCCGGCTGCGACGAGAACACCACTGACGTGCTGATCGAATCGGCACTTTGGGACCCGATCACCACCGCCCGCACCGGCAGGACGCTCGGCATCATCAGCGACGCGCGCTACCGCTTCGAGCGCGGCGTCGACCCTGAATTCATGGTGCCCGGCGTGGAGCTGGCGACCAGACTGGTGCTGGATTTCTTGGGCGGCACGCCGACCGAAACCGAAGTCGTCGGCTATGCCGGCCATGTCGAGAAGATCGTTTCCTTCCCGCTGTCGGAAGTGAAGCGGCTGACCGGCATCGAGGTGCCGAGGGACGAGAGCCTCGGCATCCTGAACCGCCTCGGCTTCAAGCCGGAAGGCGCGGGCGATGTCGTCAATGTGGCGGTCCCGTCCTGGCGGCCGGATGTCGACGGCAAGGCCGACCTGGTCGAAGAGGTCATGCGCATCCATGGCGTCGACAATATCGCGCCGCAGCCGCTCGGCGCCCATGATGCCGTCAACGCCAAGATCCTGACCGTGCTGCAGATCCGCACCCGGGCGGCCAAGCGGGCGCTGGCGGTGCGCGGCATGATGGAGGCCGTCACCTGGTCGTTCATTCCGGCAAAACATGCCGAACTGTTCGGTGGCGGCCAAACAGCGCTCAAGCTCGCCAATCCGATCGCCGCCGACATGTCGGACATGCGGCCGTCGCTGCTGCCGGGCCTGATCGCCGCAGCCCAGCGCAATGCCGACAAGGGCGTCGGCGATGTCGCGCTGTTCGAAGTGTCGGGCACCTATGAGGGCGATGCGGCCGACCAGCAGCGGCGCGTCGCTGCCGGTGTGCGGCGCGGCACGGCCAAGCTCGACGGCTCCGGCCGCAACTGGGCCGGCAATGCCGGTCCGGTCGGCGTGTTCGACGCCAAGGCCGACGCGATCGCCGCGCTCGAAGCCTGCGGCGCGCCGGTCGAGCGGCTGCAGATCGAGGCCGGCGGGCCGGCCTGGTATCATCCCGGCCGTTCCGGCACGATCAAGCTCGGGCCTAAAGTCATTTTGGGGACGTTCGGCGAATTCCATCCGAAGACGCTGGAGGGGCTGGATGTCTCCGGCCCGCTTTGCGGCTTCGAGGTTTTCGTCGACGCCGTGCCCGAGCCGAAGGCCAAGCCGACGCGGACAAAGCCGAAGCTGGAGCTGTCCGCCTTCCAGGCGGTCAAGCGCGATTTCGCCTTCGTCGTCGACAAAGCGGTCGAAGCCGCCACGCTAACCCGCGCCGCCCTTGCCGCCGACAAGAAGCTGATCACCAATGTCTCGGTCTTCGACGTGTTCGAAGGGGCATCGCTGGGTGCTGCCAAGAAATCGATCGCCATCGAGGTGTCGATCCAGCCGGTGGAGAAGACGCTGACCGACGAGGATTTCGAGGCGCTGGCCAAGCGCATCGTTGAGAATGTGCACAAGCAGACCGGTGGCGTGCTGCGAGCATAAATTTGGAAACAAGAAGGGGCGCCGCGCCGGCTTTTGCCTTCTCCCCTTGTGGGAGAAGGTGGATTGGCGCGCAGCGCCAAGACGGATGAGGGGTGTTGGACGGAGTGCGGCGGTGCCAAGCTGGAGCACCCCTCATCCGTCGCCTTCGGCGACACCTTCTCCCACAAGGGGAGAAGGGAGAGCCGCGCGAGGCTGGACGGCGGCGAGACAAGCGGCTCGCCCCGGATGAGGGGGGCGAACTCAAGCCTGAGGCGATTGCCCTAGCCGAAGCCGCCCCCTTTGAATTTTCATCCAGCCCGCCGTTTATCCATTCACCAGCGCCAGCGCCGCTTCGGTGTAGCGCTTGCCGACCACCTTTTCCGGCGACAACGCGTCGCCGATGGCCGCCACCTCGGCTTGGCTCAGCGCGACCTGTGCCGCTGCCGCGTTCTGCTCCAGATGGCGGATTTTTCGCGCGCCGGGGATCGGCACGATGAAATCGCCCTGATGCAGCACCCAGGCGAGCGCCAACTGCGCCGGCGTGACGCCCTTCTCCGCCGCCATTGTCTCCAGCGTGGCGATAACAGCCGCATTGGCGGCCATGGCGTCGGCCTGGAAGCGCGGCAGGGTGAGGCGCCAGTCGTCGGCGCCGAGAGCCTCTGGCTTGGCGATCGTGCCGGTCAGCAGGCCGCGGCCGAGCGGGCTGTAAGGCACAAAGCCGATGCCGAGCTCGCGGCAGACGGCAAACACCTCTTCTTCCGGATCGCGGCTCCACAGCGAGTATTCGCTCTGCACGGCTGATATCGGATGCACGGCATGCGCCCGGCGAATGGTCGCCGCGCTCGCCTCCGACAGGCCGAGCGCGCGCACCTTGCCTTCGCGCACCAGCTCGGCCATGGCGCCGACCGTATCCTCGATCGGCACATTGGGGTCGACACGATGCTGGTAGTAGAGATCGATCACCTCGATGCCCAGCCGCTTCAATGAGGCTTCGGCGACTGCCTTGACGTGTTCGGGACGGCTGTCGACGCCGGCCATGCGCTCGACGCCATTGCCTTCTTCCAGGATCTTGAAGCCGAACTTTGTCGCGATCGTCACCTCGTCGCGCACCGGCTTCAACGCCTTGCCGAGCAGGATCTCGTTCTCGTAAGGCCCATACACCTCGGCCGTGTCGAAGAAATTGACGCCGATCTCGACGGCGCGGCGCAGCGTGGCGATCGCGCCGGCCTCCGGCTGGCCGCCATAGCCGAAGCTCATCCCCATGCAGCCGAGGCCGACCGGATAGACGTCAAGTTCATTTCCAAGCTTGCGGGTTTGCATCACGCGTCTCCTTGTTGTGATGCGGCGGAGATAGCGCCTTGCAGCGCGTTCGATAATCGGCTCTCTTTCGCACGGGCTGTTCTAAAGAATAGAGCAATGAACCGAACTCACCTCTCACAGCTTGTAGTGTTGGCAACCGTCGCCCAGTGCGGCAGCTTTCGCGGCGCCGCCAGGGAACTCGGCATCGCGCCATCCGCAGTCAGCCATGCTGTATCGAGCCTGGAAGCACGTCTTGGCGTGCGGCTCCTGGCGCGCAGCACGCGTAGCGTCGCCCCGACCGAGGAAGGCGCCCAGCTGCTCGAGCGGCTGAGGCCGGCATTGTCCGAAATCGACCTCGCCCTGGAAGCGGCGGTCGAGGCGCGCGACCGGCCGGCCGGCAATCTCAGGCTGACCGTGCCGCGCACCGCAGCCCACCTGGCGCTGACGCCGCGGCTCGGCGCCTTTGCATCGGCCTACCCGGACGTCGTGCTGGAGATCGTCATCGAGGATCGCTTCACCGATGTGGTCGAAGGCGGCTTCGACGCCGGCGTACGGCTCGGTGAGAGCCTGCAGCGCGACATGATCGCGGTGCGCATCGGGCCAAACCTTCGCGGCGCCGTCGTCGGCGCGCCATCCTATTTCGCGACCATGCCCAGACCGCGCCATCCGCACGATCTCGTAGGTCATCGTTGCCTCCGTTTCCGTTTCTCCAGCGGCATCCTCTACCGCTGGGAGTTCGAGAAGGACGGCGAGGCGATCGAGATGGCGGTGCAGGGGCCACTGATCCTCGATGAGGATCATTTGGTCGCCAATGCGGCAGTCGACGGTGCCGGCCTTGCCTTCCTGTTCGAGGACTATGTCCGCGAGGCGTTGGCCACCGGCCGACTCATTCGCGTGCTGGAGGACTGGTGCCCGTCCTTCGACGGTTTTTTCGTCTACTATCCGAGCCGCCGCCAGATGCGGCCGGCGCTCAGGGCCTTTGTCGATTTCTTCAAGATAGCCGGATGAAAGCCGGGCTCGCCGGCGTTCACTTCCCATGCCCGCATTGATCACAAACGACACCACCCGCTATGGCTGGGCGGCGATCGTCCTCCATTGGCTGATCGCCGCGATCGTCATCGGCCAGTTCGTGCTCGGCTTCGTCATGATGCGGGTGTCCAGCCAGCGCACCGCCTTCGAGCTGATCCAGCAGCACAAATCTTTCGGTTTCTTGCTGCTCGGCTTGGTGATCCTGCGCATTGCCTGGCGGCTCGGCAATGCGGTGCCGGCGCTGCCACGCTCAGTCGGACGCTTCGAGCGCCGGGCGGCGCCGCTCGTTCATTTCGCGCTCTACGCGTTTCAGCTTGCGCTGCCTCTGTCCGGCTGGGCGCTGGTATCAGTGTCGATGCTGGAGATACCGAGCGTGCCGTTCAACCTGTTCGTCATGCCGGACCTGCCACTCGCGGAATCGGACACGGCGGAAAGCTTCTGGATCTCAACGCATTGGTATCTCGCTTATGCTGGCATCGGACTTGTCGCCCTGCATATCGCCGCGGCGCTGCGCCATCATTTCTGGCTGAAGGACGCGGTGCTGACGCGCATGGTCCGGCCTTCGTCAAATCACGAGGCGGAATAGAGCTAGCGGTTCATTCGTTCACGGGGTGAGGCGCGGAGAACGCGTTGCCTGCAAGAAAAGGATCAATCCATGTATGCGCGCATCCTCGGATTTGCGGCGGTCGCCACTTGTCTTGCCATGCCTGTTTTCGCGGCGGTCACCCTTGGTGATGCCGCCGGCAGCTACACGATCAGCCCGGCCGGTTCGAGCATTCGCTTCTCGATCGGCAAGCTCGGTGGCGGCGGATTCGACGGCGCCTTTGCCCGTTTCAAGGGCAGCATCCGCATCGACAACAGCGATGTCGGGCGCTCGCGTGTCAATATCACCATCTTTCCCGAAAGCGTCGGCACCGGCCAGAGCCGCATCGACGCCTTCCTTCGCTCCGACGCGGTGGTCGACGCCGCCAACAACCCGGAAATCCAGTTCCGCTCGACCAGCGTGAAACGCACCGGCGAGACGTCAGCCCTTATCACCGGCCGGCTGACGGCGCGCGGCAAGACTTTTCCGGAAAAGTTCACTGCCGAGCTTAGCGGCCTCAAGGCGGGCACGATAAAATTCCATGTCACCGGCAAGGTGCTGCGGTCGCGCTACGGCATGGATGTCGGCACACCGATCTATTCAAACGTCGTCGACTTCGACATGACGCTGACCGGCAGGCGAGGTTAGTACCTCTGCGCGGTGGGTTTGACTGGTCGTTCCTTTCGTTCGCACATCGCATACTTTCGCTATTGGCAGAGACATCTCTCACTTCGTCATCCTGGGGCGGAGCAAGGAGCGAAGCGACGCGGCGCAGACCCCAGGATCCATGCCGGGACATCAAAGCGTTGCAACGGTTCAGAATTCTGTTTCGTCGCATTCCTCGGCGACTGTCGCGGCATGGATCCTCGGGTCAAGCCCGAGGATGACGAAAGTGCGGATCGACGAGCCAGTGTCTGATTGGCTTTTCTCCTGAATTAGGGCAAACCTCGTCGTCTGCAATCGAGAGGGAGAAACCGGATGTTCCGATGGGGTGTTTTGTCGACGGCCAAGATCGGCCGCGAGCATCTTTTGCCCGCAATAGTCGAGGCGGAGAACGGCGTGCTGTCCGCCATCGCCAGCCGTGACCTGTCGAAGGCCCGTGCCCTGGCCGATCGTTTCGGCGCGCCCCATGCTTTCGGTTCCTATGACGAGCTGCTCGCATCCAAGGAGGTCGACGGCGTCTACATTCCGCTGCCGACCGCGCAGCATGTCGAATGGACTGCGAAGGCCATTCAAGCCGGCAAGCATGTTCTGGTCGAAAAGCCGCTGGCGCTCGATGCCAAGGACATTCCGCCGCTAATCAAGCTGCGCGATGCCAAAAACGTGCTGGTCTGCGAAGCCTTCATGGTCGTCTACCACCCGCAATGGATCAAGGTGCGCGAGCTGATCGCCAACGGCGCCATCGGCCGGCTGCGCCATGTCCAGGGCGCGTTCTCCTACTACAATGTCGATCCCGCCAACATGCGCAACCAGCTCGACCTCGGCGGCGGCGCGCTGCCCGACATCGGTGTCTATCCGACAGTGTCGACGCGCTTTTCGACGGGCAAGGAGCCGCTGCGCGTCCAGGCGACGATCGAGCGCGACAAGACGTTCGGCACCGACATCTACTCCTCGATCCGCGCTGATTTCGGCGACTTCGAACTGTCGTTCTACCTGTCGACGCAGATGGCGGCGCGGCAGGTGATGGTGTTCCACGGCGAGAAGGGCTTCATCGAGGTGCTTTCGCCATTCAACGCCGGTATCTACGATCATCATCGCATTGAGCTGCACAACCAGAAACACAGCGAGGCGCAAGTGTTCCGCTTCCCCGGCATGCAGCAGTACCGGCTGGAGGTCGAGGCCTTCGCGCGGGCGGCACAGGGCGGCACGGACCGCGTCTTCACGCTGGAAGAATCGGTGCTCAACCAGAAGGTCATCGACGCCATCTTCCGCGCCGGCGAGAAGGAAGGCTGGGAGACGGTCTGATAACTAAGCAGGTTCCGCAAAAGTGTCCCCACGGTTTTGCGACAAGAACCTGCGACAAACCAAAGAATCAAAGCCGGAGAGGAGAGCCCCGGGGAGGAGAGAATGGCTGACGATGCCGATGTGATCATTGTCGGCGCCGGCCTTGCCGGCCTCGTCGCCGCGGCCGAGCTGGCCGAAGCCGGCAAGAAGACCATCATCGTCGACCAGGAGCCGGAACAGTCGCTCGGCGGCCAGGCATTCTGGTCGCTTGGCGGCATCTTCCTCGTCGATTCGCCCGAGCAGCGGCGCATGCGCATCCGCGATTCGCATGATCTGGCGCTCGAGGATTGGCTGGGCACCGCCGCCTTCGACCGCCCGGAAGATCTCTGGCCGCGACGCTGGGCCGAGGCCTATGTCGGCTTTGCCGCCGGCGAAAAGCGCTCCTGGCTCATGCAGCGCGGCATAAAGTTCTTTCCCGTGGTCGGCTGGGCGGAGCGCGGCGGCGGCAACGCCGTCGGCCATGGCAATTCCGTGCCCCGCTTCCACGTCACCTGGGGTACCGGGCCCGGCGTGCTCGAGCCGTTCGTTCAGCGCGTGCGCGAGGCCGAGAAGAGCGGGCTGGTCCGCTTCAGATTCCGCCACCGCGTCAATGAACTGACAAGGACGGGCGGCGTCGTCGACGGCGTTCGCGGCGACATGTTGGCGCCGAGCGATGTCGAGCGCGGCCGCAAGAGTTCGCGCGAAATCGCTGGCGATTTCGAGCTCAAGGCGCAAGCGGTCATCGTCGCTTCCGGCGGCATCGGCGGCAATCCCGAGCTTGTCCGGAAAAACTGGCCGCAGCGGCTGGGCACGCCGCCCAGGCGCATGATCAGCGGTGTTCCTGACCATGTCGACGGCCGCATGCTGGCGATCACCGAGGCGGCCGGCGGCAGCATCATCAACCGCGACCGCATGTGGCACTATGTCGAGGGCATCAAGAACTGGGCGCCGCTCTGGACCGACCATGCCATCCGCATCCTGCCCGGCCCGTCATCGCTGTGGCTCGACGCCCGCGGCAAGCGCCTGCCGGTGCCGCTCTATCCCGGCTTCGACACGCTGGGCACGCTCAGCCACATCATGGGCACCGGCTTCGACTATTCCTGGTTCATCCTGACCCAAAAAATCATTCAGAAGGAGTTCGCGCTGTCGGGCTCCGAACAGAACTCCGATCTCACTGGAAAGAGCTGGCGCCAGGTGCTCGGCCGCGCAACATCAGGCGTTCCCGGTCCGGTGAAGGCATTCATGGAGAAGGGCGAGGATTTCATCGTCGAGCCTGATTTGCCGGCGCTGGTCGCCCGCATGAACGCGCTTGTCGGTGGCGAGCCGCTGCTTGAGCTTCGCCAGGTCGAGCGCGAAATCCGCGCCCGTGACCGGCAGCTCGACAATCCGTTCTCCAAGGACATGCAGATCACCGCCCTGCGCGGCGCTCGCGCCTATCTCGGCGACCGGCTGATCCGCACGGCCAGGCCGCACAAGATGCTAGATCCTGCCAATGGCCCGCTGATCGCGGTCAGGCTCAACATATTGACCCGCAAGACGCTGGGCGGCTTGCAGACCGATCTCGGCAGCCGAGTGCTGGATGCCGAGGGCCAGCCGATCGAAGGGCTCTATGCCGTCGGCGAAGCCGCCGGTTTCGGCGGCGGCGGCATGCATGGCTATGCAGCGCTGGAAGGCACGTTTCTCGGTGGCTGCATTTTTTCCGGCCGCAGCGCCGGCCGCGCCGCGTCACGCGGGGTGGGGTAGAGCCCTCACCAGATCCATTCGCCGCGTCCCAGAACCGACACAGCGTCGACGATGCGGGTGAAGCTCGAACGGGCGTGGCCGACCGTATGCCTGGCTCTGAGATAGCCATGCACCAGCCCCGGCTCCTCCAACCAGTAGGCGTGGCCGTCCGCCGCAACGATGCGGTCGCGATAGGCCTCTCCGTCTGACGACAGCGGATCGCATTGCGCGGTGATCAGCACGGTCGGCGGCAGATTGGCAAAATCGGCATCGGCCAGCGGCGACAGAGTGAGATCGCCGGTGCGGTCCTCGCCGCCAGTCCTGATATTCGTGTAGAAATCGAGGTCGCGCACCGTCAGCAACGGCGCTTCGGCATGGGCCACGTAGGACCCTTGCGAGCGGTCGCCGCCAAGACCGGGATAGATCAGCACCTGGCCGATCGGCCTTCGCGCATGGCCGCGTGTTGCGTGGCTGACGGAGGCGCAGAGATTGCCGCCGGCGCTGTCGCCGCAAAGCAGGATCGCGCGCTTATAAGTTGTCGCCGCCCATTCGAAGGCGCTGATGGCATCGTCGAAGGCAGCCGGATGAAGATGTTCCGGCGCTAGCCGATAGTCGACCGAAACCACTTCATAGCCGGTGCGGCTGCAAAGCTCGGCGCAGACGTCGTCATGGCTGTCGAGTCCGCCGAGGATAAAACCGCCGCCATGGAAATAAAGCACCATCGCCGCCGCTTCCGGCGCCGGTGTGCGATAGACGCGGATCGGGATGGGATGAGAGGGCGTGGCAATGGCGGTGGTCTCCGCCGTCACGCCTTGGGGATAGCCGGCAGAGAACTCACGGCACATGCGGTCGTAGATTTCACGCTGCTGATCGATCGTGTAGTCGATCGTGTCAGGCGGGTAATAGGAATTGGTCCGCTCGATGAAGGCCCAGGTCTCGGCGTCGATCAGCTTATTGTAGTCGGTCATGGGAGGAGACCAACCTGCGACGACGGCGCCCAGGCACCCCCCTCTGCCCTGCCGGGCATCTCCCCCTCAAGCGGGGAAATTGGCAGCTTCGGGCTCGGCGCTTTCCCTGCGACATAGAAGATTGACGAAAGCCTTCGCGACATCCGATCTCCCCCCTTGAGGGGGAGATGCCCGGAAGGGCAGAGGGGGGTGCCTCGCGCCATCATCTCCGACGTTATCGTCCCTTCCACACAGGCTGGCGCTTCTCCGCAAAGGCACGAAAACCTTCCATGTTGTCCTCCGAACCGTAGAGGACATCGACGGTCGGCAGCTGCCTGCGCGTCACCCGGTTCATCGCGTCCTGGAAGGTGAGCGATTCGGCGACCCGGGCCGTCTCCTTGATCGCGGCGAAGACCAGCGGCGGACCGCCGGCCAGCAGCCGTGCGACCTCCCAGACGCGGTCCTCGAGCCTGTCCTTAGGCAGCACCTCATTGACCAGGCCCCAGCGATGCGCCTCTGCGACATCCATCCAGCGGCCGGTGAGCAAAAGATCCATGGCGACATGATAGGGGATGCGCTTCGGCAGCTTGATCGTCGCCGCATCGGCAAGCGTGCCGGCGCGGATTTCGGGCAGCGCGAAGGAGGAATGATCGGAGGCGTAGATGAGGTCGCAGGACAGCGCCAGCTCGAAGCCGCCGCCGACCGCCATGCCGTTGACGCAGGCGATGACCGGCTTGTTGAGGTCGCGCAGTTCCTGCAGCCCGCCGAACCCGCCGACGCCATAGTCGCCGTCGACCGCATCGCCGCCGGCCGCAGCCTTCAGGTCCCAGCCGGCGCAGAAGAACTTGTCGCCGGCAGTCCTGACGATGGCGACCCGCAGATCCGGATCGTCGCGGAACGCCTTGAACGTCTCTCCCATCAGCCGCGAGGTCTTCAGATCGATGGCATTGGCCTTGGGCCGGTCGAGCGTGACTTCTAGGATCGTGCCCTCGCGGCGCGTTGAAATGACGTCAGACATTCTTTTTCTCTCCAAGCACCAGCAGCGCGTCGGCGATCCAGGCGCCTTTGCCTTGCGCGCAGACAATCAGCGGATTGATGTCGAGTTCCTCGATCTCGCCGGCATTTTCCTGCACGAAGGCGGCGATGCCTGATATTGCATCGATGGCCGCCGCGACATCGGCCTTCGGCCGACCGCGATAGCCTTCGAGCAGCGGGAACAATTTGAGCCCGCGCAGGGCCGCCTCGATGTCGTCGCGTGTCGCCGGCAGCATCAGCGTGACGCTGTCGCGCAACAGCTCGACCAGCACGCCACCGGTGCCGAGCGTCATCACCGCGCCGAACATCGGGTCGCGGGTGAAGCCGACGAGCAGCTCGGCGACGCCGTCGCGCACCATGCGCTCGACATAGAGGCCGGTGCCGAGCGGCTCGAGATCATGGGCGGCGGTGCTGACGGATTCGGCATCCCTGAGGTTGAGCCGCACCGCGCCAAGCTCGGATTTGTGGGTGACGCCCAATGCCTTCAGCGCTACCGGAAAGCCGAGCGCCATCGACGAGATCACCGCCTCGACGGCGTTGCCGGCGCGTTCGCCCCTGGGCACGGGAAGCCCGGCCTCGATCAGCCGTGCTTTCGCCTCGGCCTCATCAGGTGTGACATGGTCGCCACTCGGTGCACCGGAAGCGGAGGTGTCGATCGGCTGCGCCTGCGGCTCGCGCCAGGCCCAGCCGATAAAGGCTGCCGCCTGGGCGGCGTCCATGGCCTCGGAAATGCCGAACAACGGCACCATGCCGCGCGCCGTCAGTCCGGCGGTGTATTCCTCGGGCAGGTTCTCCGGCAGCGACGAGACGATCGCGCCCCGCGCCTTGTTGGTCTTCAGCGCCGATTCGAAGGCACGTAGCGTCGCCCACCAGTCGGTGTCCGAGCAACGGTCGGGACGCGGGAAGTCGAGCACCAGCATGTTGAGGTCGAAGCCGCCCGACACCATGGCGGTGAAGGTGGCGGTCATCGCCGGCTCGTTGTTCCAGATGAAGGTGTGGTAGTCGAGCGGGTTAGCCACTGCAACCAGCGGCCCGAGCGTCGATTTGACGTGCGCACGGTGCTCGGCGGTCAGCGCCGGGAAGTTCACCCAGCGGCCTTCGGCGCTGTCGGCCATGACCGATGCCTCGCCGCCCGAACAGCTCATCGACGACAGCCGGTAGCCGGGCAGGGGGCCGGTGACGTGCAAGAGCTTGAGTGCCTCGATGAAGGCAGGGATGGAATCAACGCGGGCGATGCCGAGTCGCCTCAGGAAGGCGCCGGAAGCTGCATCGGAGCCGGCCAACGATGCGGTATGCGTGACCGTCGCTTGCCGCGCCTGCTCGGAGCGGCCGACCTTCATGGCGATGATTGGTTTTCTCAACTCACGCGCCCGCGCCGCCAGCCTTTCGAAGCCGGCCACCGAATCGAAGGCCTCGATATGCAGGCCGAGCGCAGTGACGCGGTCGTCCTCGATCAGGCCGAGCGCCATTTCGGAAAGGCCGGTCTGCGCCTGGTTGCCGGCGGTCATTAGAAAGGCGATCGGCAGGCCGCGCTTCTGCATGGTCATGTTGATGGCGATGTTGGAGGACTGTGTGATGATGGCAACGCCGCGGCCACCCTCGACCAGCCTGATGCCGCCATGCTGGTCGGGCCATAAAAGCGCGCCGTCGGCATAATTGATCAGGCCGTAGCAGTTCGGCCCGATGATCGGCATCTGGCCGGCCACTGCGACCAGTTCGGCCTGCAGCCGCTCGCCGTCCTCGTCATAGGCCTCGGTCTCGAGAAAGCCGGCGGCAAAGCAGACGGCGCCGCCAGCGCCGCGTTCGGCCAGCGCCTTGACCACCTCGATGGTCAAATGCCGGTTGACGCCGACAAAGGCAGCGTCGGGAGCGCCGGGCAGGTCGGCCACGGAACGATAGGCTTTGCGCCCGGCGACCTCGTCCTTGGTCGGGTGCACCGGCCAGATCTCGCCGGCAAAGCCCATCTTGATCGATTGCGCGACGACGGCAGCCGCCTGCGCGCCGCCGAACACGGCAATGGAGCGTGGACGCAGGAGACGTTCAAGTCTGTGCATGGTCATCTTTTCGTCTGATCATGATCTTTTCCAAAAACCGGATTCCACTTTTTGGGATCATGCTCTAAGCCCCAAACGGGCGCAGCAGCGCCCGCGAGATAATGTGGCGCTGGATTTCCGACGTGCCTTCCCAGATGCGCTCGACGCGGGCGTCGCGCCAGATGCGCTCCAGCGGCAAATCGTCCATCAGCCCCATGCCGCCGTGGATCTGGATCGCCTCGTCGGCGACGAAGGCGAGCATTTCGGTGGCCTTCAGCTTGGCCATGGCCATGTCCTGATCGGTGACGGTGCCCTGATCGTACTTCCAGCCGGCTTCGAACACCATCAAATCGGCAGCCTTCAATTCGGTTGCCATGTCGGCAAGTTTGAACGACACGCCCTGGAACTTGCCGATCTGCTGGCCGAACTGCTGGCGCTGCGCGGCGTATTCGATGGCATGGCCAAGCGCCCGCTCGGCACGGCCAAGGCAGGTCGCGCCGACCTGCAGGCGGGTTGCGCCGAGCCATGAATTGGCGACGTCGAAACCCTTGTGAACCTCGCCGAGCACTTGGGTTCCAGGCAGCCGGCAATCGTCGAATTCGAGGATGGCATTGGTGTAGCCGCGATGCGACACGTTGCGGTAGCCGTCGCGCACGGCAAAGCCCTTGGTGCCCTTGTCGACGAAAAAGGCGGTGATCTTCTTGCGTTTTCCACGCGAAGTTTCTTCCTCCCCCGAGGCCATGAAGACGATGGCGAAATCGGCGAGATCGGCATGGCTGATGAAATGCTTGGTGCCGTTCAACACCCAGTCGTCGCCGTCCTGGACCGCGGTCGCCTTCATGCCGCGCAGGTCGGAGCCGGCGCCCGGCTCGGTCATCGCCAGGCAGTCCCATTTCTCGCCGCGAATGCAGGGATAAAGGTATTTCTCGCGCTGCTCCGGCGTGCCGGCCAAAAGGATGTTGGAGGGCCGCGCCACGCAGGTCCAGTGCAGCGCATAATTGGCACGGCCAAGCTCCTTTTCGTAGAGCAGCCAGGTCACCGTATCGAGCCCGGCGCCGCCGACATCCGCCGGCATGTTGGCGGCATAGAGCCCGGCTTCGATCGCCTTGGCCTTGATCTCCTCGATCAGCTCGCGACGCAGCACGCCGGTACGTTCGACTTCGCGCTCATGCGGATAGAGTTCGTTCTCGACGAAGGCGCGCGTCGTCTCGACGATGAGTTTCTGTTCTTCCGAAAGACCAAAATCCATGGTCTCAGCCTTTCTTCTTTTTCTTCGGCTTTTCAGCTTTGGCCTTCACCGGCTTGCTCGCCTTAGCCTTCTCGGCCGCCTTGGAAGTGGCGGGCTTCTTCGCCGCAAGCTTGGCGAGTTGCTTGGTATAGTCCTTGTGCAAGGCGCCGGCGCCCCAGCCCTTGCCTTTGTTCTGCTTCGACAGCGCATCCATGATGGCGACCAGATTGTCGTCGCGGATCTTTTCGAGCTCGCGGATCGACAGTCCATGCGCCTGGTCGTCCGACTGGGTGGCGATCAGGTCGACCAGCTCGTCGTTGAATTCCGGCACATCCATCAGCTTGGTCCACGGCCATTTCAGGCACGGCCCGAACTGCGCCATGAAATGGCGCATGCCGGCCTCGCCGCCGGCGACGCGATAGACCTGGAACATGCCCATCTGTGCCCAGCGCAGGCCGAAGCCATAGCGCATGATGTCGTCGAGTTCCTCGACCGTGCAGATACCGTCCTTGATCAGCCACAGCGCCTCGCGCCATGCCGCCTCCAGCAGGCGGTCGCCGACGAACGCCTCGATCTCCTTGCGGATCACCACCGGCTTCATGCCGATCGAGGCATACATCTCCTTGGCAACCTCGATCGCCTCGGGAAAGGTCTGTTGGCCGCCGACGATCTCGACCAGCGGCAAGAGGTAGACCGGGTTGAACGGATGACCGACGACCAGCCGCTCTGGATGCTTCTTCATCGCCACCTGCATGTCGGTCGGCTTGATGCCGGAGGTCGACGAGCCGACGATGGCGTTGGCCGGCGCATAAAGGTCGATCTCGGCCAGCACGCGGTGCTTCAGGTCTAGCCTTTCGGGCACGCTTTCCTGGATGAAATCGGCATCGGCGACTGCGTCGGCGATGGTCTTGGCAAAGGTCAGTTTGCCCTCTTTTGGCAGGCCGCCGGGCAGCATCTGCTTGTAGGCGCGGCGTGCGCCTTTCATCACTTCGCCGACCTTGCGCGCGGCTTCCGGGTCGGGGTCGAAGATCGCCACGTCGATGCCGTTCAAGAGCAGCCGCGCCACCCAGCCGGCGCCGATGACGCCGCCGCCGATGGCGGCTGCCTTGGTGATGATGCTCATGCGGAGGCTCCGGTTCTTGTCCTGGCTACTTTGGAATCGATGAGAGGCACTCGCTCGCCGGCGCGGATCACGGTGGGGTCATAGGCCTTGCGCGCAAACACTTCGAGCACGAAGGGCCGGAAGAAGTCGATCGGTAGCGTCTCGTAGTCCGGATCGAAGCTCGACTGGTCCCAGCCCTCGCAAAACTCATCGCAGTCGTCGAAATAATGATGGCCGGCGAACCGGTCGCGCGCATGCGGATTGCCGCCGAGATGGTGGGCGTAATAGAGGCGCTGGAAGTCGCCGTGCTTTTCCACCACCCAGGTGCACTGCTCGCGCACGAAAGGTTTTAGGATCGAAGCCGCATATTCGTCGTGATTGTAGGGTGCGTAGATGTCGCCGATGTCGTGCAGCAGCGCGCAGGCGATCCAGTCGGTATCGGCGCCGTCGCGCCATGCGCGCGTCGCCGCCTGCAGCGAATGGCCAAGCCGGGTGATCTTGTAGCCGGACAGCCCCTCGTCGAGCTGGACAAGCGCGTCAAGCAGCCGCTCGCCGGTCTTCGCCGCATAGTCGATCTCGTGCTCGGTGAGGAAGGCGTAATCCTCGCGGTCGCCGTCCTTCATGGCGGTGAATTTCACGGTCTTCATCGGCGGCTCCTCCCTACCGATTCCCTTCAAAGCGGCGCGCGCTTCGTCAGGTTGAGCTTCTTGCGCACTTCATCCGGGCCGATGACCCTCGCGCCCATGTTCGACACGATGCTGACCGCCCGCTCGACCAGCTGCGCGTTGGTGGCCAGCACGCCCTTGTCGAGCCAGAGATTGTCCTCGAGCCCGACGCGGACATTGCCGCCGGCCAGCACCGCGGCGGCGGCATAGGCCATCTGGTTGCGGCCGATGGAAAAGGCCGACCAGGTCCAGCTCGACGGCACGTTGTTGACCATGGCCATGAAGGTGTTGAGATCATCCGGCGCGCCCCATGGCACGCCCATGCACAATTGCACGAGAGCATCCGGATCCAGCACCTTTTCCTCGACCAATTGCTTGGCAAACCACAGATGGCCGGTGTCGAAGGCCTCGATCTCCGGCTTGACGCCGAGCGCCGTCATCATGCCGCCCATGGTGCGCAGCATGCCGGGCGTGTTGGTCATCACGTAGTCGGCCTCGGCGAAATTCATGGTGCCGCAGTCGAGCGTGCAGATTTCCGGCAGGCACTGGCGCACGTGTTCCACGCGGTTGGTGGCGCCGCCCATATCGGTGGCTTTTTCGTTCAGCGGCAGCGGGTTTTCCGGCGAGCCGAACACCATGTCGCCGCCCATTCCGGCGGTCAGGTTCAGCACCACGTCGACGTCTGCCGCGCGGATGCGCTCGGTCACTTCGCGGTAGAGATGCACGTCACGCCTAGGCTTGCCGGTTTCGGGATCACGCACATGGCAGTGCACGATCGCCGCACCCGCCTTTGCCGCATCGATGGCCGAATCGGCGATCTGCTTGGGCGAACGCGGCACATGCGGGCTGCGGTCCTGCGAGCTGCCGGACCCGGTCACGGCACAGGTAATGAAAACCTCACGGTTCATCGCAAGCGGCATGGACTTTTCTCCCAATCAGCACAGACGGTTCCGATCAAACATGGCCCAATCAAACATGGGCCCAATCGAGCAGATGGCAACAATGCCTGACTTGCCGGAAACTGTTTTGCGTTTTACGAAGGCCATATGATAAAAAGCGAAAAGCCGTCGATCTTTCGCGCTGAGCGCGCGCCGCTCAAGGTGACGTTGCTGGTGTTTTCCGGCTCGTCGATCATGTGCGTTGCATCGGCCGTCGATCCGCTGCGCGCCGCCAACCGTATTGCCGGCGAGACGCTGTTCGATTTCAGGCTGGTTTCGGTGACCGGCGAAGCGCCGCTCACAACATGCGGCCTGCCGGTTGCGGTCAGCGGCCGCTTCGATGCAGCGGACACAACCGATATGCTTGTTGTGGTCGCCGGCTTCGGCACGCAGAACTATGCCACATCAGCTCTGCTTTCCGGCCTGCGCCGTGCGGCGCGCGCCGCGCGCGCCTGCGGCGGTGTCGAGGCCGGTACGTGGCTGGTTGCCCGCGCGGGCTTGCTGGAAGGGCGCAGCGCCACCACCCACTGGGAGGACATGGAGGATTTCTCGTCGGCTTTTCCCGGCATCGATGTACGCCCGGACCGCTACGTCATCGACGGGCCGGTCTTCACCTCCGGCGGCGCCTCGCCGACCTTCGATCTGATGCTGCATCTGATTCGCACGCGGCTCGGCATGGCCGTCGCGCTCGATGTGGCAAGTGTCTTCATCTACGACCAGGCGCGGGCGGCGACCGATGCGCAGCCGCTGGTCTCGCTCGGCCGCCTCGACGGCTACGATCCGCGGCTGGCGCAAGCCATCCGGCTGATGGAAACCCATGTCGACCAGCCTTTGACCATTGCCGCGGTGGCAAAGCGCGCCGGGGTGACTGCGCGAACCTTGGAAAGCATTTTTCGCAAATCGATCGGCGAAACGCCGGGCGCCTATTATCTCAGGCTGCGGCTGGGTGCCGCGCGCCGGCTGGTGGTCGACACGCGCGTGGCCATGGCCGATATTGCCGGGCGGACAGGATTCTCGTCCGCCGCGGCATTTTCCAGGGCGTTTTCAAGAGCTTTCGGCGAAGCGCCGGTCAGGCTGCGTCAGAGATAATGGGGGATTAGGCAGCGTCCTGGCGGTCGCTGTTGCCGTCGATCTGCGAGCGCATCTGTCTCGCAAGGTGGGTCTCGAAGCGGCTGGCGACCGCGCGATCCCATTCGTTTGCACTGCGCGCACCATGCTTCGGATGCGGCAGCGCCATCAGCCGGTCGATGATCGATCCGGCCTCGCCAGATGAGAGCAGGGCGTCGATTTCGCGTTCGTGCTGCATATCGTTTCGCCTCCTTCTTTCTGTTCCCGCCACGAGCCACACTATAGGAGGTTCGTGACGGCTGTTTGAAGGCAAGAGCGAGGCGATTGAGGGGCGGTGCGAGGCAAAACCTTGTCGTCGGTTCTGCCCTCGCTGCAATGCTGTTTCGGCCGGCGGATCAGTCAGGAAACCCGCCGGTACGGCACTTCAGACATAACGATTGACGATATTTTCGAGCAGTTCCTGGCGGCCGGATCTGGGCTGCGGCTCGATCTTTTTCTTGACGACGCGCTCGGCAATTTCCTCCAGCGTGCGCTTGCCCGAAAGCATTGCCTTGGCCTCGGCGGAGTTCCAGCCGGCATAGCGTTCGGCCAGTGGTCCCGACAGCGCCTTGTCCTCGACCATGCGCGCGGCGGCCTTGAGGCCGCGTGCGCAGCAATCCATGCCGCCAATATGCGCGATCAAAAGATCCTGCGGATCGAGCGACTGACGCCTCAGCTTGGCGTCGAAATTGGTGCCGCCGGTCTTGAAGCCGCCGGCCTGCAGGACATGATAATAGGCCAGCGCCATCTCCGGCACATTGTTGGGGAACTGGTCGGTGTCCCAGCCCGACTGGTAGTCGTTGCGGTTCATGTCGATCGAGCCGAAGATGCCGAGCGCATTGGCCAGCGCCAGTTCATGCTCGAAGGAATGGCCGGCCAGGATCGCATGGCCCTGTTCGATGTTGAGCTTGACCTCCTTCTCAAGTCCGAAGCGTTTCAGGAAGCCGTAGACCGTGGCGACGTCATAGTCGTACTGGTGTTTTGTGGGCTCCTGCGGCTTCGGCTCGATCAGGATGGTGCCCTTGAAGCCAATCCTGTGCTTGTAGTCGACGACCAGGTTGAGGAAGCGGCCAGCCTGTTCCTGCTCGCGGGCAAGATCGGTGTTGAGCAGGGTCTCATAGCCCTCGCGGCCGCCCCACAGCACGTAGTTCTCGCCTTTCAGACGCTTGGTGACGTCAATGCAGCTTTTCACCGTCGCTGCCGCGTAGGCAAACACATCCGGATCGGGATTGGTGGCCGCCCCCGACATGAAGCGGCGATTGGAGAACAGGTTCGCTGTTCCCCAAAGCAGCTTGACGCCGGTCTGCTTCATCTTCGTCGCAAAGTAATCGGCGATCTCGTCGAGCCGCGCGGCACTTTCAGAAAAGTCTTTTCCTTCCGGCCGCACATCGGCATCGTGGAAGCAGAAGTAAGGCGCACCCAGCAGCGAAAACATCTCGAAGGCGACGTCGGCCTTGAGTTTGGCCAACTCCATCGTGTCGGTGCCGCCGGCCTTGGCAAACCATGGCCGCTCGAACGTCTGTCCGCCGAACGGATCGCCGCCCGGCCAGGCGAACGAATGCCAGTAAGCGACGGCAAAGCGCAGATGGTCCTCCAGCCGCTTGCCGGCGACCACCTCGTCTGGGTTGTAGAAGCGGTAGGCTAGCGGATTGGTAGAATCCGGTCCTTCGTATTTGATCGTCATGATGTCGCCGAAAAAGCCGCTGGTCATGTTTGTCTGTCCTCTCGCATGGTTCTGTCCTGATTACCTCAGGCGTAATTGGTTTCGCGCTGGCGCTGGGTGAAAAGGGTCGTGTCAAAGCCACTCAACAACGGAGACAGACCATGACCGACCTCAACACGATCGCCGAAAACTACATCACCGCCTGGAACGAGAGCGATGCGGCTCGCCGGCAAGCCTTGCTCAAGGCAACCTTCACCGAGGACGTCAGCTACCGCGACCCGATCATGCAGGGCGACGGCCATGACGGCGTCGCCGCTCTGATCGATGGCGTCCAGCAGCGTTTTGCCGGCTTCCGGTTTTCGTTGAAGGGCAAGCCGGACGGGTTTGGCGACACGATCCGCTTCTCGTGGAATCTCGGGCCGGAAGGCACTGATTCTGTCATCGAAGGCACCGACATCGGCGTCATCGAGAATGGCCGCTTGAAAAGCGTCACCGGCTTTCTCGACAAGGTTCCGGCGCAGTGAAGACTTCTGGGTAAGGCGGGCGCCAAGCACCCCCCTCGGGCCTGCCGGCCATCTCCCCCTCAAGGGGGGAGATGGGCTGTCTTTTCTGCTTTCGCCAATCACCGATCTCGCAAGACTGGCATAGCCGTCGACGCTGCCGATCTCCCCCCTTGAGGGGGAGATGGCCGGCAGGCCAGAGGGGGGTAAACCCTCGCTCACGCGGTTACAGCCCTGATCGCCGGATAAAGCGCCCGGTAGCGCTGATAGGCATCCGCATAGGCGTTGCTTAGCGCGGCGACCGGCTCGATGGTGGCATCGGTGGCCGGCGCCGTGCACACTCTGAGCGGATCGGCGCCTGTCGCCGCGATCATGCCGAGCCGGGCTGCACCGAAGGCAGCGCCGAAATCGCCGTCGGCGGGAACGTCGACGGGCAGGCCGAGCGCGGTGGCGATGGCCTTCAGCCAGTAGCGCGAGCGCGAGCCGCCGCCGATCGCCGTCACCCGCGTCAGCGTCGTGCCGGCCTTGGCCAGGGCTTCGAGACTGTCCCGGAAGGCGAAAGCCACGCCCTCCAGCACGGCCTGGGTCAACACGGTACGGCTGGTTTCATGCGCGAGCCCGGTAAACGAGCCGCGAATGGCCGAGTCATTGTGGGGCGTGCGCTCGCCGGAGAGATAGGGCAGGAAGGACACGCCGGTCGGCGCCTTCAGCGCATCGCCGAGTTCGGCGGTCAGCTCGCCGGGCCCTTTCCCTGATATCTCCGACAGCCAGTTGAGCGAATCGGTTGCCGACAGGATGACACCCATCTGGTGCCAGGTGCCGGGCAGCGCATGGCAGAACGTGTGCACCGCGCTTTCCGGGTTTGGCAGATAGGACGCGTTGGCGGCGAACAGCACGCCTGACGTGCCAAGCGAGACGAAGGCCTGGCCGGCTGCGACCGTGCCCATGCCGCAGGCCGAGGCCGCATTGTCGCCCGCGCCGCCGGCGATCGGGATGCCGGCCTGCATCCCCCATTTCGAGGCCAATTCGCTGCGCAAGGCGCCAGCCTTCTCAGTGCCTTCGACCAGCGACGGCATCTGCTTCTCATCAAGCGACGTGGCAGTGAGCAGGTCGGAAGACCAGCCTCGCTTGCCGACATCGAGCCAGGATGTGCCGGCCGAGTCAGACATTTCCGAAATGTGTTCGCCGGAAAGCCAGAGCCGCAGGAAATCCTTCGGCAGCAGGACCTTTGCCACCTTGGCGAAAATATCAGGCTCGTTGTTTTTCACCCAGACCAGCTTTGGCGCGGTGAAACCGGGGAAGACGATGTTGCCGGTGAGCTTGCGAAAGCGCGGATCGGCGTCGAGCTTGGCCGCCTCGGCATGGCTGCGCGTATCGTTCCACAGGATGCAGGGACGCAGCACCTGGTCGCCGGCGTCGAGCAAGGTGGCGCCATGCATTTGGCCGGACAGGCCTATGCCCTTCACGGCGGCGAGCTGCCCTGGATGCGATGCCTTGAGCTCGGCGATCGCTTCCTCGCAGGCGCGGATCCAGTCGGCGGGATTTTGCTCCGACCAACCGGGATGCGGCCGCGACACGTCGAGTGAAGCATGGCCGGAGCCGATGACGGTCTGCCCGGCATCGATCAAAAGCGCCTTGACGCCCGACGTGCCCAGATCGAGGCCGAGATACATGGTGTCCTCCCAATGCCATTAATTTTTTCGGATCTCGAAAAAATCTGACTTGGCAGTTTTTAAGACAAGATCCGCCTCCGGTCAATTCTCCGACAAATCGGCCGCCCGCCGCGAGAACAGTGCCGACAGCGGACTGTCCGGCCGCGCCAGCGCTCGTTCCGCAGCAAGCGCCCTTGCCAACGCTAGGTCACCGGAACGCAGCGCCGCCTCGATCAGCGTCAGGTCGATGACGTCGCGTTGCGCGTGGCTGCCGCCGAAGCGGTGGGCAATCGCCCGGATTGGCCGGATGAGGCGCACTGTCGGCGAGCGTCAGGGGATGGCCGACGTCCCGGGTGAAGGCGGCGTTGTCGTCGTTGCCGTGCATGGCCTCGCGCTGCGCCTCGAGCAAGGTGCGAACCGGCGCTTCTTGGCCGGCGCCGACGAAGGCCATCATCGCGTGGGCATCGTTGAAGGCATAGTTGCCGGCGCTTGCCTTGGCCCAGTTGGCGGCAAGCGCCGCCCAGCGATCGCCGATATCGACGCCGCCGAGATGCAATCGCCACAGGATCGCCGAGGCGTCGACCATATTGAGCGCCAGCGTCGAGCGCTCGCCGTAGATCGGCCCATCATAAAGCGCCAGCACCTGGTCGGTCTCGCCGAGATCGTAGTGGAACAGCGCCAGATGCCACCAATTGTGCACTTGCAGGAAGCTCTCTTGCGTCCACGCTTCGGGGTTGGCGCGCATCCAAGCGATGCCGTCCTTTTGCCGGCTCTGCATCTCCATGACATGGGCGACGGCGTGCTGCGCCCAGCCGTCGCGCGGCTCGATGTCGACTGCTGCGCGGCCAAGCTTTTCGGCGCGCGCATAGTCGCCCATTTCCTCCAGCCCGAACGCCTGCATGCCGAGTATGGCGTGATAGCCGGGCATGCCGTTCTGCCACGACGGCAGCGCGCGGCCGATGCGGTCGCGCAGCATGCGGGCGTTGCCGGTGAAGAAATCGATCTGGTGCCCGGTCTGCAGCGCCAGCGCGTCGAGCGGAAACTCGATCGCGATATCCTCGAGCAGACGGGCGGCTTCATGCCAGCGTCCTGCTGCAAGATGGCCGAGTGCTGCGACGTGCGCCTGCTCACGCGTCGTCGCGGCAAGCGGCAGCGCCGCCTCGTGGCATGTCCTGGCCACAGCAGTCGCCTCGCGCTCGGTGGCGAGGCCGAAGAGATAGCCCTTGAACACATGCGCCATGACGAAGCCGGGATCCTCGGCGATGGCTCGGTCGACCGAGCCGACCGGATCGCCGATGAAGCATTGCAGTTCGCGGACAGCTTGGCTGTAGGGCGAGAACCCGGCTTCGGTCGCGCCCGAAAAAGTCAGGCCGAATGCGTCCCTGACTGCCATGTCATGTCCTCAATTGCCCGAGCGCATCGCCACCGTGGCGATGCCGGCGCCGACCAGCAGCGTGCCGCCGGTGCGGTTGAAGATACGGATCGCCCGGGGATTGCGCACCACGTTGCGCGCCCTTGCGGCGATCAGCGCATAGCCGAAGGCATTGGCGAAGGCGAGCGCCAGGAAGGTGGTTTCGAAGATCAGCATCTGCGTCCAGAAACCGCCATGCCGGTCGAGGAACTGCGGCAAGAAGGCGACGAAGAAGGTGATGCTTTTCGGGTTGAGCGCGGTGACCAGCCAGGCATGCGCCATCATCTTGGCCGACGACACCGCATCCAGGCGCGGCTCGGCCCTGAGCGTGCCACCGGCGCGAAACAGCTTTACGCCGAGATAGATCAGATAGCCGGCGCCGATCACCTTCAGCACCGTGAACACGGTGGCCGACGCCGCCAGCAGCGCGCCGATGCCCAGCATCGACAGCGTCATCGCCGTGAGGTCGCCAAACGCCACGCCGACCGCCATCGGCAGCGCCGTGCGCCAGCCCTGGCCGAGCGCATAGGACACGACCAGAAGGATGGTCGGGCCGGGAATGACAAGAAGGATCGTCGAGGCCGCGGCAAAGGCGGCCCAGTTTTCGAAGGACATGCTCGTCTCCTTGAGCTCAAAGAAGAGGATAAATCCTCGACCCCGCGAAGATGTAAAGGGGCAGCATTGAAATAGACGGCACGACGGGCTCGGCCAGAGGTTAAGGTAGGGCAAGACGTCTTCACGCTTTTTCAACCATGATTGGTGAAAATACCATCGATCCGGCCGGACCGTGTTTCCCGCCGATAGCGTAGGGTTTGGGTACATGCGTGAGTTGCCGCAAGGTCTGACGCCGCCGTACAATGGCGACGCCGTCGAAATCGAAATTTCCGAAAACCAGCTTTCCCGCCGCGCGGTGTTGTCCGGCGCCGGTGCGCTGGCGCTGCTCGGGGTTGCCGGCTGCAGCCAGACGCTCGATTTGCCATCGCTGCAGCTCGACGGCGTCACCACTGGCGCGATCACCCCTATCCGCCCGAGCATCAGCGTCGACAAGAACATCACCGGCCCTGGTGTGATGTATGCCTCCGTCACCGATGGCGGCTTCACGCTGCCGGAAGTGCCCTACCTCAAGGTCAAGCCGGAATTCCGCCGCCAGATCGTCGTCGACCCGACCGGCGAGCAGCCCGGCACCATCGTCGTCCATTCGCAGGAGCGGCTGCTCTATCTGGTGCAGCCCGGCGGTGACGCGATCCGTTACGGCGTCGGCATCGGCAAGGAAGGCTTCCGCTGGTCCGGCCGCGCCAACATCCAGTACGGCAAGGAATGGCCGGTCTGGACGCCGCCGGCCGAGATGATTGCCCGCAAGCCGGAGCTGGTGAAATGGCAAGGCGGACAACCCGGCGGCCTCGAAAATCCGCTCGGCGCGCGCGCCCTCTACATCTATCAGAATGGCCAGGACACCGGCTACCGCATCCACGGCTCGCCCGAATGGTGGAGCATCGGCCAGGCGATGTCGTCCGGCTGCGTTCGCCTGATCAACCAGGACATCATCGACCTCTACAGCCGCGTCTCCAGGAAGAACCCGGTCGTCGTCGTCTGACCCTCCCGGTTGTCGTCTGACTTCATAGCGGCTGGCGCGGCCGCTCGACTCTCCCGTTGCGTGATCTCGCAAGACAGGCGAATGTGCCTGCAAAGCCACTGCTCGGGAGACGTGAAGCATGTCCGGAACTTTTGTGATCGCGCAAGGCGGCGGCCCGACCGCCGTCATCAACCAGACGATGGTGGGCGCCGCGCTCGAGATCCGCAAGCGGCATCCCGGCGCCAAGGTTTTAGGCTCCATCCATGGCGTGCGGGGCATTCGTGACGGCAACTATGTCGATCTTTCCGCCATTGCCGAGGACCGGTTGCGGCTGATCGGGGCAACGCCGAGCGCCGCCCTTGGCTCGACCCGCGACAAGCCGGATGCCGCCTATTGCGAGGTCATCCTCAACGGCCTGAAGAAGGCCGGCGCCGACGCCTTCATCTACATCGGCGGCAACGACACGTCGGGCACGCAGCAGATCCTGACCGACGCCGCCGGCGGCAAGATGGCTTTCGTCCATGCGCCGAAAACCATCGACAACGATCTCGAGGAGAACGACCACACGCCCGGCTTCATTTCGGCGGCCGAGTTTGTCGCCGGCGCCTTTCTCTCGGTCGACCTCGATTTCCGTGCCCTGCCCGGCATCTATGTCGGCATCGTCATGGGCCGGCACGCCGGTTTCCTCACCGCCGCCGCTGCCGCATGGCAGCTTGACCCCGACAGCGGCCCGCATCTCGTCTATGTGCCGGAGCGCCCGTTCTCGGCTGCGGCCTTCATCGACGATGTTCGCGCCACGCTCGATCGCCATAAGCGCTGTATCGTCGCCGTCTCCGAAGGCGTCAGCACCGCCGACGGCAAGGCGCTAGTCGAAAGTCTGGTGCCGCCGGACAAACTGGAGCGCGATGCGCATGGCAACGTCAAGCTGTCGGGCAGCGACCTGCCGGCCGCTCTCGAGCGTGCGCTGGCCGAAGGATTGCCGGGCAAGCGGGCGCGCGTCGATGCGCTCGGCTACATGCCGCGCGGCTATGTCGGCGCCATCAGCGCCGTCGATGCGCAGGAAGCCTTCGACGCCGGCGCTTTCGCCGTCAAGGTGGCGGAGGAGGGCGGCGGATCGGTAGCGCTGCAATATGACGGCAAGAAAACCGTGCTGAGGAAAGTGCCGCTGAAAAACGTCGCCGGCAAGACGCGCCACATGCCCGACGATTTCATGCTGCCGGATGTCAACCAGCTCTCCGATGCGGGCATGGCCTATCTGAAGCGCCTGGTCCCCGAAAAATACAAGGTCGGGAAGCCGTTCGTCTGATGCCGGATATCTCCTGATGCTTGACTGGTTCAGCAAGACGGAAGTCGACGCCCATACGACGATGCTGACCGAGCCGTTCGTGCATGATTTCGTGCGCGCCAATATCTGGCATCTGCGCGGCCGCGACGTCGACCTGCTCGTCGACACCGGCATGGGCATCCGGCCGCTGGCGCCTGAGATCGACACGCCTGACGGCAAGCCGCTGCTCGTCGTCGCCACCCATATCCATCTCGACCATGTCGGCTCGCTGCACGAATTCCCGTTGCGGGCAGGGCCGAGGATGAGTGCCGCGCATTTCGACAGCATGGACGAGGCGGTCACCTACGCCCACATGTTCCACGATCTCGACGGCGCCGTCTCCAAGCTGCCGGCGCCCGGCTGGAAAGCAGCCGATTACAAAATCCCACCGGCGCCGCTGACGCGGACGCTTGACGAGGGCGATCTGGTCGACCTCGGCGATAGGCGGTTCCGCGTGCTGCATCTGCCTGGCCATTCGCCTGATTCGATCGCGCTGTTCGATGAGGCCGACGGCCTGTTCTTCGCCGGCGACGCCATCTACGACGCCATGCTGATCGACGACCTGCCGGATTCCGATCGCGTCGCCTATCGCCGAACTATGCAGCGGCTGCTCGACCTGCCGATACGCGTCGGCCACGGCGGCCACGGCCCGAGCTTCGACGCCAAACGGATGCGCGAGATCGCTAACGGCTATCTCAGGCGGACTGACGGGATCGGCGCATAGGAGGCTCCGGCAGGACGGGAAGAGATGCGGGCAGGCGCCGTCGGCGAAGCTGCTGATCTCCTCCGCAAGGGGGGAGATTGGATGCCGCCACGGCTTTCGCCAGTCGTCAACGCCGGAAGCAGGGCCAGAGGTGTTCATGCTCTTTTGCCGGGTCGGTGCTGATTGCGCCAGCGACCCGCCGTTGAGGCGGGTTTTTTGTTTTCGGGTTTCGGCGCCATCGCGGCAGGCCGGTGCCAGGCCGTTATATTAAATCTTCGTAATATCATCTGGAAACCACGATCGCCGCCCTAGATGCGGGGGCTGTCGATCGGTCGGCTGCCTGCCAGGCGAGACAGGCAAGGCGACCCTCGACACGCCGAATGGGCGGTTTCCCAGCCGGAACGCCACGGTGCCCGACCAATTTCTCGCCCGGACAACGGCCATGTCACCCATCCACATTCTTCGCAGACATCGCGTCGCCGCCTTGCTGGGCGCCGCATTGATCGTCAGCCCTTTCATCCTGCCGCTCGCCCCCAAGCTGAATGGCGCCCTGGCAGAAACAGTGACCCCTCCCGTCACCGGCATGACGGTGCCCAATGGATCGTTCGCCCCGATCGTGGCGGCCGACAAGCCGGCAGTGGTGACGATCACCACCGTCATGAAGGCACAGTCGGAGACCATGAGCGACGCTGCTCCCTTCGGCGACGGTTCACCCTTCGACGACTATTTCCGCCAGTTCTTCGGCGACCAGGGGCTGCCCGGCCCCAGGACCCCGCCGCAGCAGCAGGCGCCTCGCGCAGAGGCGCTCGGCTCCGGCTTCATTGTCGCAGCTGACGGCACCATCGTCACCAACAATCACGTCATCGATGGCGCCACGTCGATCAAGGTGACGCTCGACGACGGCACCGAGCTTCCCGCCGAGCTGGTCGGCCGCGACGCCAAGAACGACCTCGCCGTCCTCAAGATCAAATCCGACAAGACTTTGCCGACCGTCAAATGGGGCGATTCCGACAAGCTCATGCCGGGCGACCAGGTGCTCGCTTTCGGCAATCCGTTCGGCCTCGGCACCACGGTTACATCAGGCATCGTCTCGGCGCGCGGCCGCGATCTGCACAGCGGGCCGTTTGACGACTTCATTCAGATCGACGCACCGATCAACCACGGCAATTCCGGCGGTCCGCTGATGGATGTGAGCGGCAACGTCGTCGGCATCAACACGGCAATCTTTTCGCCGAATGGCGGCAGCGTCGGCGTCGGCTTCGCCATCCCGTCGGACCAGGCGCAAAAGGTGGTCGCCAAGCTGATGAAGGGCGGCTCCATCCAATATGGCTATCTCGGCGTCCAGATTCAGCCGGTGACGCCCGACGTGGCGAGCGCCGTCGGCCTCGGTCAGCCCAGCGGTGCGCTGGTTTCCGAGGTCAGCGACGGCTCGCCGGCGGCAAAAGCCGGGATTGAGACCGGCGACGTCGTCACCAGCTTCGCCGGTCAGCAGATAAAGGATCCCAAGGACCTGTCGCGTGCCGTTGCCGATGTCTCGCCCGGCGAGACGGAAACGCTGGGTGTCTGGCGTAAAGGGCAGAATGTGAAGATTTCCGTCGATGTCGGGCGCAATGGAGACGATGTGGAGACGGCATCGGCCGGCGGCGGACCAGAGACACCGTCCGCACAGCAAGGCCTTCGTGCTCCTGCGATCGGCCTCGGCCTGATGGACGTCACCCCGGATGTCCGACAGGCGATGAACCTGGCGCCCAACCAGCGCGGCGCGCTGGTCGAGAGCGTCAATCCTGACAAGGCGGCCTCGGCTTCCGGGATCCAGCCGGGCGACATCATCATCGCCGTCAATCAGGCGCCGGTGAGGGACGCCAGGCAGGCGGACCAGGCGATCGCGCAGGCCGGAAAGGCTGGCAAGAAGTCCGTGCTCCTGCTCGTCGAACGGGGCGACGCGCAGATCTTCGTCGCCGTGCCCTTCGCCGCCGGCTGAAGCGCATTGGCGCGAGGTCGCGGCCAAGATTTCGGTTGCCCGTCAGAGCATCTTCGAGAAGACTAGCGCAGGTTGGCTTCAACCTGCATGGATTGTCTCGATGGTCACCCGCGGCTTCTCTTCAGGACGAAAGCCCCCGACGGATGCGGTTGCGCGCATCCCGCCGGGGCAGTATCTCGAGCAAGGGTTCCCGGTGCTGTCGGCCGGGCCGACGCCGCGTGTGCGCACCGAGGAGTGGTCGTTCACGCTCAAGCACGGACCGCGGCCGATCAAGAAGTGGAATTGGACGGAGTTCAACGCGCTGCCTTTGACCAAGATGACGCGCGACATTCATTGCGTCACCGCATGGACCAAGTTCGACACGGCGTGGCAAGGCGTGCTGGTCGACGATATTCTGGCGGATGCCGGCATCGAGCCGCCGACCGGCTTCACGCTGGCGCTGTCCTTCGACGGCTACACCACCAATGTGCCGACGAAGGACCTCACCGCCGGCAAGGCGATGGTGGCGCTGCTTTACGAAGGCAAGCCGATCACGCCGGACCATGGCGGCCCGGCGCGGCTGCTGGTTCCGCATCTCTATTTCTGGAAGTCGGCCAAATGGCTGAACGGGCTGCAGTTCACCGAGCGCGACGAGCCAGGTTTCTGGGAACTGCGTGGCTATCATATCTATGGCGACCCGTGGCGCGAGCAGCGCTATACGGGCGATCCATGAGCGACGGCCCGGCGGCGCAATCGCCCTGGCAGACGGTCACCATCACCCGCATCGAAAAGCGCACGCCGCGCGTCACCAGCTTTTTTCTCCGGCCGTCACGGCCCTTCGCCTATTGTGCCGGGCAGCATGTCGATGTCAGGCTGACGGCGCCGGATGGCTATCAGGCGCGCCGTTCCTACTCCATTGCCTCGGCGCCGGAAGCCGGCGAGACGATCGAGCTGGCGATCGAAAGGCTCGATGATGGCGAGGTCTCGCCATTCTTCCACGAGGTCGCGGCAGTCGGCGACGAGGTCGAGCTGCGCGGACCGCTCGGCGGACACTTTGTCTGGTCCGACAGTGACGGCGGCCCGCTTCTGCTGGTCGGCGGCGGGTCGGGCGTGGTGCCGCTGATGGCGATGATCCGCCATCGCGCCGCACGCAAATCGGCGGTGCCTGCCACGCTGGTGTTTTCCGCACGGATCTGGGACGAGGTGATCTTTCGCGACGAGCTGATCGATTTCCATGATCGCCGGGACGGCTTCGATCTGGTGCTGACGCTGACGCGCGAGCCGGCCCGGCGCCCGGCGGACTATTCTCGGCGGATCGACGTTGCAATGATAGAGCAATCGATGGTGCGGCTGCCCACGCCACCAAGGTTCGCCTTTGTCTGCGGCTCGAATGCCTTCGTGTCGGCCGCCGCCCAGGCGCTGATCGATGCCGGCGTTCCGGCAAGCCTCATCCGCACCGAGCGCTACGGGGTCTAATGCATGTCGCGCAACAACCTAAAGCGCGTCGCATAAGGCCGGTCAAAACGCGACGCGCTTTAGGGCCGCCGGTCATGCCTCGATCTCGATCGCCGTCAGCGGCTTCGAACAGCAGGCAAGGATGAAGCCGTCGTCGATCTCGTGATCGAGGATGCCGCCATTGTGGCTCATCTCGACCGTGCCCGAGACCTTTTTCACCTTGCAGGTTCCGCACAGGCCGAACTCGCAGGCCGCCGGGATGCGCACGCCCGAAGCGCGCGCCGTCTGCAGCACGGTCTGGCCGGCAACGCAGTCGGCATCGACATCCGAAAGCGAAAAGCGGATTGGCGTTGCGGCTTCGGCAGGTATTTCGACCCCACCCTCTGCCGGCGAACCGAACGGGGCCGGTATTTCCTCCACCATCGGGGCCGCAAAGCTCTCCTGATGATAGTTGCCCATGTCGAAGCCGGTGGCCTCCAGCATCTGCCGCACCGCACGCATAAACGGGTCGGGGCCGCAGCAGAAGATTTCGCGCTCGCGGAAGTCTGGCGCCAGCAGCGGCAGCCGTATCGCGTCGATCCGGCCCATATGGCCGAACCAACCCTCGCGGCTGGACCGTTCCTCGATCATGAAGCCAAGCGTCAGACCCGGCATGCGGCTGCCGAGCAGTTCGAGCTCCTTGCGGAAGATGATCTCCTCGGGCTTTCGCGCGCAGTTGACGAAGCCGACATCGGTCCATGGCGCGCAGTCGTTCAGCCAGCGCAGCATTGACATCATCGGCGTCACGCCGGAGCCGGCCGAAATGAACAGATACTTGGCCGCGGGATGGCTGTGCAGCGAAAAGTCACCCGTCGGACCATAGGCCCTCACGTGAACGCCGGGCTTCAGATTGTCGAACATCCAGCGCGTGCCGAGACTGCCGGCTTGCGCCTTCACCGTCACCGCGATCGAGAACGGCCGCGACGGCGAGGAAGACAGCGTATAGGTCCGCATCAGCGGGCCGTCGGAGGTCGGCAGTTCCAGCGTCACGAATTGGCCCGGCTTATAGCGGAACCAGGTCTGGTTGTCGGAGCGGAAGGTGAAGGTCTTCACGTCGGGCGCCTCGTCGCTGACGCCGATCACCTCCAGCACCTGCAGCCGGTCGTTCCAGGGCGCCATTTCGTCGAGATGGCGATAGAGCCCGAGGTCCGTCATCGCATTCATCCCTCTCACCTTTCTCTAGGCGACGCTGCGCAACGCCGGCCGGCCGTCCTCGGCAAGGCGCGGTCCGATGAAGGAGGCGTACCATTCGACGAACTGGATGACGCCGCCCTCATGCAGTTCCGAATAAGGGCCGGGCTCATAGGCCGGCGACAGGATGCCGAAGGCGTTTTCCTCGACGATGCGGCGGTCCTGGTCGTTGGTCTCGGTCCATACATGGGTGAGTTCGGCAAGGTCGTAATCGACGCCTTCGACCGCGTCCTTATGGACGAGCCATTTGGTTGTCACGGCGGTTTCCGTGGCGCTGATCGGCAACACGCGGAAGGTGACGGCATGATCGCCGAGGATGTGGTTCCAGGTCGTCGGATAGTGGTAGAGCAGCAGCGAGCCGACACGGTCGGTCGAAACGCTGTCGGAAAGGTTCTTCTTCACCGCGCGCCTTCCCGTCATCGTATAGCTGACGGCGTCGCGCAGCAGCGGTGCGCGGGTGGCGCGATATTGCCCAGCCGGATCGATGCGGAACTTGCTCGGCAGGCCCGCCGCCTCGCATTTGGCCCAGTGCGCCAGCATCTCAGGATCGCTGTCGGCGCCCTGCACGCCGGTAACGGTCGGTGCTTCCGGGAATGTCTTGCACAGTTCCGGATGGTTGCCGGCGCAATGGTAGCACTCGCGGTTGTTTTCCCAGACGAGCTTCCAGTTGCCCTTCTCGACGATGGTCGATTCGAAGGCGACCTTTGCCTCGCGCAGTCGGTGCGGCAGGAGGTAAGGCTCGATCATGGCGCGCATCGGCGCGAAATCCGCCGGCTCCTTGGCCAGGCAGATGAAAATGTAGCCGCCGACACTTTCGCAAGCCACCGGCTTGAGGCCGAACTGGCTCTTGTCGAAGCCATCCGCCATCTGGCGAGCGAACAAAAGCCGGCCGTCCAGCTCATAGGTCCACTGGTGATAGGGGCAGACGAGCTTTGCCGCCGTGCCCTTGTCGGCGTTGCAGACGCGGCTGCCGCGATGCCGGCAGGAATTGTGGAAGGCATTGATCTTGCCTTGCTGGTCGCGGACCAGCACGACCGGATAATCGCCGATCTGGGCGGTGATGTAGCTGCCCGGCTTCGGCAACTCGCAATCGTGGCCGATGAACAGCCAATCGCGATACCAGATCAGCTCCATGTCGAGCTTGAAGAAATCGGGATCGGTGTAGAAGGGCTGCTCGAGCGAATAGCCTTGCCTGCGGCCGTGCAAGAGCCTCAGCATGTCGTTGCGCGAATCCATGTCCTGTCCTCATAGCCGTCGCATCGGCCCGAAATCGGAATCGATTCGGAAAGCACGATGCGCAATTCAAAGTCTTGGAGCGTACTTTATGCGTCCAGATGGACGCATGTCGCTCCAAAGACTGAACTGGTGGTGATTGAGGAAGGATCGCTTGCACGCCGGCGACAGGCCAGACATGCATCATCCACCTCTTGACCGCCCACCGCGATCAGTCGAGTCTAGACACCTCGGGCTGGTTTCCGGGCTCTGGAGTGTCCTTGCGGACAGTCGCGACACCTTCCCAGGCTTGTGGCCCAGTGGTCTCCCGTTGCGACTTGAACTCCACCACCGTTGCGGGGGCAGCGCCGGGATTTGACCGGCTTCCCAATTCTCCGCTTCGTCGTCACCAAGCGGCACCTGAGATGGCGTCATCTAATCATGACGGCCAGCTGACTGTCGGCATGAAAGCGACATCGTATCCATGCGGCGCGACACGGCCCGCGAAACGTGCAGGTTGGTAATTGCAGGGCTGAAACCCATTTTTTCGGCCACCATTGTCGGCCGCCGTGACATCGAATTCCGACCCGCGGCGGAGGCAAAGAAGGCTAACAGTTTCCAAAAGTGACTATTAGCCGCTTCTAAAATCGAACCGAACGGTTCGTTTCTGTTGACAATGCGTGCATGACGCTGTGAACGCAGGTCCGCCAATCCGTCAAATCGTCAAATGGCGACTTTGGCATAAACCTTTGAAAATAAAAGATAAAGCAGCGCCTGTAGAAGCGTCTGGTACAATTTCAAGGTGTAGATTCTTGGTCCACACGGAACAACTTCGTGATTGGAATCTGCGGGATGGCCTTCCCACATCGGGGCTGTCCGAACGACGCGAATTCCTTCCAAGACACGCCGCTAGCCGGACGGAAAACTAAGATACTGGAGTACCAAAAATGAAAAAGATTGCTCTTACTGCCGTCGCCGTTCTGGCCATCACCGGCAGCGCCTTTGCCGGCAGCGACCATTATGGGTCCAACGGCGCCAACCAGCCGACCGCTGCGGTCGACAGCTCGTACACTGCTTCCAGTCAGAAGCCGGCTCACGCTGAAAAGCCCGCCGTCCAGGGCGCCGACCGCAACCTTTTCGGCAACAATTAACAGCTGATCCCAGACCATGATCCCGAAAAGTGGAAACCGGTTTTCGGAAAAGATCATGGTCAAACAAGAAGACGGAGCGGCGGCAGGTCCGCCGCTGGGGATCTTTAGAAATTCAGGAGTATTGGAAATGAAGAAGATTGTTCTTGCCACCGCCGCCATTCTGGCCATCTCCGGCAGCGCTTTTGCCGGTAGCGACAACTATGGATCGAACGGCGCCAACCAGCCGGCCGCTGCGGCCGACAGCTCGTACACGGCTTCGGTTCAGAATTCCGCTTCGGCGCAGAATCCGGTTCCGTCCGACGAGAAACCCGTCCACGGCAGCGACCGTAACCTCTTCGGCAACAACTAACAGCCAGTTCCAACAGCAGCGGCGGCATTTGCCTGCCGCGCTGATGGGATACGAAAATCCAGGAGCACTGAAATGAAGAAGATCGTTCTTACCGCCGCCGCGCTTTTGCTTGCTGCCGGCAGCGCCTTTGCCAACAACGACAATGTTGGCGGGACCGACATCAACAAGCAGGCGACCGTCAACGTCGACAACACGCAGACGTCTTCGGTACGCAACACCGGCTCGCCGGTCTACAAGCTGCTCAATTCGTCGGGCGACGTACAGAAGTCCGCCCCGCAAGGCAGCGACCGGAACCTGTTCGGCCGCTAGCGCATCGGCCCGAAAATCGGAATCGATTTTCGGAAAGCACGATGCGTAGGTTCAAAGTGTTAGAGCGTACTTTGTGCGTCCACTTGGACGCACGTCGCTCTAACAG
>NZ_RZTJ01000069.1:0-2543 GCF_003997065.1 Mesorhizobium sp. M6A.T.Ce.TU.016.01.1.1 | reverse complement strand
TTTCGTGAAGAGTTTCGGGCGCCGGCAGGCGTACGAAAGTCCCCGAGGAAGGAACCCGCGGGCCACAGGCGATGGCTATGGGGATTTCGGATTTCGGCAGATGTCGGCGATGGCGCGACCGCCGTCGAGGAGCTCTGGGGTGAATGCGGACAGACCGCTTCGTTGCGCCTCCGCGCGGTGTTGTCCGAACGGTGGGCGGCTGGGCGCGGCTCTGTCGGAGTCGATAATCACCATAGACGTGCGTCGATCCGTTGCCGGAGGCTGAGTGCCTGCAGTTGAAGGCTGAACCTTTCCATGCTGGGTCATGGCGTGCTGCTCCCGGTCGACGGGGAACCGTGTGGCGGTCCGCGCGGCTGCCTCCATCGTTCGAACACCTCGATCACGATCATGCGGCCGCCACAGCAGGGGCATGGCGGGCGAAAGTTGTCCGGTTCGTCCGTGGTGTCATCGTCGGACGGTGCGGCGACGTTCAGGAGTTCACGAGCAAGCGCGAGGCTGGCCTTGCGAGCAGAACCGGCAAGCAGGCCGCAATGCCGGATGCGATGGAAGCCACGCGGCAGGACATGCAGCAGGAAGCGGCGGATGAACTCGTCGGTCGCGAGCGTCATGAGTTGCTGCCGGTCGGCGCCTTCGCGACGATAGTCCTTGTAGCGGAAGGTGACGCCGCTCTCGTCGAGGCGGATGAGGCGGCTGTTCGAGACCGCCACCCGGTGGGTGTAGCGCGACAGGTAGGCGAGCACCGCTTCCGGGCCGGCGAAGGGCGCCTTGGCGTAGACCACCCAGCGCTTCTTCCGGATCGGCGACAGATGGCGCAGGAATGCCCGCCGTTCCGCGAGATGAGCAATTGCGCCGAAGAAGGCGAGCCGGCCAGCGTCGTGCAGCGCGACCAACCGGGAGAGGAACAGCCGGCGGAACAGCTTGCCGAGCACCCGCACCGGCAGCAGGAAGGCGGGACGCGACGATATCCACCGGCTTCCGTCCGGCGAGATGCCACCGCCTGGCACGATCATGTGCACGTGCGGATGATGCGTCATCGCCGAACCCCATGTGTGGAGCACGGCGGTGATGCCGATGCGTGCGCCCAGATGCTTCGGATCGGCCGCGATGGTCAGCATCGTCTCCGACGCCGCCTTGAACAGCAGGTCGTAGACCGCCGCCTTGTTGTGGAAGGCGATGTCGGCGACCTCGGCCGGCAGCGTGAAGACGACGTGGAAGTAGCCGACCGGCAGCAGGTCGGCCTCGCGCTCGGCAAGCCATGTCCGCGCCGCGGCACCCTGGCACCTTGGACAGTGCCGGTTGCGGCAGGAGTTGTAGGCGATGCGCCAGTGGCCGCAGTCCTCGCAGGCCTCCACGTGACCGCCAAGGGCCGCGGTGCGGCAGTGCTCGATCGCCGACATGACCTTGAGCTGCTGCAGTGTCAGATGCCCTGCATGGGCGGCCCGGTAGGCGGGCCCGGCAGTGCGGAAGATGTCGGCAACCTCGATCGAGGCGCGCACGCTCAGCCGTCGGGTGAGATCTCTTCCGGCTTGAAGAGGCCAAGCTTGTCGAGCGGGCTCGTGACGGTGCGCACCGTGCGGGTTGCAACCTTGGTGTAGAAGGCGGTGCTATTGAGCTTGGCGTGCCCGAGCAGCACCTGGATGACCCGGATGTCGGTACCGTCCTCCAGAAGATGGGTCGCGAAGCTGTGGCGCAGCGTGTGCGGCCCGACGCGCTTGGCGATGTCGGCCGCCTGCGCTGCCTCGACGACCACGCGATAGAGCTGGCGGGTGCTGATGGGCTTCATCGCATGCTGCCCCGGAAACAGCCAGCCGTCGCGGTGCATCACGCCCTGCTGGCGTCCGACCTTCCACCACTGGCGCAGCAACAAGAGCAGGTCTTGCGACAGCATGGCGTTCCGGTATCGCCCGCCCTTGCCGCGCTCGACACGTAGCAGCATGCGCTCACTATCGACGTCGGCGATCTTCAGCGTCGACACCTCCGCCACGCGCAGGCCCGCGCCATAAGCGACCGACAGGGCGGCCTGGTGCTTGAGGCAGGTGGTGGCGTTGAGCAGCCGGGCGACCTCGTCGCGGCTCAGCACCACCGGCAGCGTGCGCGGGTGCGCCAGACGAACGAGCTTGCGCGCCAGATCGGGACGATCGACCGTATGCGTGAAGAAGAAGCGCAGCGCCGACACAATGCTGTTCATCGTCGGCACGGGAACACCGTCGTCCTGCTGCTCGATCTGGAACTGGCGCAGGTCGTCGGTGGTCGCTGTGTCTGGTGAACGCCCGAGGAACGTCGCCAGGCGTCCGATGTCGCGGAGATAGTTGCGCTGCGTCTCCCGTGAGAAACGCCGCATGTTCATGTCGTCGGTCAACCGCTGGCGCAAAGGGCCGATGGGGGCATCGAGAGCGGAATGGGTCATGGTCAGGCTCCTTGTTGAAGAAGCCCGTCATGCTCTGCCGCCGCCGAACAACGCTCAATGCAGGCGCGACGACCGGTCCCCGATCTCTACCTCAATCGCAGGCGCCCTCCCGCGCAGCGGGTTCGTTCAACGGCCC
>NZ_RZTJ01000068.1:0-2560 GCF_003997065.1 Mesorhizobium sp. M6A.T.Ce.TU.016.01.1.1 | reverse complement strand
CGGGCGGGCCTCCTTTTTCGCTTGCATGGCGGGTTTCAGCAGGCCGAGGCGCTCGCCGGCCGCACGAATCCGGACCGTCAGATCGGCGAGCCTCGATCTCTGGCGCAGCGTCAAGTCAAGCCGGTCGCGCAGCATCGTTCGGGCGACATGGACGATGCGCAGACCGCGGTTTTCGGCAAAGGAAAGTGCCTGGCGGTAGAGCGTGCCGCGCTCATAATCGAGAGTGGTTTCCTTGGCGTTCCGACGTGACAGGATCTTCGTCAGGCCGCCATTGAAGGCGAAGGAGCGGCGGCCATAGTAGAGCTGCAGATCCTCGCGATGGCGGGTCATCGCGACATAGGTCAGATGCCGGTCGAGCGAGAGTGAAGCGAGCACCTTCACCCGGTCAACGGTTGCGCCCTGGCTCTTGTGAATCGTGGTGGCATAGCCATGGTCAAGGTTGTTGTAGAAACGCTGCTCGACCGTCACCTGGCGGCGCCGATTGCCCTCCCCGACCATGACCGCGAGACGGTTCGGCGCGGCTTCGACGACGCGGCCGATCATGCCGTTCTTCACGCCGAGCGAGCCCTCGTTTTTCAGGAAGACGATCTGGTCGCCGGCGTCGAAATGGCGGATGCCGTCGGCCGTCCTGAAGCCATGGCCTTCACTGAGGATACCGCGCTCGACCAGCTTCTCGCGCGCCATAATATTGAGCATGCGGACGTCACGACGCAGATGCGCGAGGATCAGCGTGGTCTTCGCCGGATCGTAGTCGCGGTTCCAATCGGCGATCAGGTTCTCGACAGCCTGGGCCTTCAGCTCCGAGCCGAGCACCCTGCTCTGTGAGCGATAAGCGGCAAGCGCCTGGTCGACATGGCCGCGCGCCAGATCGAGCGAGGCCTTGCGCATCCATTCCTCGCGCTGGCGGTAGATCGTTTCGAGCTCGGCATAGCCGATGCGGTCGGCGATGGCGCGAAAGGCGGCCCCTGCCTCGATCGGCTGGAGCTGTTCCGGATCGCCGACAAGGACGAGCTTGGCGCCTGCCCTAACCACAGCCTCGACGAAGCCGGCCATCTGCTTCGATGCGACCATGCCGGCCTCGTCCATGACGAACACCGTCTTGGCATCGAGCGTGTCACGGCCCTGCTTCCAGCGCAGCTCCCACGACGCCAGTGTGCGGCTGACGATCCCCGCTTCCTTCTCCAGCCCCTCTGCCGCCTTGCCGGCAAGTGCCGCGCCGACCACCCGGTATCCGGCAAGTTCCCATGCCTCGCGGGCCGCCTTCATCATCGTGGTCTTGCCGGCGCCGGCGCGGCCGACGACAGCCGCGATGCGGGCGGAACCGGCGACATGTTCAATGGCGGTTCGTTGCTCCTCCGACAGGCGGGCGTGCCGGGCAAAGGTCGCTTCCAGCAGCTTCTCCGGAACGCCGTGTGATTCCCGTCCCGCGAGCCAGACCGCGCGCCGCGCCATCTCGGCTTCGAGCCGGATCAGTTCCCGCGTCGTGTATCGCGCCGGCAGCCTTTCTACGGTTGCGAACGCGATGGTGTCGCGCTGCAGACGAAGCACGTCCGGGCTTTGGATGATGCGTGCCAGGAGTTGCTGGAACACTGCCGAATCGTCGACATAGCGATGCAGCACCTTGGCGACATCGCGTTCATCGAAGACACTCTTCTCGCGGGTAACGAGATCGAGCACGATCTCCGGACGGGCCTGAATGCGGCGCAGGTTCTCAGCCTTCCGCGCCTCATGCAGATCGAGCCTTTCCAGCGACGGCTTCCACCCTTCCGCTGTTGCCTTGCGCTGGATCGCCTTGGCGCCAACGCCGACATGGATGGTCGGCACCAGTTCGATGCCTTGCTTCTCGTAGGACCGGCCATCGATGCGAAGGTTGACGCCGTTCAGCGCCAGATGATGGTTCTGCCGTACGAACCAGGCATCCCGGAAGGCGTTGAAGTCTTGGGTGTCGCCAGCCCATAGCTCGTAAACGATCTTGCCGGCCTTGTTTCGCAGCGGCTGCGCATCGTCGCCGATGACCGCGACCTTCTTGGCGCCAAAACCGTCTTCGGTGAGAGGCCGCAGCGTCGTCATCAGGTGGATGTGCGGATTGCCGGGGTTGTCGTGGTAGACCCAGTCGGCGACCATACCGTTCGACAGAATGTCTCTTTCCACGAAGTCGCGGACGAGCGCGATATTCTGTTCGACTGAGAGCTCGAGCGGCAGGGCAATGGTGAGGTCCTTGGCAAGCTGCGCGTCGACACGCTTCTCGAAGGCCTCGACCTTGTTCCAGAAGGCCTCCGCGGCTCCGGCGGTGGACCGGTCCGCGATCAGCTTGCGCGCCCATTCCGGCGCATCAGCGGGCAACAGGAACTCCTCATGCACCAGGCCCTGCTTACGCGAATAGTCGATCGTCCTGGCCTCGCGTTCGTAGTCCATCCGGGCGCAGTGCCGGTAGGCCGCCGACAGCACCGCGCTGCGGCCGTCGCCGCGGCTGACGATGCTGACGGAAAAGTGGGCGATGGCCACGGCGACGAAGACTCCCGAATGCGAACCTCGTTCGTCGGGAGCGGCGGGCCGGGTC
>NZ_RZTJ01000067.1:0-2581 GCF_003997065.1 Mesorhizobium sp. M6A.T.Ce.TU.016.01.1.1 | reverse complement strand
GCCCATCTCTCTCCTCCAACCAAAGAGCGAGGCATCCCCCATGCGCGTCCAGCGTGCAAGCGGGTCGCACGCCAGAGCAACAAGGCTTCAGCAAAGGCGAAGGCGGACGCGATCGGCCGCGTCCCGACGGGCTTCACGCAGCTGGCTGTTCCGGCCTTTCAGCGACGATAAGCACAAATGCGGTGTGATCTCCCGGATCCTGCGTTTGATGCCAGTAGCGGCAGCGGTGGTTCCCATCGATTAGACGTTCCATGTCACCATAGACCAGCACGATAAGTGGCCCGTCGCTCGGGCGCGCGTCGGACTTGCTCCGATTGGCCAGTTTCGCCCACTCGAGCTTCGGTCGCAAAACTTTGGTCACGACTGTGTTCACCGCGGTGAGCACGGGGAGTTCCTCGGGCTTGAACAGGCCCGAAAGATTCTTCCGAAAGAGCCGATTCAACGTATCGGCTGGCGTGTGGCTTTCACGCTTCCGATGGTTGCTCAATGCCGCGCAGGCAGCATCGAAGTTCTGCTCGTTTTCGGGGAAGCTGATCATAGTGCTCCGTCCTCGGGCGGGTTGATCAGTCTCGACGCTGCAAGGCGCGCGCCACCGTTCGCGGGGCGCGTGTCAAGAGGGCGGCTTGACGATCACCATATCCCATTCGCCATTCCCGCGTTCGCTGGAGGCGTGGTGAATGAGAACCTCATATTCGGGGTTGAATGACAGAAACGCCTTCACCGAGCGATCGAAGGCCAGTATGCTTGGCCAGTCCGCGCGCTCTGGCGACAGAACCAAATGGCCATCGGTCTCGGTGATCTTGCAATCCGGCAGTGAGATCATTTCTTGCTTTCCGCGCTTGTTAGATAGCTGGGCCTGGCGTTCGGTGGCTTTTCGGGATCGCGACAGTCAGCCTTCATCTGTCTGCAATTTCTTCAAATCTTTGCCGGTTAGCGATATTTCAGCTCCTGGCATTTTTAGGTTCACTCCCGAGGCGCGCCCTAATATCGCCGAAGCCAAGTAATCAGCCGGGTGCATATCAGCTGATTCATCCTTTTCACCTCTCGCAAACAGATTGCGTGAGATGGTTTCAAGCAGGTGTTCTGGCATCGGCTTTTCCTGAGAAAGCCTCCATTCCAGCGCCGCCTCAACTACCCAGCTCGCGCGATCAATGTCCAAATCGAATTGCTTAAGTTGAAATTCCGCGTCTGCGTATCGTTCAAACCATCTGTTCATCCAGCGCAGGTACCAGGCGATTAGGCCGAGGAGCGCAACAGTCAGGCCCACAGGCTTTAGACCTGAGATTATAATCTGAGCCGTCGTAGCGCCGGCAGGCAGCGAGCTCAGAGCGTTCGCGTAGTACGCAAGAAAGCCCACCAACACCGCCGATGAGCCGATGACACCCAAATGGATGGGAGTCCGGTTGCTTTTCGTCTCTGGCGTAATTTGGAACTTATTTGAGCGTGCAACGATCTTCGATTTTAGCTCCTGGTGAAGCTCACGCCGCGCATGTGTGTTGCTGCGGTCGTCTAAATCTTTCTGCCGTGCCGCCAGTTCCTCTTCTGTCCTTTGCAAAGCCCGCTTTGCTTCCTCGATCGTTTTTTCCGCTTCCGTCTGTCGAGTGGCGAACTGTGCATCAAGCTGAGCGTTCCGTTGGTTATATTCCTCCTCAAGTCTGAGGCGAACCGCTGCCGCTTGCTCACCAACATTGGCCACAGTGCGCTGCAACTGCTCGATCATCTTCTGATGAGATTTCATGAGCAGCGTAAAAGATTGGGAATTGTGAAACAGCTTGGCATTCTGGTCAGTGTTTGCCAGAAATGAATCGCTGATTAGCTGGTTGAGACGCGACACTTTCTCAGGCGGAACGCCGTCCTTCGGGTTGTTTGTAATGCTTAGAACATCGAAAGCAAAATCTGCATTTGACGCGATGTTCCGTTCAATGACGAGGTTGAAGTTGGCAGCGCCGATAGTAGCCGAGTAGATCGTATACCGATCCGATGAAGCTAACGGATGCGTGCGCCATTTTTCGTCGTTAATCGGAAACTGCTCACCCCGCGCCGATCCAATCTCACTAATGCTGCAACTGGTTGCGTCCACCATTTCAGACGCTGATTTCAAAAAGCTAAGAAGATCGGCGTCTCTAAGACGCGGCACCTGAAATTTATAGTCGGCCATTTTCCCCATCCCACACCCGAGGAGCAAGGGTAGACCATTTAGGATCGGGGGACGCAACCCTGCGCTGAAGCTTTGCCATGGAACCTTGCCACGGGCCTGGCGATCGGGCTGGGAATGGCTGCACGGCCTGGCGCTGGCCGGCTGAGGCGCTCAGGTTGAAGTCGAGCATCTGCCGCGCTTCGGCAAGCCACTGCTGTCGCCTGGCAGTTAATTATGAGAATGGAGTCAATGATTTCAGAGGCTTAGCTTTGCACCTAATTTGAGAATGGGTACTTAATTTGAGAATTCGAGGCGACGTATTGCACTTAATTTGAGAATGGAGCGCACGAGAATCGGCGGAGCCGTTTCTGCTGTGGCTGGCACAGCGCCGAACGAATGCCCAAATCGCGCGGCCTGAGAGTTAATGCCTTAGCAGTTAATTTG
>NZ_RZTJ01000066.1:0-3414 GCF_003997065.1 Mesorhizobium sp. M6A.T.Ce.TU.016.01.1.1 | reverse complement strand
GCGATCTGTGTCGCATTCGGCTGGAGGTCATGCAGATAGTTGACCGCACGCTGGGCATGGGCCGCCGCGGCAAAGATGAAGCGCTTCTCGTTCTTGAGAATTTCGAGCCAGCTTGCCAGGTAGCTGGCATGATCCGGCCGCGGCTCGAGCTCTGGCACGATGCCGAGGTCAGCTGCTAAAAAGCAGCCGCCGAGGTCGGCCACGAGCTCTTCGTGGGCCCGGAACTCGCGATCCTTGTGGTAACGGGAGAGGTTGCGATCCAGCCGCCTTTCCGACCCGACCCAATGGGTCATTTCGTGTCCGAGGGTCGCATAGTAGCCGGCCCCGTCGCGGAAACTCTCGAACGGCGGCATTTGCACAACATCGAGAGCCGGATGGAAATACGCCTTGTCGCCACCGTGGCGGATGACGGCCCCGGTATTTGCGAAGAAGGCATCCGCATGTTCGATCCGCTCCACCGGATCGGAAACCGGCGCGGGATTGCCGTAATACTGCGCGGGCAAGCCGTCGATCTGGTCGGCACAAAACACCGTATAGGCCTTGAGGAACGGGATCCCGCGCTCGACCTCTTCGCCATGGGCATCGGTTTCGGTGCGTACGATGCGGCTGGCATAGACAACCATCGAGCCGGTCTCGCCTTTGCGGACATGACCGCCCAGCTCGACGCTCTGCTTGAACGTCATCCAGGTTGGGGAAACAAAACCCCTCGAAACCGCCTCCGACCAGAGAAGCAGGGTATTGATCCCCTGATACGGCAATCCATTGTGGCGCAGCGGGCGCGTGATACGCCCCGTGGTGTTCGCCGCGCTCCACGGCTTCACCCACGGACGCACGCCCTTTTCCATCTCCGCGACGATGCGGTCGGTGATCTTCGCGTAGATATCGACGCGGGATTTGTTGCTCTTCCTGTCCATTTTCCGGACCTCCATTCGAGGCCGCGCCAATCGCGGCCGTCACGAGGTCCGACAGCGCAGGACCGCAGGTCCGCGAACCCGCAGAAGAGCAATCGGATAAAAGGGACACGTCGCTTGAGGGCCGCAACGTTAGTGGAGGACGGCGAAGCCGTTTCGCGGAACGAGGACCGGAGCAGGACCAACATTCGTGACGACCGCGGTTGGCACGGCCGCATCAGGTGGTCTGCCTGCTTTTTCTCATCTATTGCTTTTTGGGCCAGGGTGCCTGCTACCGAATCGGGTGCCAGGCGCAGCAATGTTGATCAGGGCTGGAATACCGCGTGAGAGCTTTTGAACGACCGCTATTCATTGCATTTTCGTGCGCTTCTTTCTTCATCGTTGGTGTGGGAATCGTTCTGCCTGCCTGGATAGCTTTCCATGGGGGCGGCTCTCGGCTGGTGGGACTGGTGTTGCTTTCATCCAGTGTGGCGGGTCTGTTGCTTGCGCCGGTCGCGGGTCATCTGGTCGATCGGCACGATCGGCGGACCGTGACGGTGGCGGGGCAGATGATCAGGGCCTTAGGGTTGCTCCTTCTCGCTCCCACCGGATTTGTCGCAGAATCTCTGTCGCCAGTGCTTCTCATCGTTTCCGGTGTACTGGGAGCCTTCGGGTTCGCGCTTTTGGCGGGATCGTTGAGTGGTATTTTGCAGGCGATTGTCCCAGAAGCCCAGCGCATGGGATTCGCCCTTCGGCTCTCCCTCTTTAATCAGGCTGGCATAGCGATCGGAACAGGTGCTGCCGGACTTGCCATCGACAGGCTCGGCAGTCCCATGTCTGCCCTGTTGTTCGCACTGGTGGCGCTGGCCTGTCTTCCCATGCTGAAGGTGATCACGTCGCATAGCGGCAATGTTCAAACGTCGCAGCGGCTCAGCCTCATTCCCGCTTCGAGGCAGGCGCTGAGCTATTTGCTCAACAACCCCCACAGCCTCTCCGCGGCGGTAACTGTCGGCCTGGCCTTTGCCGTGATCCAGATCACCAATCTGCTTCTTCCAGGTTTTGTGACCCGATCACTCAGCGGAGACAGCGGACTGTTCGGCCTGCTCGAGATGACAGCTGCTGCCGCCGGAATGCTCGCATTGGCGGTTGTCGGCATTGCGGCAATTGCCGAACGCCTCAGAAATCTTACGCCGACAATCCTGATTGCCGCGGGCGCCTCCTTGATTCTGTTCTCCCTGGCTACAACTCCGGCAGTCGCCGTTGTTCTTTATTGCGTCGCCGGCATGCTCTGGAACGTGGCCCGAGCGGCAGCCAATGGCCATCTTCTGACAGTCGTGGACACCACGATGATCGGCCGCGTGCAAGCCTTCACGACCCTGCTTACGAGTGGGTTTGGCCTTGCGATATACCTGCTGCCGACAATGGTGCCCGGAGCCTCGGAGGCAACCCTCTACATGGTGTGCGGCTTCGCCATTGCGGTCTGCGTTGGCGGCTTGTCCGTCTGGAGCAAAGCTCAAGAGCCGCGCTGATCCTGGGACTTGCTACGTCACATGAGTTTGTCGCAAAACCCGTCGTACGAAGAAGGCCGGGCGGAGCCGAAGCTCCGCCCGGTGGCAGTCAGCCCAGAGCCGCCATCTGCAGATCGGCCGCCTGCCGGCTGACGCCCTGGCCGGGGTTCTCGACCTGTCGCTCGTAGGGCCTCCAGCTCTCGCCGACGATGTGCTCGTAGGCGGCGACGGCGCCCTCGGCCGCCATGCGCAGGGCATGTGCCTGAAGGCCCATGTCGGCGGCGAACTCGCGCTTGCGCTGTGCATTGCTGTCGAAACCGACAGGACCGTCGAGGTCCTCGTCGCGGGTGTCGTTGGCGAGCCTGGCTGTGGCGTCCTTGGCCTCGGTGACGGCCTTCGAATAGAACTGGCCTGCTCCATAGGCGGAGCCGACGTAGGAGCCGACGACCCTCTGCAGGTGGATCTGCATCGCCTTGTCGGAAAGTCCCTCGGAGAGTGTGTCGGCGCCATCGATCAGGCTGCGCTCGTGGAATTCGCGTATGCCGTCGCTGTCGACGATGGGAAGACCGAAGCTTTCGGAGATGAGCGTGGCCTGATGGCCGTCCGGGCAGCAGAGCCGGACCATTTCGAGTGTCGTGCCCTTGCGGAGCTGGACGACGCGGGCCTTGGTCCTGGTGGAGCGGGTTGAACTGGACATTGAGCTTTCCTTTCTAGCGATGCCCTTCAGGTGATTGATCCGGCCCTTGCCGGTCTTCCCTGCGGGTGCGGTCGAAAGGAACCGGCGGAAGCTGGACGCTTCAGGGTCCGGGACCTGCCAGGCGAGCGAGGTCGGCTTGCGGAAAAGCGGGGGCCAGTCCTTCACTGGTCCCTGCGCGGGACGCGGGCCGGCCTTGCCGAGATCGGCGGGTTCCGGCCGCTCCGCGGCGCGATAGCGGCCTTGAAGGGGCCAGCCGCCGGTTCGGACCGAAGCAACCCCGCCGGAAAGACCGGCCGGGGATGAATTCGGACATCGGCAT
>NZ_RZTJ01000065.1:0-3768 GCF_003997065.1 Mesorhizobium sp. M6A.T.Ce.TU.016.01.1.1 | reverse complement strand
GTGCGGATGCGATCCCTGCAGGCCCCGAACAGATGATGCAGCGGCCGGTCCGCGCTTTTGCCGACCAGATCCCAGCATGCCGTGTCGAGCGCGGAAAGGGCCGAGATTGTGACGCCGGCATAGCCAGTCGGATTGATTTCAGACCAGATGGCTGAATTGATCGCCGTCACATAGTGGGGATCCTGGCCCACAATGCGATGCGAAAAGCCGCGGACCATCTCGTCGAACGCTTTGAGCCGGACGGCGTTCAACGTGAAGATATAACTTTGGCCCACCAGTCCGACATCGGTTTCCAGATAAACGAGCAGGCAACCGACCGAGCGCATATTATGAATGGCGGTGGTGATCGGCTTCGCAAAAGGCACGTCGGTCAGTCGGGTCTTCAACGCTGTGATTTTCATGATATTTCTTTGAGCAGGTTGAGAGTTCAGACGATCGCGTCGCGCAAGGCATCGACAGCGGTTTTGACGGAATCTGGCGCTATGACATCGATGCGAAAGGCAACAAACACCGTCCGCTGAAAGCGAGGCGCGCCCTCAACCACATGCAAGCGACCAGACTGGATCAGCGGCGCCACGGACTCGGCCAGGAAATATCCGGAGCCGCTATTGGCCAAGATATGATCCATGGCTACTGCGGAACTGCGGATCGTGAGCTTGTGGCTAAAGACGCCGGGAAAATGCATGCTGTGCTGGGCCCGGAACGTCTCCCCCCAATCGACGAAGACGTAGCCGGGAACAACCCCGCTTTCGACCGCACGCGGCTTTGTCGAGACCATCACGAGTTCTTCGCTGATAAGCGGCTCGATTCGTGCTTCCGCGCAGTGACGCGGATCATAGAGGACGGCAATGTCGAGCAGGCCGGCTCGCAGTTTCTCCATCAGAACATCCGAGCGCTCGCTGATGGCGCTTGCAACACCGTCGGGCAGGGCCTTTGCCATGCGTTCCAGCCAGCCAGGCACGACGCGGGGCCAATGGTTGTCCTCGACCCCCAGTGTCACGAAAGCATTCAGGCCTTCCGGCAACGTGGCGACCTGCTGCCCGCGCTCCCAGGCCCGCGCGATGTTGATCGCGCTTGAGTGGAACTGGTGCCCACCCGTCGTCAGGGCAACTCCGTTGCGCTTGCGATGAAACAGCTGGCGATTCAGGCGACGTTCGAGTGCCTTGATCCGCGCGCTAATCGTCGACTGAGTGACATTCAACTGGTCAGCGGCGTGCTGGAAGCTGCCAGTCGAGCCGACCTCCAGAAATGCCCTGATATGCTCGATATTCACTCAAAAGCTTCCTTAAATCGAATTCTTCGATACGACTCGATAATTATATTCGTTTGCCACGTCAATGCGGGTGAGAAAGAGTGGCATTGCGGGTCCAGTCACGACAGCGCCAACTGGAGCTACGCCAAAATCGGTCGGCACGTCGTAGTCGACGCACAGCTGCCACTGAACGGAGACATCTATGCGGATTGCATTTATCGGTTTGGGCAACATGGGCGGGCCGATGGCCAGCAACCTGGCGCGCGGCGGCTACAAGCTTTCCCTTTTCGACCTAGATTCCAACAAGGTCGATGCCGTCCGGTCGACAGCAACGGCGGCGGGCAATCAGGCGATCTCCACGGCCGCGACCGCGGCCGAGGCCGCCCGCGGTGCCGATATCGCATTCACCTCCCTGCCAAACCCGAAAATCATCGAGTCTGTGGCGCTCGGGGAAGAAGGCATTGTTGCCGCGTTGCCGAAAGGTGCGGCGTGGATAGATCTCTCAACGAACAACCTTGAATGCGAACGCCGCATCCGCGCGGCCGCCGAGGCTCGCGGGATCGACTTCCTCGATGCTCCGGTCTCCGGCGGCATTGAAGGTGCCGCCGCAGGGACGCTGATGATCATGGTCGGCGGCGACGCCCAAGTCTTTGAACGCTGCAAGCCGGTCTTGGACAAGATTGGCAACCGGGTCATGCACCTCGGGCCTCATGGAGCCGGCTACGTCGCCAAGATTGCGCAGGTCGTGCTCTGCTATCTCAACTCAGTGGCCCTTAGCGAGGCTCTCATGCTGGGGGTAAAAGGTGGCGTTCCCGCTGATACGATGCTGGGGATCATCCAGGGCAGCACCGGGGCGAGCTACGTCGCCAACCGGTATGGGCCGGCAATCCTGGACGGCAGCTACGACCCGGGCTTTGCGCTCGGACTTGCCCACAAAGACATGGCCCTGACTCTTGAGCTCGCAGGATCAGTCGGAGCCATGCTGCCGATGTGCGAGCAGGTTGAGGCGGTCTACAAGAAAGCCGTCGACAAATACGGTTTCGATCAAAACCACCTGATGGCCGTAAAGCTCCTGGAGGAGCAAAACGACACATTCCTCCGTTCCACCTGACAACGTCGCAAGTGAAAGGACCAACAATGGCAAAAGAGATGAAAGCCGAGGACTTCAGCGTCCAGGGCGGCCATGCCAACATTTCCAAGGAAGAATGGGAGGCGCGTGTCGACCTCGCTGCCCTGTATCGCCTCGCCAACATGTACGGCTATGACGATCTGATCTGGAACCACATCACGATGCGTGTCCCGGGGACCGACCATCAGTTCCTGCTGAACCGGTTCGGCTTGCTTTACAATGAGGTGACGGCATCCAACCTGATCAAGGTCGACGAGCAGGGAAAGGTCCTCTACGGACCGCCGGACGTCAACACCGCAGGCTTTGTCATCCATTCGGCAATCCACAACACCCATCACGACATGAAGGTCGTGTTCCACAGCCACGCGCCGGCAGGCCTCGCCATCACCGCGCTGCAGGATGGCCTGGAGTTCCTGACGCAGGACGGCTCGATGCTCTGGGGCGACATCGGCTACCACGACTGGGAAGGCCTGTCGCTGACCCTCGAGGAGCGGGATCGCCTCGCCAAGAACATTGAAGGCAAGAAATGCCTGATCATGAAGAATCACGGGTTCCTGGCGGTCGGTGCCAACGCTGGCGAAGCATTCATGAACCTGTATTACACCGTCCGCGCGTGCCGGGTTTTGATCGACGCCTATTCCACAGGCCTCAAGCTCGACAAGAGCCGTGAAGACATCTGGCGGCTGGCGCATCGTCAGTATGACGATTTCCCGCTCGGCAAATATGAATGGCCGGCACTGTTGCGCCAGTGCGATCGTGTCGATCCATCGTATCGATACTAATCTGCCATCTGGAACCTCGGCCGACGCTAGCCGAGGTTTCCAACGATTTGTCTGCAGAGCCTTGCACGGCGGTCGAACGGCCGGCCGTCCCTTCCGTGCGGGCTGTTTCTTCTCCAACGTGGCACCCGATCTCATGACCATCCTGCTGAACAACCATGGCTACGACAATGAAAGCTGGCGAAGAGAAATCAGCCGTCAGCTTCCTGAATTGCCTGTCAAAGTGTTCGGCGAACCCATCGATCCCGACGAGGTCGTTTATGCGATGGTCTGGAACCATCCGGCCGGTGACCTGAACCGCTATCCGAATCTCAAAGCGATTTTCTCCCTCGGCGCCGGCGCCGAGCATTTCGTGGCAGATCCAAGCCTGCCCGATGTTCCCGTGATCCTGCTCGCCGACCCGGCCGTCGCCCGTGACATGGCTGCCCACGCCCTATACTGGGTCCTGACCTTTCACAGGCGGTACGCGGATTACCGCTCCCAACAGAAAGAGCGGGTCTGGCATCGCAAGCAGATCGTCCCCACGAGAGCGTTTCGGGCGGGCGTGTTCGGCCTGGGTCGCATCGGCACGGAAGTCGCCAACCGCATCCGCGATTTTGGCTACGCCG
>NZ_RZTJ01000064.1:0-3855 GCF_003997065.1 Mesorhizobium sp. M6A.T.Ce.TU.016.01.1.1 | reverse complement strand
GGCTTGGCTGCCGCGGTTTTTTTGCTCTTCGCCTTCTTCTTCAGGTCGTTGAGCAAAACTGCGAAGCGCTGGTCCGTATCGACACTCGCAAACTCGTCGCTTCGAACTAGATTTGACGCCTGGGCCGATTTGCCAGGCAATTGGAGAAGTTTCTTGAGCTCCTCCCAGCGATCCCTCCCAACGCCTCTCGCGGCGCCCAATGCATCCAGAACATGTTCAGGAACGTGCTCCGCGACTGCCAGCATTCGGGACAGGAGCGTATCGTCGATTGTAAGCGCGCTTTTGACCGTCTCCTTGTCAATTCCGGAGCTGGTCAGTTTACGTGCAAACAGGGCCTTTTCGATGAAAGTGAGGTCGGAGCGGGCCGTGTTTTCCTGCCCCTGTGCGATCACATGTGCGATGTCCTCGATCGGCTTGACGACGGCCTTCACAGCGATGCCGAGCTGACGGGCAGCGCGAGCACGGCGATGGCCGTAAACAATGACAAAGCGGCCAGAAACATCTGGGTGAGGCCGAACGAGGATAGGCGAGGACTGACCAGCCTGCTCAATAGCCGAGACTAAGGCGGAAAAATCCTCGTCGTTGCTGGCAATCCGGTCAGCGAAAGGGGAGGCCTCAAGGAGGTCCGGATCAAGGGATACGATCGTTTCGCCATCGAGGACGCGCATAGAGTTTTCCGCCATCTCATCGAGAGACTGCATCATCGAGCGCGTTGCGCCACGACGGGCATATTCGGCCCTGCTCTCCGATGAATTGCTTTGCGGCTTCCGATCGCCCACGGTCGCCCCGATGTTGGCCAAGAGGTGCTTTCTAGCCATTTGCACCCTCCATTCTCGTATTTACTGCGCTGATTTTGCGAGGTTTTTTGCGGTTCTGCACGGCTGTCAAGAAAGCGATCACTTCCGCCCCCATGCTTTGTGTATCAGCGAGACAATCTCGCTATTGACTGCGTTGAGGGACTCCATCGCACGGTCATACGTTGAACGCGTGAACTGGCTGCGCTCAACCTCATAAAGGGTCTGCTTGGTAATACCGGCATCAGATATGGCGGTGGACTTAACCATCTGATTGGTGAGCATCCGCTTGTTGAACATCGCCTGCATGAAACCAACCATCTGTGCCTGCGGCCCGTCCGTCGGCTCGTATCTCGTCACCAGATAGCGGAACCACTTCAGCCGGACTTTCGCCCCGACCCCCTTTATCGACTGCAAGATCCCGCCAAGCATGAGCAGGAACTGGCTCATCGACATGATGTCGAGCATCTGCGGATGGACCGTGATAAGAACAGATGTGGAGGCTGTCAGCGCGGTGAGCGTGAGATAGCCGAGCTGAGGAGGGCAATCGATCACAACCACGTCATATCGATCGTCGACCTCTTTAAGGGCCTGCGTAATGCGGGTGAAGAACATACGCCCTTCAGGGGAATTTTTGTTCGAAGCCGCTAGTGGTGTCTCGTACTCGTATTCCTGGAGTTCGAGGTTCGCCGGGACGATGTCGAGCCCCGGAAAATTCGTCGGTTGAATTACGTCCTTGATCGACCTGCGTTGATCATCGTACCGAAGCGCCTCGAAAAGCGACGGATTCTTGTCAAGTTCGGGCTGCATCCCATGAAGAGCAGTGAGTGAAGCCTGTGGGTCGAGGTCGATCGCAAGGACACGATGGCCCGTGAGAGCGAGGTACTGGGCAAGATGGGCCGTGGTGGTTGTCTTTCCACTCCCACCTTTGAAATTTACAACGGAGATAACTTGAAGGCCTTCGCCGCCGCGCCGTTGAGGCACATAGCGTTTGAAATCAGTTCTGCCGTGTTTGTCGAGGAAGGCGCGCAACTCCATCATCTGCGCCGCCGTGTACGAGCGGCGGCCGGACTGTGATACGAGCGGCTCCGGCCCCTTTCCCTCAAGATGTAGTTTCTTGATATGGTTTTGCGTCACGCCAAGAAAATCGGCAACCTCGGCCGAGGAAAACAGCCGAAGGCCTTTCTCAGCATCCGGCGGATACTGCTCCAGGCGCAGCATGTTGAGCTTGTCCGAGATGAGTTCGCCCTGCTGGAGTATCTCCTCGTCAAAGTCTATGTCGAGGTCGAAAGTCTGCACCACGTTCAATTTCACCGCCCCACTTGGGAATAACGCTTTTCCGGGTCCATATGGCAGGAAAGCGTGATTACTATGTGCGATTCGACGGTAGCCGCAAGGCGTTTTTGGTTAATGAGAAGTTAACATGTTGCGGGACCAATCACGCCCAGACCGGATTCTTCAATAATTTTCGTAAGTTAGATCGAATTCCGCTGTTCGCGACCGTGGGCATGAAATGCAGATTTGCACTTCTTCACCAGCACTATAGTCCCTGCCTGCCCTCGCATTTCCATAGCTAGACCAGCGATTCGGCAGAATCACCGTGCTGCAGATCTGCACGTAGGCACACGCCCGACGAGCTGTTTTGTCTCCGCATGACCTGTTCATGCGGAGATCATGATGCGGATACTGACCGTCTCGCCCGACCTTTACCGACGCCATCCAATTTTTCTGAAGCAGATGCACCGTCTTCGCGCAGCGGTGTTCGGCGGCCGTCTCGAATGGGACGTCTCTGTCACCGAGGGGGAGGAACGCGATCGCTACGATGATTTTAAGCCGACCTACGTTCTGGCAGTTAACGAGCGTGGGATAGTCGCCGGTTGCGCCCGTCTTCTTCCGGCTTCCGGGCCGACGATGCTCGAGTACATATTTCCCGAACTGCTCGAAAAGGGTTCTCTGAACCCGCATCCAGAAATGGTCGAAAGTTCGCGCTTCTGCGTCGACACGTCCCAGACCGCGGGCAGGGAAGGGGGCCAATTACATCTTGTGACACGCACCTTGTTCGCCGGCATCATCGAATGGTCGATGGCGAACGGCTACAGCCAGATTGTCACAGCGACCGATCTTCGCTTTGAGCGGATCCTCAAACGTGTCGGCTGGCCGATGCGGCGGCTCGGCGATCCTGTTGCGATCGGCAACACCATCGCCATTGCTGGAAGCCTGCCGGCCGATCGCGTCAGCTTCGAGCAGGTCTGTCCTCCGGGCTACCGTTCGAGCCGTCAGATCGACAGCGCACCCGTCAGGAGCGCCGCGTGACCCAACTGCGCTCCCATACGCGTCTCGTCCGCAAACTTCAGGAAGCTCTCGGCGACCATCTCTGCGTCGCGCTCGATGACGCGACGGTCGTCGAGATCATGCTCAACCCCGATGGCAAGCTCTTCATCGAACGCCTGGGTCATGGCGTCACCCCGGCCGGCGCACTGAGCCCGGCCGCGGCAGAGGTGATCATCGGCAGCGTCGCCCACGCGCTACAATCGCAGGCCGACGACGAGCAGCCGATCATCTCCGGCGAACTGCCGATCGGCGGGCACCGCTTCGAGGGCTTGCTGCCGCCCGTCGTTTCCGGACCGGCCTTCACCATCCGGCGGCGCGCGTCGCGGCTGATCCCGCTTTGCGACTACGTAAAGTCGAAGGTTATGACCGAGGCGCAGGCCTCTGTCCTGCGCAGCGCGATCGCCTCTCGCATGAACATCGTGATCTCCGGCGGCACGGGCTCGGGCAAGACGACCCTTGCCAATGCGGTCATCGCCGAAATCGTCGCCAATGCGCCGGACGATCGGATGGTCATTCTGGAAGACACCGCCGAGATCCAATGCGCCGCCGAAAACGCGGTATCGCTCCACACAAGCGACACCGTCGACATGGCACGGCTGCTGAAGAGCACGATGCGATTGCGGCCTGACCGAATCATTGTCGGCGAGGTCCGCGACGGTGCGGCGCTCACGCTGCTCAAGGCGTGGAACACCGGGCACCCGGGCGGAGTCACGACCATTCACTCCAACAC
>NZ_RZTJ01000063.1:0-3963 GCF_003997065.1 Mesorhizobium sp. M6A.T.Ce.TU.016.01.1.1 | reverse complement strand
CGCCGAGCCTGCGGCTCGGGCTGAGCAGTCCGCCGGGCATCACTGCGCTGGCGCGCTCGATGAGCGACGTGGTGTTGTCGTGATTGATCATCTGAATCCGTGCTTCGCTGTTATAGTCCGTCGGTTCAGCCGAGCGCTTCGAGGGCGGTGGCCTCGATTCCCGCCGGGTCCAACCGGTAATGCTTGTACAGATGCGTCGGCGGCGCGATCAGACTGTATTCGTCACGGATGCCATGGCGTATCAGCCGCGCCGGGCTACCTGCCTCCGCCAGGGTCTCCGCCACCGCACCGCCCAGACCGCCTAGGATGTTGTGTTCCTCGATCGTCAGAATGAAGCGGGAGTGGGCCGCGGCTGCCAGCACGGCCTTGGTATCCAGCGGCTTGATCGTATGCATATCGATCAGTCCCACGGACTTGCCCGCGGCGCGCAACGCGCGGTAGGCCTCCCGTGAGGGATGGACCATCGAGCCGCAGGCGATGATGGTCAGGTCCGACCCTTCGCCGTGGACGATTGCCTTGCCGAACTGGAAGTCGACGCCGTCTTCATAGACCACCGGTTCCTGGCCGCGGCCAATGCGGAAGTAAATAGGCTGCGCATGGTTGACCGAAGCCTTGACGGCAGCCGCCAGTTGCGGGCCGTCGGCCGGCGCGACGACCGTCAGGTCGGCGATGCTTCGCATGATGGCAAGATCTTCCGTCGCATGGTGGGAGGTGCCGTAAAAGCCGAGTGAAATGCCGGCATGATGACCGATGAGCCGCACCGGCAGGGCCGAATAGGCGACGTCGGTCCGGATCTGTTCGCAGCATAGCAACGCGAGGAAGGAAGCGAATGTAGCGACGAACGGCATCGCGCCGGTGGTGGCCATGCCGGCAGCGGCCGAAACCATGTTCTGCTCGGAAATGCCGAATTGCGTGAAGCGCTCCGGAAAGCGTTGCGCGAACCGAACCAGCCCGTTTGAATATTGCAGGTCGGCCGTGCCCACCAAGATGGGATGACCCTCTTCAACCAAATTAATGAGTGCGTTGGCCAGGTAGCTCAGGCCAGGTGCGCGTGCGTTGATCTGGCGGTATTGCCAGGAGTTGGGATCGATCGGGCTGTTCATTGCGCTTTGCCTCCACGCTTGATTTCATCGGCAGCCAAGGCCTCGTCCGATGGCGCCAGATAGCCCAGATGCCAGCCGGGTTCGGTTTCCATGTAACCGACGCCCTTACCTTTGGAGGTTTTGGCTATGATGCAGACGGGCCGAGTTCGATTTGTCTCGGCCTTCAGCTGTCTCAGAAGCGTCGCGAGCGCCGCGACGTCATGACCGTCGACCTCGTGCACCTGCCAGCCGAATGCTGCCCATTTGTCTGTCAACGGCTCTATACCGATGATGTCGTCAACCTGACCGTCGAGCTGGTATCCGTTACGGTCGACAATGGCGATCAGGTTGCCGGCCTTGTGGTGGGCCGCGGATAGTGCAGCTTCCCAAACCTGGCCCTCCTGCATCTCGCCATCGCCAAGCAGGACATAGACATCGAAGCGTCGGTCGGCCGCGCGACCGCCAAGTGCCATGCCGAGACCGCCGGACAGGGCGTGACCGATCGAGCCGGAGCTGAAATCGACGCCGGGCACCTTACGCATGTCAGGATGATCGCCAAGCGGATTACCCAGCCGGGTATAGCCGTCGAGAACGTCCTTGGAGAAGAAACCCCAGTCGACCAGCAGGGGATAGAGGCCGACCGCCGCGTGTCCCTTGCCCATAAGGAAGCGGTCGCGATCCGGCCATTGCGGCTCGCCGCGCTTGAGCCGCATCGCGTCGTAGTAGAGCGTGGCGAATATTTCCGCGCAAGAAAACACCGAGGAATAGTGGCCAACCTTGGCGATCTGGATGAGGCGCAGCGTCTCGAGCCGTACGAACTCGGCCTTATCCCGCAAAAGGGCGGTCCGCTTCGCGTCGGGTTGTAAGGCGATGTCTGATGGGGCGTGTTGGTAGGGCATGAGCGTGACTCTCAGGATCATTTCTACTCGACAACTTATAAGTTATAAGATATTTGTCGCTGACGCAACCGCCCATCTGGTCGCGAAGGAGAATTTTCATGAAGAACGAATCGCGCGTGCTGGACATGGCCAGACACTTTCATTCCCAGACGGATCCGCGCCTGCATGAGGATCATGGTCCGTTGACGATCGTGGCCGGCGAGGGCGCGACCATCGTCGATGACGCCGGCAACCGCTACATTGAGGGGATGGGCGGACTCTGGTGTGCCTCGCTCGGCTTCAACGACAGCCGGCTGGCTGACGCGGCTGACCGCCAGATGCGCAAACTGGCCGTCTACCACACCTTCAACCACCGTTCGAACGAGCCTTCCGTCGAACTCGTCGAACAGCTCGCCGCGTTGGCGCCATTCGACGACGCGCGCGTTTTTCTGGTCGGCTCCGGTTCGGAAGCCAACGACACGATGGTCAAGCTCGCCTGGTATTACCAAGCCGCGCGGGGGCGTCCCGACAAACGCAAGATTATCAGCAGGTTTGGCGCCTTCCACGGCAGTACGATTATGGGCGCGGCGCTGAGTGGGCTGCCGCACATGCATAAGTCCTTCAATCTGCCGCTGCTTCCCGTCATATTCGCGGCGCGGCCGTTCCAATATCTTGATGGTCTGCCGGCCGAGGCGGAGCGTGACTACGCCACGCGCTTGGCCCAAGAACTCGAAGCCCTAATTCTAGCGGAGGGGCCCGAGACAATCGCCGCGATGATCGCCGAGCCGGTAATGGGGGCCGGCGGCGTGCTGGTGCCACCGGAGGATTATTTTCCAAAGATCCAGGCGGTGCTGCGCAAATACGACATCCTTATGCTGTCCGACGAGGTGGTCTGCGGCTTCGGACGCACGGGGAACTGGTTCGGCAGCCAGACATTCGGCATGGAACCGGACATGCTCTCGATCGCCAAGGGGCTTTCATCCGGTCACCTGCCGATCGGCGGCGTCATTATCTCCGACAAGATCTACCAATGCGTCGCTGACGAGGCCCACAAGGTCGGCGTGTTCGGCCACGGTTTCACCTATTCCGGTCATCCGGTGACAGCCGCCGTCGCCGCCGAGGCGATCAGGATTTATCGCGAGGTCGATCTCGTGAACCAGGCGCGTCGTCTTGGCGATTACCTGCACAGAGCGCTCGCCGAAGCGCTCGGCGACCATCCGCTGGTCGGCGAGGTCCGCGGCCGCGGCTTCATCGCGGGGATTCAGATCGTCGAGGATCGCGCCACCCGTCGCGCCTTTGCGCCGGAGCTGCGAATTGGCACCGATGTCGAGCGGCGGTGCCGCGATCACGGCGTCATGATCCGCAACATGGGGGACGTGCTGGCGATTTGCCCTCCCTACATTATTACCCCCAACGAGATAGACGCCCTGGTCGACGGCGTTCGCGCGGCGCTTGACGAGACTGCGGCGGCGCATGTGCAGGCCGACCAGCTGGCATGAGCGTGCAAGGAGCTCAGGAGCTGGTTGACCCAATAAACAGTTCACCGCAGCCAAATCAGGAAGGTTCCCCCCGCATGGTGTCTGATCGCTACGTCGAATTACGACTCCCACGATGCGAGCAGCCGCGAACTGGTTTCCTCGCTGGGTTCATCGGCGAGAACAACAAGCTGATCGGCGTCGTATCGCGCCGGCGACATGGCGAGTGCTAAGCGGAGATCAAACGTCCGAACCGACGGACGCCAAATATCGCGGCGGCGAGATGTTGCGCACCGGCTGGAGTGCGGCCGGGGTTGTCGTCCTGCTGTCCCACAAGGGGGCCCCGGCAAGGCGCGAGCCAGCACAAGTCAAATCCTGATCAGATGAGCCGAACGGAGGCTAGACCATGCTTCAGAAAACCAGCCATTTCATGCGCCAGGCCAATCTCATCAATGGCGAGTGGGTGCAGGCCGACAGCGGCCAGACGGTCGACGTCAACAATCCGGCCACCGGCCTCAAGATCGGCAC
>NZ_RZTJ01000062.1:0-4037 GCF_003997065.1 Mesorhizobium sp. M6A.T.Ce.TU.016.01.1.1 | reverse complement strand
ATAATTGACGATGCGGTTCTGGCCGCCGGAGACGACGAAGAGGATCGGCACGTCCTGGCCGGAGATCGAACGCGGGAATTGGATGTAGGTCTTGACGCCATCGCTGTAGACGCGGCTGGGCCGCCATCCGGCGCGACCCGAAATCGAATAGCCGAACTGCAACTGCTCGGCCGGAAGCCCGGCGCCGGGAGGCGTGCTCGCCTCCATGCGGGCGTTTATGTCGGCGAGCTTCGTCGACACGTCCTCGGGATATTCGAAACCGACGCGGGCCATGTACTGCGTCTGATGCGACTTGAGCTGAATGTGATAGGTGCGTCGAGAGGTCGTCACCACCATCGAGGTGACGATGCCGGGCTCGGAGGGCTTGACGATCAGGTGGATCGCCTGGCCGCCAGAGGCGCCGGAGGTCGCCGGTTCGACCTTCCAGCGTACCGTGTCGCCGACGAGAACATCGCGTACAACCTCACCGCCCTCAAGCTCGATATCGCACACCTGCAGCGGCGAGCATACGACCGAGGGCTGGATCTCGCCGTAGAGAAAGACGACCTTTCCGTCCGCGCCTTTCGTGACAAGGCCGCGCGATCCACGCCACTGGCCGGAAATGCCGATGCCCTTCGCCTCATTGGCAGTCACTCCATCGGCGAGGGCTTCCGAAGAGAGGAGGAAGGGCGACGCCTTCGTCGTGGATACGATCACGATGGCGTTCAGCGTGGCCCGAGCTATTTTGGTTCTGAAGTTCATATGCGGGCCATGCCTTTCAAAGCTGCGCAGTCCAGTCGAAGTCGCGGAGATAGAGTCCGATCGGGTTGAAACGAATGATGGCCTCGTCCTGCGGGGGCGTAAGCGTGACGGTGGCGACGCCGCGGAACCGCCGGACGGCCGTCTCCTTGCCCTTGCGGTCGCGTTCGAACTCGGTCCAATCAATCTGGTAGCTCTGGTTGGACAGGGCGACGATGTTGTTTACCTCGATGGCGACCGTCGCGGTCTTCGCCTTCTCGAACGGCGAGGACGAGCGGAACCAGGCGTTGACCTTTTCGGTGGCCGGATCGGAGGTTCTCAGATGCGAATAGGTGCGATCGATATACTGCTTCTGCACGACCGCATCCGGCGTCACGCTGCGGAAATTCGAGACGAAGCTGCCGAGCGTTGCCCTGACGACGCGGGGATCGGCATACTCGATCTGTTCCGGAAAACCGGCGCTCGAGGCGGTGCCGAGCTTGTCGACCTCGACGATGTACGGCACCAGCTTGACCTGCGTGCTTTGGAAGAGCGCATAGGAAAAGCCGATCACCGCCATGGTCATCCCGGCGATGCCGACTAGGCGCCAGGCGGCTGCGGCCTTGACATAGGAGCCATAGCGTTCGTTCCACTCCTGTCGGGCGGCAAGATAAGGGTTTTCGGGCGGATTGCCTGAGGCCATGCCGAACGGTCTCCTCACTTACTGTCATCGATCGGCGGCGGCACAGGCCGGGAGGATGTACGCCCCCCCGATTGCCGGCTCTGGTCGAGCTTGGCGTTTGCAAGCCCCAGGAGCGAGCCCGCATAGGCGCCGGGCGAGGCGATCGCCTTTTCTTTTGCCGCCGAGCCGGCGGCCCATCCGGCGCTGCCGATGCCAGAGGCCATGCCACGAAGTGCAGCACCCGCCATCGACGATCCGCCAGCTCGTGCGTCGCTCGCCGTCTGCGCGCCCCTTGACGCGGCACTCGCGCCGAGGAAGGCACCGCCGGCGGCGAAGGTCGCGGCCTGCGCACCGTGCCGAATCGCTTCCATGCCGCCGGCGATCGACGCGCCCTGGACCACCCCCTGCACGATCGGAGGAACGTACATGGCGATGACGAACACGACGACCGAAATGCCTGCGATGGCGAGCGTGGTGATGAACTGGTCGGAAGTCGCCGTCGGCGCCTCGGCCAGGCCGAGCAGGATGTCCGAGCCGATCTTGGCGATCATCACCAGCGCCATCAACTTCATGCCGACGGAAAAGGCATAGACCAGATAACGGACGGCGAAGTCCTTGGTGTAGGAGGAGCCTCCCAGCCCAAGCATGATCATCCCCGCCAGGAGCCCGACATACATCTCCACCATGACGGCCACGAAGATCGCGGCCACCAGAGAGAAGGAGACGACGACAACGACCATTGCGAAGACCGCGGCGATGGCGAGCGCGTTGTCCTCGAACAGGCCGAACTGCGCCTGCTCGGACATCTTGGATGCAACGCGAATGCCGGCATCAAAAATGTTCGCCGGCGAAGCCGAGCCGCCGCCGGCGCCGATCTGGAACAGGCTGTCGACCACGGCCTTGGCGAAGGCCGGTCCCTGATCGAGGATGAAGGCGAAGAGGCCGATGAACATGACCCGGCGCACCAGCTCGGCGAACCAAGCGTCGAGGCTGGCCGCGTTAATCGCCAGCCAGACCGCGGCGATCCCAACTTCGATGCTGGCGAGAATCCAGAACAGGGAGCGTGCCGCGTCCATGACCGTCGTCTCCCAGCCCTTTGCGGCGGTGACGACCTGGTTCTCCAGTGTTGTCAGAACCGAACCTTGCTGTGCAAGCGCCGGGGCGCTCGCGAGCAGCACGATGGCGATGACGATGAACACCGTCTCAAATGCGCGCGTGGGGCGGACAATCACCATCGCGGCTTCATCTCCTGTCCGCCGCGCACATCGCGATCCGGATCGCCCCCGAAGAAGCGTTCCCGGTGCTCTTGACGCGCAGCACCAGAGCTCGCCGCCGCCGCCGGCGTTTCTGTCGTGGCGTTCGGTTGCACGACCACCCAAAACATCATGCCGGCGCCGAAGGCGACGAACACCGCGAGGGCGATGAGAAGGCGCGGGCTCACCAGCGCGGCTCCATCGTCTGGCCGCCGCGGATATCGCGGTCGGGCGCGTTGAAGAACTGCTCGCGGCGGGCCTGGGCTAGGTCCTGTCTCGCCTGTTCGGACTGGAACCATGTGCCCATCATGGTCATCTGCTGCGAGACGAGTCCGCGCAGCTTCTGCATCTGCGCGACCTGCTGGGTGGCGATCTGATGGCCGACCTGCAGCGCCTTCATCTGGCCGTCGGCGCTCTCCGACATCGAGCGCAGCGAGGACATGGTGGATTCCTCGCTCGAGAACTGTTCCGCCGTGAGGTTCGCCGCCTTCAGCGTTCCGGCGATCGTGTCGCGGTTGGCGTCTGACCAACTCTGGTAGGTCGACGAAAAGCTTGTGCCATCCGGCAGGTTGCTCTTCATGTCGGCGAAGCTCTGGAAGCGCTGTTTCAAAACGTCATCGATATTGCCCATGGAAAAGGCGACGCCCTGCCCTTGCGCGACGACGTTCTGCAGGCTCTTCAGGTCGTTCTCGGCCTGGCCCCAGATGTGGCCCGGAAGCTGCGCGGTGTTCTGCAGCAGGTTGTTGTAGATATTGAGCTGGTTCTGGATTTGCTCGGCAAGCTGGGTGATCTGCTTGATCTGGTTGTTGACCTGCTCGGCCGACTTGCCGACGAGGCTGACAAGCTCGGCATTGTTTGCGAGCTGGGTCCATTCAGTCGCTTGCCCCGTCACGCCGCCGGCATGCGCGACCGGCGGCGCTACGGCAGTGCCCAGTATCAGCGCCGCGGCAACCGCGGCACGGGCGCTACGCTTTGGGGAAGAATGATGCGACATCGGCAATCCCCCTCTGTTTGAGCCATTTGAGGGGCCACGCGGCCCCATGCCTGGAATGAAGGGCACGGATCTGCTTGAGGTCCTCCTTGCCGGACGCTCCGACAAAGGAGAGGGCGACAGGACCGAGCGCCATGTCGAACAGCCTGCGGCCTTCCGGCGAGGCGACGTAGTATTCGCGTTTCGGCAGAGCAGTCGCGACGATCTCGATCTGCCGTTCGTTGAAGCCGGTCCGCTCGTAGAACTCGCGCGTTCCCGTCTCGCGCGCAGCGCCGTTCGGAAGGCAGATCTTCGTCGGGCAGCTTTCCTTCAAAACGTCGATGATGCCGGAGCGTTCGGCGTCAGAGATGGACTGCGTTGCGAGGACGACGGCGCAGTTCGCCTTGCGCAGCAC
>NZ_RZTJ01000061.1:0-4042 GCF_003997065.1 Mesorhizobium sp. M6A.T.Ce.TU.016.01.1.1 | reverse complement strand
GCATGATGTTGCATTCTCCGATCGTTGCCGGGGGTGGCGCGCAGCCATCCCCGATCCGCCTTCGTGTGCTCAGCCTCGGGGCAGGGGTCCAGTCCACCACGCTCGCGCTGATGGCCGCCCATGGGCATTTCGGCCCCTTAGATTGTGCAATCTTCGCCGATACCGGCTGGGAGCCTGCGGCAGTCTACGAGCATCTGCGCTGGCTGATGTCGCCGAACGTCCTGCCGTTCCCGGTGCATATCGTGTCGGCCCGCAATCTTCGGGAGAGCCTGATTGCCGCTGGCAATGGCAAGAGATGGGCGTCGATCCCGGCTTTCACCCGCACCGTCGACCGCCGCGGTAATATATCGATCGGCATGATACGGCGACAATGCACAACCACCAGCAAGATCGAACCGATCTGGCTGGTCTCACGCGCAAACGCTCTCCGACATACCCCGTCGTTCACCAGTGGCTGGGCATCTCGATGGACGAGGTGGTGCGCATGAAGCCGAGCCGGGCAGCGTGGCAACTCAACCGCTTTCCCCTCATCGAGAGCCGCATGACCCGGAAGGACTGTCTCGATTGGCTGAAAAGCCATGGCTATCCGAAACCGCCGAAGAGCGCGTGCATCGGCTGCCCCTTCCACAGTGACGCCATGTGGCGATCCATGCGGAACAACGACCGGGCGGCGTGGGACGATGCCGTGGAGGTGGATCGCGCGATCCGCACCGGCCTGCGTGGCATACGCGGCGAGGTCTTCCTGCATCGCTCCGGCGTTCCCCTCGATGAAGCCGACTTGTCTACAGCGGCCGACCACGGCCAGCTCGACCTCTGGCCGAATGAATGCGAGGGCATGTGCGGTCTGTAATCGTCCCGCCTGGCACACGTCGGTGGCTTCAGCGTACCGGCGCCCGGCGGTCGGCTGAAGACCCCGCCATGGCACCGGTGAGTTTCGGGTAGCTGCCCAGCGGGCCGAGTTTAGATCAGCCGGCGGTGCCGACCAGCCCGAGATGGGTATTTCCATGACCGTGTAGCGGCCATCCATCTTGAAGGGGCAGACGCCGGACCCGGACTTTCGCCAGTCGGCCGGTCGTCCTTTGACCGGATAGAAGGCGGTGGTGGGTCCCTTTCCGAGGACGGTCTGTCGTTATGCGATGGCGCCTGACGGCAAGGGACGTGTTTGATGACGCCTCAGCGTGGCTGCGGTTGCGCTGATCATGCCGGTAGGGTCCGCCTGTCGTCTGGCCGGCGGTTTCATGAAAGGGCGCACCACCTGCGTCCTCGATGTGGCTGGTCTGACCGAAGGCCGTCTTCGCTTCGCTCCGCCTCGTTCTCAAACCCGCAACAGCCGGTCGCGACTTTCTTCCCCTGACGGCTGCGCCGCCATTCCGCGCGGAACAAGAAAGCCTTGCCCTGGCTGCCCTCCACTGCGTTGCGTCCCCTGCGGGGTGCGGGCCGATCGCCTCCGGTCTGTCGACCGCCATCGAGGTCGCGATGGTCGCGGCCCGAGAAACTCACGGAGACGACATCATGGCTACCATCGGCACCTTCACTTCCTCGGGCAACGGTTTTGCGGGCACGATCAAGACGCTCAACCTCAACGTCAAGGCCAAGCTGGTTCGCATCGAGAGCCCCTCCGACAAGGGCCCGCACTTCCGCATCTTCTCGGGCAATGTCGAGCTGGGTGCGGCCTGGCAGAAGGTCTCCAGGGAAACCGAGCGCGACTACCTCTCGGTCAAGCTGGACGACCCGAGCTTCCCCGCTCCGATCTACGCCACCCTGATCGAGGTGGAAGGCGAGGAAGGCCTGCAGCTGATCTGGTCTCGCCCCAACCGGGACTGATCGCCTCGACGAGGGCTCCGCCGCAAGGCGGGGCCTTCGGTTTTTAACAGGCGAACGCCGGCAGGCGGAAGGAGCAAGAAATCTCGCGGCCAGCATCCCGACGACATCACCATCTGGCCCCGACGGGACCTGGGCTAATATGAATGGACATATCCGGAAGGGCGATTCCCACCCTGTGTCCGAGGACTTGAGCCCCTCTTTCGGTCGCGTCCTCTGGTAGCGGATCAGCCGTTGAGGGCGTCCTTGATCGACTTGGCCGGCGTGAAGGTCAGCTTCTTCGACGCGGAGATCTTGATCGTCGCTCCCGTCGCGGGATTGCGGCCCTCGCGCGCAGGCGTCTCTTTTACCTTAAACTTGCCAAAGCCGGGCACGCTGGTTTCAGCGCCGCTCTGGGCGGCGTCGGCAATCTGCTTGAATACGCTCTCGACGATCGTCTTGGCCTGAGCCTTGGTCAGGCTCTGCTCGGATGCGATCTTGTCTGCAATTTCGTTGGTCGTTGTCATCTAAAATACCTTCTGTTGGAAAGCCGCAATCATCTATGACAACGAAACCCTGCCTCTGAAAGGGTTGGCTGCTCTGACATGTGCGTGAATCCACTGAAAACCCCTGGAGTTCGCGGATTCCAGGACTGTATCGCCTCCCGCGGGCCGGCCCTTCCTGCGCCGGCTCATTCCCTGTAGCCGCGTCGCCGCTTTGTCCGTTGCAGCCTCGCCATGGCGATCATCGCCTCTCCAGTCTGGTCGAAGGTTTCCATCATAGACTGGCCGTTCGTGCCGATCCGCCCCCAGTTGCGGACGACCGATGCCCCGCCGAACAATGTCGGCTGGACCGCGAGCGAGTAGAACCGGCGCATGTTCTGCGCTGGATCGATGCGGTGAAGATGAACCGGACCTGTATCCTCTTTCGTCATGGCCGGATTTTCGCTTCCTTCGGAAGCGGCGTCCAACGACTTTCATGAATCGGTCCGTCACCATTGATTCAACGTCTTGATGGATCATCCGCACCAGCTTCGGCGCTTACCGTCCCAACGGCGGGCCAAACCTTCATCGATCATCGTGTCTCCGATCGAGCGGCCGTCGCGTGTCACCCTGCGCAGCTTGCGTCCATGCTGGTCTTCGTCCCTCCAGCCTGCGACGAGCGAGAACGTCCCGACGTTCAGTAGCTCCCGCAGCCGGCGCTTGGCGGCCTCGCCTTTGAGCCGCTCCGCCTCGCAGCGTGGCGGGCTCAGTTCCGGCGTGTCGATGTCGGCGATACGGATCCTTTCGCCGGAAAGCCAGAACGTGTCCCCATCCACGACGCAGGTCACGCGGCGGCTTTCTGTGCAGTAGGGGAATGTCGCGCGCAGCGTATCTGTCCGCGGTGCGTTCACGGCGAGCGTAAGCCGATCGGTGAGCGGATAATGATCGGCGGCATATAGACCCGGCGCGGACAGGGCGACGATCGCCCACGCCCACGTTCTGCCGGATCGGTTTCGATGGTTGCGGCGCCCGCGGAATGTGCTGCCGATAGACGCAGGAGATTTCTTCCCATGTGCCGGATTTCTCTTCTTCGGGCGGCTCCCGAAACGAACGATGTTAGTCAAACTGTCGTATTCCTCTCTATGGGATGAGCGTGATTGTAGGCAGGTCAGGGTTATGATTTGCTTCCAGGCATCGCGAAGGATCTTGCTTGCGAAGGAAGGGTTGGGCGAGCCGCCTACGGCGGACGGCTCTACTCGCGCCGAAAAAAGGCGGCGCTCACCGAACCCGCTAAAACGGTTTCGGCGCGTTCGCGTGACGATCCTCTCGCAGCAGGCATGACGTTGGGGACGAGGGAAGCCTGATCGGCGTTGGGCAAGTCAGCCACTGTCACCGCCTTCGCTCCGATGGAACCGGTTGGTTCCGACGCAGGCCTTCATGTCGTCGCGGCGAAACCAGATCGCGCGCCCGCAGCGCAGCGGCGGGTTGCCCGCCGTGAACACGATCTGCTCGTCGGCCCGCATGCGCATAACCTCATGCGGCAGGATCAGCGGCCGGCGGTTGAGCTGCTTCGATCGCGATCGCGACGATCCCTTCATCCCCGAGGAGCGGTTTATCTGGTCAACCTCGACCGTCGTGTCGCCGCAACGCTTCGAAAGATACTCCGCCGTCTCCGGATCGTTGATCGCCGCGAACGAGATCCAGGATGCGGACTCGAACCATTTCGAGGCGGCGTCGCGGCCGCCATAGGCCTCTCGCAT
>NZ_RZTJ01000060.1:0-4095 GCF_003997065.1 Mesorhizobium sp. M6A.T.Ce.TU.016.01.1.1 | reverse complement strand
ATATCGATCCTGAATTTGAGGCCGCGAGGACCGACCCGAACAAGGCAGGCATTCGGATCGATCTGTCGGGCCTCGGTGCTCGTGAAAAGTAGAACTTTTCTGGCTGCAGGCCTCCACGGCGGACCCGTATCCGGTCTCGCAAGATGGAACACATCTTGCCACCGCGGCTATTGGGACCGATGCGGGCCTTCGCGTTAAGAATCCAGCGTCGCAACTTGATCGCCCTGGCATCCCTTCGAAATGACTTATATAGACCTTCAACGCAGTACGCGCTGCGTTGGGGCTTAGAAATCCCCGGATGAAACGGTCGGTGTCGAGCGCAACGGCGCCAGAACCTCTGACCTTATGGCCGGGGGCCTGTGACGCATGTCTAGGCGCTTCGGTGCTAAAGGTCTCATGGCCGATTCATCCCGGATTCTAACTCCCGGCTTGGGTTCAAGGGTCAATTGTCAGCGGGGCTTACCGCGGACGAATCCAGGATGGGACTGGAATGGAATCAGACGACGCGACATTCGAGGATAAATTCGAGCTTCGGCCTGTAGCTGGGCTCACGCGCGGACTTCCCTTGGCCGACCTGGAGGCCCTCACCGTGGCGGCCATCCGCACACACCGGCGTCTGGTGGACAAGGCCGACAAACTGTTTCAGGCGTTGCCTGACGCTTACAAGTCCGGAAAAGCGGCTGGTGGCACTCGGCATCTCTGTTACATCGAAGCCGCCATCGAGATGCACGCGCAGATGAGCGTCGTGAACACACTGATCAGCATCCTCGGGTTTATCCCGAAGGCGTCGGTGAACTAATCTCCCGATCAGATGAGCTTTCTGCGGATCGCGAGAGCGGTCAGATGTGGCAGCGTGTGAACGTTGTAGCGCTTCTTGGTTTCGGCAAGCTTGACGCGTACACTGTTGTACTTGACGCCCTCCAGATCCGCCACCTCCTCCATCGTCTTGCCGACGGCGATCCACCGAAGATAGGTGGCCTCCTTGGGATCCAGAAAGGCAGCATCCTCGCTAGTGGAAGTGGCCCGCAGGAAGGCGATGCGGGCATGCAGCTGCGCGACCGCGGACGCGGCGGCAACGGCGTCGATCTCCCTGTCGAGATCAATCGTCAGCTTCTCTGAGGCGAGGGTGAACATCGACATCGATCCATTCGCAGTCTTGACGGGGATGGTAATGCCGGATCGGATATTGAAATCGGACGCATGCGCGTAGAACGAGCGTTCCGCTTTTGAGAGGCGCGGCCTCTCCTGCTCACCAGCCCACGTGAACGTCCGCTTCAGCGATTTCGCGCGCCTTACGACGGGATCGAGAGCGGAATAGCGTCGCTCGAAGTACAGGGACAGCCAATCAGGGTGATAGTTCGAGATCGCCAGCATATGGCCTGGCTGGATGTTGAGATAGGCATAGCCGCCAAAGCCAATCTGTTCGGCCAGGCCCGCCAGAGCCTCCTCGAGGTTGCTTTGATCGCCTTCGATTGCGGTGAGATCAGTTAGCTTATCCAGCCAGTGCTGCATTCTTTTCTTCTCCGTGACGTGTGGCCTTGCTGTCGCTATCCGCTCCGATAGCCGTCTTTGATTCTCGGCACTGACACAATGAAATCCCATACCAAGGAGACTCCTCCCAACGCGATCGGGGGCGGCCGCGAGCATCACGCCTCCAAGCTTGTCACGCGGTTTAATTTCGTTTGCGGCAAATCATCATCGGGCGACATGCGAGCTTCAGACTGTTATTGGTCGTGTCGACGTAAGTCTACCGTAGGCCGGGAGACTCGCCACCGGCGACGTGTTTGCTATCGCACCGCCCACAAGATGTGCGCTCTCCCCTTGTCTCCTGCCCTATCATTAGACAAGAGCTGCACCAGGCCCTTGAACAGCAGGCGGACAACGCGCCGCCGGTCTTCGTCGCCGCAGTCTTCACGAAGGACATCAGCTTTTCCAGTCTGGTTCCATGGAGCCCGCCTGTCGAGCTCCCGCCTGCGTCAGGCGATCGGCCAGGATAGCGAGGAAGGCGATCGAAAGACCTGCCACAATACCCAGTCCTGCGTCGGCTTTGCCAAGCGCGATATAGACTTGCTGACCAAGGTCACGGGTGCCGACAAGGGCTGCAATCGCCAGCATCGACAGGGCGGCCATGATGGTCTGATTGATCCCCAACATGATTACCGGAAGCGCAAGTGGAAACTTGGCCTGCATGAGAACCTGGGTGGGGGTCGCGCCCATTTGCTGAACGGCTTCGACCACGTCAACACGCACGTTGCGGAGGCCATGCTCCACATAGCGGATCGGCGGCACGATCGCGTAGAGCATGATTGCAATAAGGGCTGTGAACTCGCCGACCTTGAAGAACATGAGAGCCGGGATGAGGAAAACGAACTGCGGGACCGTCTGAAGCCCGTCGCAAATTGGCCGCAGGATTTTGGAGACTCGCTCACTGTGCGCGGCCCAGGCACCCAGCAACCCACCGATCATCAGACAGAGGATCACGGCGAGCATCGTCAGGTACATCGATTGGCCGAGGGGCGCCGACAGGCCCGAAACGAGAATGAAGGCGAAGCCGATCACGGCGAAACACGCGAGCCTGATGCCAGCCAGACGATAGGCCAGCAACCCAAAACCGAGAATGAGCGCGGGCCAGGGAAATCCTGCAAACCCTTGAAACAAAAGAAGTCCTGCCATGCATGTGGCCACTGCGAGCTGCCAGCCGTAGGCTTTCATAGCCAACCCCGCGATTGCGAGCCAGAGCGCCACATATACGGCGATCATCGGCGGCGTTAACGCGAACCCCCAAAGCGCGGGGGTCGCAGCACCAACGATGCCCATCCGCAACGGCAGCAGGAGACTGTACAGGACGACATTGCGCGCACCGTTGAAAAACCCCGCGTAGTCGCGAACGACGCTCGTCAGCGCGACATTTACAATTCCAACCTGTTCACGCAGTGTCGTCGAAGGGAGCGCCCACGCGTCGGGCAAGAAAAGCCGCTGGGCGGCGGCCGCGACCAGGGCGATGACAACGATGGCCGCAAGTCGCCGCCAATTCATCCAGGCCATGATGGGCGTCGGACCGTTTGGGCATTCCTTGGCGAACCCTAACGTCAGCCGGTCTATCAACATCGCCAAGAGAGCGATGACCAACCCGGACAGGATGCTTTGCCCGAATTCGGCTTTGCGCATCGACGACAAAACCTCCCAGCCAATGTCTTCAAATCCACCAATGATCGCGGCAACGATGACCATGGAAAGGGCGGCCATCGTGCTCTGATTGAAGCCGACAAGCATCTGTGGCAGTGCCGTGGGGACTTCGACGTGCCAGAATTGCTGCCGCCGCGTGCAGCCGCTCATCAGGCCGGCTTCGCTGATATCGCTCGGCACGCGATCGAGGCCAAGTATTGTGTTCCGCACCATGGGCGGCGTCGCATAGATGGCGCTGGCAATGAGACCAACGACCGGCCCGAAGCCGAACAACAGGAGCAGTGGGATCAGGTATGCAAATGCGGGAACAGTCTGCATGAGGTCTAGGAGGGCCAGTAACCCTGGTCGGAACCTCGGAAACCGATAGCCGAGCAGACCAAGCGCAAACCCTAGCCCGACGGCAATCGGAACGGCCAGAAGCACCAGCGCCAACGTGTTCATGCTCTGTGGCCAATAACCGGCAATTATCATGTAGCCGAGGGCAATGACGGAAAAAAGCGCAAGCCGGTATCCCCCTGACTTCAGCGATAGGACTACGACGATCACCATCGTTGCAGGCCAAGGGAGCCAAGAAAGGCAGGCTTGCATACCACGCATTGGAACATCTAGCAGTGCTGAGATGCTCCTGAAAAGCGGCTGGATAACCGGCACCACCGCGTCACTCACAACGTTGATCCCTGCCGCTATTGGCACCTGCCAAGCTGTGGGAAAGGTCACGACCCAAGGCAGCCTGTGCTGCAATACGATGCAAACGAGGGTGAGAACGATCAGCGCGGCCCAAGCGGTAAAGCCGGCGTCAATCGCGACACTCTGGGGAAGGCGCTGGGTGCCACTTACAGCAGTCATGACCGCTGCCTACGGGAATCGCGTTCCAGAACTTCCAAGACGTCGGCAGCGGCAATCATCCGG